>JBHIEF010000035.1:0-27224 GCA_046760465.1 Armatimonadota bacterium | reverse complement strand
CCCTCATGCTGTCTACGTAAGTGCAGGCAAGCTACACGGGCAGACTAGCCCTCGCCGCCGGCTCCGGGCGGAGCCAGCGCGGGCGGGCCGAGGAAGCCGGCAGGCGGCTCCGGCGGCTTGATGAACTCGTTCTTGGCCTGGAGTTGCAGGGTCTCGGCGTCGAACTTGTAGATGGTGCCGCCCAGGACCACGTAGACGGAGTTGTTGGCGACCGCGATGGCGGGCGTTGGGGCCCCCATCATCCGGGGGCCCATCGGCATCATGCCGGGCCCAAAGCCGCCCGGGCCCGGCCCGCCAGGGCCCGGCGGGCCGCCGCCGGGAATGGGGGCAGCGGGCGGAGGTGGCTGGGCCAGGGCAGTGCCGACAGGAAGCACCCCCACGACCAGGGCGGCGAGCAGGACCGAAACGGTCAGTGTCAGGGGCAGACGCGGCAGGCGACGACGCTTCATGATGGCTCAGGCTCCTCTCTTCGGTTGGCTCCCTCTTCAACGACGTCCGAGGCCTGGTCCCGGTTCATGATGGCTTCCACCGAGACGCCCAGCATCTCCAGGGCCTCATTGGCCAGGGCGATGGCGCGCTCGTACTCGCGCTCATAGAGCAGCTTGCGCGCCTCCGCCAGCTTCTCGGCCACCTCGCTGACGTCCTCGCCCCGCGCCTGCCTCTCCTTGAAGGGCTCCTCGGCCAGCAGCAGGCGCGCCCGCACCTGCTCCTCAGTGGCGGCGCGCGTGATGGCCACCTCGGGCTCCGTGGGCTCGGGCTCGGTCGGGAAGGGCTCCGCCCGGATGCGCTCGAGCAGCTCCCTGGGGAGGTCCTCGCGCGCCGCTGAGTACTCGATGTCGGACATAGCGTGCACTTCGTCGAGGAAGGCGATGAGCTCCTGTTCGGCCTCCTCGGGTTTGTAGGGCAGGAAGTTGACGGGCCCCATGCCCGGGAAGCCGGGCGGACCCATGCGCGGCGGGCCCTCGCCAGGGCCGCGAGGCCTTTCCCTGCCGCCGGGTCGCTCCGGGGGACGGCTGCTCAAGGCAGCCAGGCGGACGCGGCCGCTGTTGATGTCCTGGAGGTCCCCCTGCGCCTCGGTGAGTATGTCGCTAACCTGCTCTTGGTTGTGCTCGCGCAGGGAGCGCTTGGCGTTGAAGAGGTGCTCGCCGATGCTGCCCAGCAAGCCCTGCTCAGCGCGCATGGTCATCAGTGCGTTCTGCAAGGCGTAGAGCGGGCCCGCCATCTGCCTCTCGGGCCGCTCACGCGCAAAGCCGGGACGGCCCGGGCCTGCGCGACCGGGCGGCCGCCTACCCGTGGGGGGCCTGCGGGCGCCGGTGGGGCGTCGGCCGCCGGGACGCGCCTGGCCGCCCTCGTACTTGCGCAGCTCCTGCGCGGCCTGGGCGATGAGCTGTCGGGCACGAGCCTCGTCCTCGGCCCGGCCCGCCTGGCGAAGCTGGCTCATTAGCTGACGCAGGCGGCTAACGTCGTGGCCCTGCTTCTCCGCGCGCTCGATGGCCTCGGTCAGGCGCCCCATGATCTGATCGAAGGGGCTGCGGCCTCCCGGGCCCTGGCGTCCGGGCCGCCCTCGCTCGCCTCCGCGCCCGCCGCCGGGGCCGCGGCCTTGACGCATGCCAGCGGGGAAGCCGCCCAGGGCCTCAACGGCCTCATCCAGAAGGCGGTCAACGGCCTCGGGGTCACCACGCTCGGCGGCGGCCATGGCTCGGGCGAAGGCCTCGCGCCCCCTGCTGACATCGCGGCCCTGCTCCTTGCGCATGCGGCCCAGGCCGGTTATGCGCATGGCCTTGCGGCCCAGCTCCTCGTGTTGGCGCAGGAACTCCAGAGCCTCCGGTGTGATGTTGAGGGGGCTTTCACCTGCGCGCTCCGCGGCGCCAAAGCCGGGGAGGCGGGGCTCGCCGGGGCCCCCACCTCGGCCAGGACGTGGCCCCTCGCCCCTCGGCGCGGTGGCCACGCGGGCGGGCGCCTCGACGTCCTCCAGTGCCTGCAAGGCGCCTCGGTAGTCCCTACCCGCCACTCTGGACCTGGCGTCCTCCAGGGCCGTAACGATGCGCTGAGTTTCCTGCGGCCCGAGCGGAGGCGGTCCGGGGGCCAGGCTAGCGTAGCGCTCGAAGGTCTTGAGGAGGACGGTGCGATCGGCGTGCAGCTTGACGAGACCGGCAACGCTGATGGCCAGCAAGACGGCCAGGACGATCACTGAAGCGGCGCCGCGCCTGCTCATGTGGGCGGCCTCCTCTTGTCTATGGGTCGTCATCGGACGCGCAGCATGACGCGCCCGCTGCATCCACGGGCTGTTTCACCGACGCGGGCGTCGCCACCTGCCGCGTGAGCCCTGCCCGCGCGGGTGGTCGAGCCGTCAGCGGATGGCCGACTGTGTTGTGTAGACGTCTGGAGGGGATGGTGGATTCCGGGTTTGTGTGCATGCCCGAGGCGTGTTCAAGCGAGGGGAGAATCGGTCCGAATGGGAGGAGTGGCAGGTGAGTCGGGTGGGCGCGGCACATGGTGGAGTTCACGCTAATTAATGTTTGGGGCATAAGTATCTTGACAATAATAGACTCAGGGTATATAGTACGAGCAGTAATCCCGCCGGCGCCGCGATGCCCGCCGTCAAGAGGCGGTCAAGCGACGCCCAGAGCGGCCCAACACGCCGAGCTCGAGCCCCTTGACCCCTGGGCCAGATGCAGTGGGGAGCTGCGGCAAGGTGTCCGCCATGCGGGGAAAGACCGGCCTGCCCCGCGGCAGGCAGGAAAGCGGTGATACGGGATGGGCAAGGTAGTCGGAATAGACCTGGGTACCACGAACTCGTGTGTCGCGGTTGTGCAGGGCGGGGAGCCGGTGGTCATAACGAACCCCGAGGGCACACGGACGACGCCGTCGGTAGTGCATTTCGGCAAGGACGGCCAGCGACTGGTGGGAGTAGCCGCCAAGCGCCAGGCCGTGCTGAATCCGGAGCGCACCGTGTCGTCCATCAAGCGCAAGATGGGCACGCGGGACAAGACCACGATAGACGGTAAGGACTACACGCCCGAGGAGATCTCGGCCATGATCGTGCGCAAGTTGAAGGAGGACGCCGAGGCCTACCTGGGCGAGAAGGTGACGGACGCGGTCATCACCGTGCCGGCGTACTTCGATGACACGCAGCGCACGGCCACGAAGAACGCTGGGGAGATCGCGGGTCTGAACGTGCGGCGCATCATCAACGAGCCCACGGCCGCTTCGCTGGCCTACGGCCATAAGGAGGAGACCAAGGAGGCCACCATCCTGGTCTATGACCTGGGGGGCGGCACCTTCGACGTCTCCATCCTGGACGTGGAGCTGGCCAAGAAGGGCGGCGAGGACCGGGACTACTACGAGGTGCTGGCCACCAGCGGCGACACGCAGTTGGGCGGGGACGACTTCGACGAGCGCATCATTGACTGGCTGGCGGAGCAGTTCCTGCAACAGACGGGCATTGACCTGCGCAAGGATCGCCAGGCGCTTCAGCGCCTGAAGGAGGCCGCCGAGAAGGCCAAGTGCGAGTTGTCCACCAGCGTGCAGACGACGGTCAGCCTGCCCTTCATCACCTCGGTGGAGGGGGAGGGCCCCAAGCACCTGGAGGAGACGCTGACCCGGGCCAAGCTGGAGGAGCTGATCGGGGACCTGATCGAGAAGACTCGGGTGTCCATCGAGGACGCGCTCAAGGGCGCTAAGATCACGAAGGAGGACATTGACGAGGTCATCTTGGTGGGCGGCTCGACGCGCATCCCGGCGGTGCAGGAGCTGGTGCAGAAGCTGACGGGCAAGGAGCCGAAGAAGGGCGTCAACCCCGACGAGGTAGTGGCGGTGGGCGCCGCCATCCAGGCGGCCGTGCTCAGCGACGAGATGCGCGACATGGTGCTGGTGGACGTGACGCCCTTGACCCTGGGCATCGAGACCCTGGGCGGCGTGACAACGCAGTTGATCGAGCGCAACACCAGCATCCCGACCAAGGCGACAGAGACTTTCACCACCGCCTCGGATATGCAGACCACGGTGGAGGTGCACGTGCTCCAGGGGGAGCGCCCCATGGCGGCGCAGAACAAGTCGCTGGGCAAGTTCCACCTGACCGGCATTCCGCCAGCGCCACGGGGCGTGCCGCAGATTGAGGTCAGCTTCGACATAGACGCCAACGGCATCGTCAACGTATCGGCCAAGGACAAGGCCACGGGCAACGAGCAGAGCATCACCATCACCGGCTCGGGTCAATTGAGCCAGGAAGAGATAGATCGCATGGTGTCGGAGGCGGAGTCGCACGCGGAGGAGGACCAGCGGCAGCGCGAGCTGGTGGAGGCGCGCAACAACGCCGACAGCATGGCCTACCAGTTGGAGAAGGCGCTCACGGACTTGGGCGACAAGGTCAGCGAGAGCGAGAAGAAGCCGGTGCAGGAGAAGATCGAGGAGCTGCGCAAGGCGGCGCAGGGCGATGACTCCCAGGCCATCAACGCGGCCATCCAGGCGGCGCAAGAGGCCATGGGTCCCCTGGCCCAAAAGGTGTACGAGGCCCAGACCGCCGAGCAGGCAAAGCAGGCTCAGGCAGCGGGCCAGGCCGAGGGCACGACGGGCCAGGCCGCGACCGGCACAGGCGATGCAGAGGCGGACGGCGACGTCATTGACGCGGAGTTCACCGCCGAGGACGAGGAGTAGCTGGGACCGCCGGGCAGAGCAGGACGGGAGGACAGGCTCATGGCACTGCGGCCGCGCCGGCCGACGGATGCGTTCCAGAGACTGCGGGAGGCGGTGGACGGCCTGTTCAGCGAGGCGGGCGAGTTGTCCTTCCAGTCGCCCGTCTCGCCCGAGGGCCGGTGGACCCCGGCGATGGACGTCTACGAGGGCTCCGCGCAGATCGCGCTGGAGGTGGAGATGCCGGGCGTGAGGCGCGAGGATATCCAGGTGAGGGTGACCCGGAACTCCTTGACCATCGCCGGTCAGCGCCGGCTGGCTCCGGGGAGCCCGGTCGAGCATTTCCATCGCATAGAGCGCAACTACGGACGTTTCAGCCGCTCGTTCTCGATCGGCGTGAGCGTAGCGCCGGAGGGCGCGCGGGCCAAGCTGGAGGACGGCGTCCTGCGTCTGGAGCTTCCCAAATGCGAGCAGGCCGGGCCGCAGGAGATCAAGATAGACGTGGCCGACTAGAGCCGGGCGGAGAGGGCTAGAGGGCAATGCCAGCAGAGAGCGCTCAGTCGTGGACGCCGGCCATGGACATCTCGGAGACCGCCGAGCACTTCCTGGTGCGGCTGGACCTGCCCGGGGTGCACAGGGGTGAGGTCGAGGTCACCGTGGACGACGAGACCCTGGTGATCTGCGGCCAGCGCAGGCCGACGCGCCGCGCGGGGATGGAGGTCAGCAGGAGGGAGCGACGGTACGGTACCTTTCGCCGGACGGTGGAGCTGCCCTCGGGCACGGATCGGGGCACGGTGTCGGCCTCGCTGCGCGACGGAGTGCTGGAAGTGTGCATCGGCAAGGCGCCCGGTCAGGTGCCCAAACGCGTGGAGATCAAGGCCGCCACGGAGGAGGCGTCGTCGCCTTCGGACACGCCTAGCAGTGACCAGGGGAAGTGACGGTAATGGCCCGCCGGGACTTCTATGAGATCCTGGGCGTCGGCCGCAGTGCCAGCGAGAAGGAGATCAAGCAGGCCTACCGCAAGCTGGCGCGCAAGCACCATCCCGACGTGAATCCGGGCGATGCGCAGGCGGAGGAGCGCTTCAAGGAGATCTCGGAGGCCTACGAGGTCCTGAGCGACCCCGAGAAGCGGGAGCAGTACGACCGGTTCGGGGCGCAGTGGCAGCAGGCGCATCGGGGCGGGCCGCAGGGCTGGACCTACACGACGACGGGGGCGGACTTCTCGGACTTCGCCAGCGCTTTCGGGGGCAGCTTCTCCGACATCTTCGAGGAGTTCCTGGGGCGCGGCGGGCGCGCGCGAGCGCAGAGGTGGCCCGAGACGGGGCCACAGCGCGGGCAGGACATCGAGCACGAGGTGAGCATCAGCCTGGAAGACGCCTTCTTCGGAGCGGAGCGGCGGTTCAGCCTGTCGTTGGCCGACACCTGTTCCGCGTGCCAGGGGCGGGGCGGCGACACCACCACGTGCGCCGCCTGCCAGGGCACGGGGGCGAGCCAGACGCAGCAGGGCGTGTTCACCCTGGGGGCGCCCTGCCGGTCGTGTCGCGGCACGGGGCAGCAGGTGACGAACCGCTGCCGGAAGTGCGGCGGCTCGGGAGAGGCGCAGCGGGATCGGCGCCTGACGGTGAAGATCCCGGCCGGGGTGGACACGGGCAGCAGGATCCGCGTGGCCGGCGAGGGCGGCGCGGGGCGGCAGGGAGGCCCGAACGGCGACCTCATACTACGCGTGGTGGTGCAGCCACACGCGTTCTTCGAGCGGGATGACGATGACCTGTACTGCGAGGTGCCGGTGAGCTTCCCGGAGGCGGCCCTAGGGGCGAAGATCAAGGTGCCCACCATGACCGGGACCGCCACGCTGAAGGTGCCGGCGGGGACGCGGAGCGGGCAGTCGCTCCGGCTGAAGGGGATGGGGATGCCCAAGGTGAGAGGCGGGGGATCGGGCGATCAGTATGTGAGAGTCATGGTGACGACGCCCAAGAAGCTGAGCAAGCGCCAGCGGGAGCTGCTCAAGGAGCTGGCCGAGACCTGGGACGAAGACCCACGCGCAGGCCTGAGGCCGGGCTCCGGGCGGAGGGCGGCGTCCGGCGAGTAGAGTAGGAGTGGTGTTCCGAGCAGAGCGAGGCGAGGAGAATGCCGCGAGACCCCCATGAACCAGTGTACGTCATCAGCGTGGCGGCGAAGTTGCTCCAGTGCCACCCGCAGACGCTGCGGCTATACGAGCGAGAGGGGTTGCTGGAGCCGGCGCGCTCGCCGCACAACATCAGGCTGTTCTCGGAGGCCGACCTGGAGCGGGTGCGGCAGATCCAGCGGCTGACGCAGGACATGGGCGTCAACATCGCCGGGGTGGAGGTCATACTGGACCTGCTGGACCAGATTCGAGAGCTGCAAAACGAGGTGGCGCGGCTAACTAGCGAGCACGCCCGGCGCACGGCGCTGGTGCCGAGGGAGGGGTCCGAGGAGCAGAGCGGCCGGCGCCGCGCCAAGATCGTGGAGATAGAGGACTAGGGAGCCCAGGAGAGGGCGAGAGCCATGGACATTGACCGCCTCACGCACCGAGCCAAGGAGAGTCTGGCGGCGGCGCAGGAGATTCTGTCGCGCTACGGCCATAACCAACTGGACGCGGACCACCTGCTGCTGGCGCTGCTGGAGCAGGAGGGCGGTGTGGTGGGGCGCGTGTGCGAGCAGCTCGGCATCGAGCCGGCGCAGGTGAAGGAGGAGGTGGAGCGGGCGCTGGCGCGCGTGCCGCGCGTGCAGGTGACCGGCCCGGGCGACCAGCAGCAGATCTACATCACCCCGCGCACCAAGAAGGTCTTCGACCTGGCCTGGGAGGAGGCGCAGCGCCTGCAAGACACCTACGTGGCTAACGAGCACCTGCTCATTGGGCTGCTGCGCGAGGGGCAGAGCACGGGGGCGCGGGCCCTGCGGGCGCAGGGCGTGGATGTGGAGGCCATCTACGGTGCCCTGAAGGAGGTGCGGGGGGCGCAGCGGGTGACCGACGAGCACGCCGAGAGCCGCTACGAGGTTTTGGAGCGCTATAGCCGGGACCTGACGCAGGAGGCGCGGGAGCAGAAGCTGGACCCGGTGATTGGCCGCGAGATGGAGATCAAGCGCGTCATCCAGGTGCTCACGCGGCGCACCAAGAACAACCCGGTGCTAATCGGCGATCCCGGTGTGGGCAAGACGGCCATCGTGGAGGGCCTGGCCCAGCAGATAGCCGATGGCACCGTGCCGGAGATGCTCAAGGGCAAGCGGACGATCGCTCTGGACCTGGGGGCCATGGTGGCGGGGAGCAAGTACCGCGGCGAGTTCGAGGAGCGCCTGAAGGGCGTGCTGGACGAGATCAAGGCCGCGGGGCGGGAGATCATCGTCTTCATTGACGAGCTGCACACGGTGGTGGGCGCGGGCGCGGCCGAAGGGGCCATGGACGCCTCCAACATGCTCAAGCCCGCGCTGGCGCGGGGCGAGCTCCAGTGCATCGGCGCCACCACCCTGGACGAGTACCGCAAGCACATCGAGAAGGACGCGGCGCTGGAGCGCAGGTTCCAGCCAGTATTCGTCTCCGAGCCCAGCGTGGAGGACACCGTCGAGATACTCAAGGGGCTGCGGGACCGGTACGAGGCGCATCACGAGGTGAAGCTGAGCGACGAGGCGCTGGAGGCGGCGGCCGAGCTGTCGGCGCGCTACCTCACGGATCGCTTCCTGCCGGACAAGGCCATTGACCTGATAGACGAGGCGGCCAGCAAGCGGAGGATCGAGATCTCCAGCGCTCCGCCGGAGATCCGGGAGCTGGAGGCGGAGCTGGAGAAGCTGGACTTCGAGGGCCAACGCGCGGCGGACGCGCGCGACTACGAGCGGGCCATCGAGATCCGCGACCAGGCCGAGCCGCTACGGGCCAAGCTGAAGCAGGCCAAGGAGAGCTGGCAGGCGGAGAGCGGGGTGGGCGACACGGTGGAGGCCGAGGACATCGCCCAGATCGTCTCCGAGTGGACCGGCGTGCCGGCGCAGCGGATGTTCGAGGAGGAGGCGCAGAAGCTGCTGCGCATGGAGGAGCGGCTGCACGAGCGGGTCATCGGGCAGGACGCCGCCGTGGAGGCCGTGTCGGAGTGCATCCGGCGCTCGCGGGCGGGGCTGAAGGACCCGCGGCGGCCGATCGGCTCGTTCATCTTCCTGGGACCCACCGGCGTGGGCAAGACCGAGCTGGCCAAGACGCTGGCCGAGTTCCTGTTCGACGACGAGGACGCCATGGTGCGCATTGACATGTCCGAGTACATGGAGAAGCACTCGGTGTCCCGACTAATCGGCGCGCCTCCGGGCTACGTGGGCTACGAGGAGGGCGGCCAGCTCACCGAGGCCGTGCGGCGGAGGCCCTACCGGGTCATTCTGCTGGATGAGATTGAGAAGGCCCACCCGGATGTGTTCAACATCCTGCTCCAGATTCTGGAGGACGGGCGCCTCACGGACAACGCGGGCCGCACGGTGGACTTCAAGAACACGGTGCTGATCATGACCTCCAATGTCGGCAGCGAGTTCATCGAGGCCCCCGACCCGGCGTGGGACGAGCAGGAGCAGCGGGAAGCCTACGAGCGCATGCGTGGGCAGGTTCTGGAGGAGCTGCGCCTGGTCTTTCGGCCGGAGCTGCTGAACAGGATTGACGAGATCATCGTCTTCCACGCCCTCAACAAGGAGCAGATCGGGCAGATCGCGGAGCTGATGCTGGACAAGGTGCGCGAGGCCTTGGCGGAGCGCGAGATGAAGCTGGAAGTGACCGACGAGGCGCGGGCGCTGCTGGCCCAGAACGGGTTCGATCCCGCCTACGGGGCACGGCCCCTGCGGCGCATCATCCAGAAGATGGTGGAGAACCCGATTTCCAGCGCCATTCTGCGCAACGAATTCCGGGACGGGGACACCATAGTGGCCGAGGCGGAGGACGGGCAGATCGAGCTGAGGCTGTTGGTGGCGGGCGAGGAGAAGGCCTCGTGAGGCGAGAAGAGCTCCCGCCCCCGGGCGGGGAGGGGCGGGGCCGGCGTAGCCACAACAGGCATCACTCCCGTGCCCGGTGGCCCGGGGCAGACGGGCGCGGGGCTGATACGTTCGGCCGTCAGAGCCGACGAATGCTACATCCAGAGTAGAGGGAGGTAGTCCAGTTGCTGAGAGTCCTAGGTGATCGCGTGTTGGTTAAAGTGGACGAAGCCGACACCACCCGGGGCGGCATCGTCCTGCCCGATGCGGCGCAGGAGAGGCCGCAGAAGGCCACGGTGGTGGCGGTGGGCGAGGGGCGACGCGACGAGCAGGGGGAGCCGATCCCCCTGGAGGTGGAGGAAGGGGATCGCATTCTGTTCGCCAAGTACGGAGGTATGGAGATCGAGCTGGACGGCGAAGACTACCTGATCCTGAACGTCAGTGACATCTACGCCAAGGAGGTCTAGTGGGCCTGGAGCCCACGGCGGCTGGGTCCTGCGGAGACCAGCCAAGGAAAGGAGAGGGAAAGCAAGATGGCAGCCAAGGAACTGCTCTATAACGAAGAGGCCCGGCAGGCGCTGGCGCGCGGCGCCGGGATCGTGTCGGACGCCGTCAGAGTGACTCTGGGCCCGACCGGACGCAACGTGCTGCTGGACAAGAAGTTCGGCTCGCCCACCATCACCAAGGACGGCGTCACGGTGGCCAAGGAGATCGAGCTGGAGGAGCACTTCGAGAACGTGGGCGCGCAGCTACTGAAGGAAGTGGCCTCGAAGACGAACGATGTGGCGGGCGACGGCACCACCACGGCGACCGTTCTGGCCAACGCCATGCTCACCGAGGGCCTGCGGGCGGTGGTGGCGGGCGCCGAGCCCATGGCGCTGAAGCGGGGCATTGACGCCGCCGTGGAGCAGGTGGTGGAGGCGCTGCGCAAGGACGCCATCGAGGTGTCCAAGCACGAGGAGATCGAGCAAGTGGCGGCCATCGCGGGCAACGACGCCGAGATCGGGCGTGTGGTGGCTGAGTCCATGGCTGAGGTGGGCAAGGACGGCGTGATCACGGTGGAGGAGTCCAAGGGCCTGGCCACGGAGTTGAAGTTCGTGGAGGGGATGCAGTTCGACAAGGGCTACATCTCGCCCTACTTCGTCACCAATCCGGAGACCATGGAGGCGGTGCTGGAGGACGCCTACGTGCTGCTCTTCGAGAAGAAGATCAGCTCGGTGGCCGATCTGGTGCCGCTGCTGGAGAAGGTGGCCCAGGCCGGCAGGCCCCTGTTCGTGGTGGCCGAGGACGTGGAGGGCGAGGCCCTGGCCACACTGGTGGTCAACCGGCTGCGCGGGCTGGTGCAATGCGCGGCCGTCAAGGCCCCGGGCTTCGGCGACCGGCGCAAGGCCCTGCTGGAGGACATGGCCATCCTGACGGATGGGACGTTCGTGTCCGAGGATCTGGGCCTGAAGCTGGAGAACGTCGAGCTCTCCCAGTTGGGCCAGGCCAAGCGCGTGGTGGTGACCAAGGACGACTTCACCATCATCGAGGGCGCCGGTAGCAAGCAGGCCATCCAGGGGCGGCTCCAGCAACTGCGGAACGCCATCGAGACCACGGACTCCACCTACGACCGCGAGAAGCTGGAGGAGCGCTTGGCCAAGCTGGCCGGGGGCGTGGCGGTCATCGCGGTGGGCGCGGCCACAGAGACGGAGCTGAAGGAGAAGAAGCACCGTTTCGAGGACGCGCTGTCAGCCACCCGTGCGGCCGTAGAGGAGGGGATCGTCCCGGGTGGGGGCACGGCCCTCATCAATGCACTGCCGGCTCTGGACAAGCTGAAGCTGGCCGACGACGAGGCCATCGGCGCCCAGATCGTGCGCAAGGCGCTGGAGGAGCCGCTGCGCCAGATTGCGGACAACACGGGCGTGTCGGGCTCCATCATCGTGGAGCAGGTGAAGGGACGGAAGAAGAAGGGCGTGGGCTTCAACGCCGTCACCCAGGAGATGGACGACCTGGTCAAGGCGGGCGTGGTGGACCCGCTGAAAGTGACCCGCTCGGCGTTGGAGAACGCTGGCAGCATCGCCAGCATGATCCTGACCACGGAGAGCGTGGTGGCGGAGAAGCCGGAGAAGCCGAAGCCGGCCCCGGCCGGGCCGCCGCACGACCACGGCATGGGCGGCATGGACATGATGTAGGCCGCATTGGGCTCAAGAGCACGGGACCTCGGCCGCCGCGGCGGCCGAGGTCCTGGGTCAATTCCAACCGAGGAGGGTTGAGCCATGGACAAGCTGGCGCCCTGGGGGCAATTCGGCGACATGCGCAGGATGCGTGAGCACATGGACCGTCTGTTCTCGGACATCTTCTCGGGACGGCCCTGGCCGATGGCGTGGCCCGCCGAGGGGGAGGGCCGGCCGACGGTGGACGTCTACGAGACCGAGGGGGAAGTGGTGGTCCAGGCGGATGTGCCCGGCATGAAGAAGGAGGACTTGGAGATCTCCGCCACCGAGGACGGCATCACGATCCGGGGCGAGAGCAAGCGGGAGAAGGAGGTGGAGGAGGAGGGCTATCACCGGCGGGAGCGCTACTACGGGCGCTTCGCGCGTACCGTGCCCACGCCCACGGCCATTGACGCCGATCAGACCAAGGCCAAGTTCCGCGACGGCGTGCTGGAGATCCGGGCCCCCAAGCTGTCCCCGCCGGAGGCCAAGGGCCAGAAGATAGCCATTGATTAGGAGATGAGGCCCCACAGCCCCTAGCTGATGATCCCCTTGCGCGACAGTTTGCGGTCGCGGAAGACGCCGGTGGTGACCGTGGGCATCATCGGCGTTTGTCTGCTGGTGTATGGCTATCAGGTGATGGAGCCGAGGGTGACTCAGCTCTACGGGTTCAGACCCGTTGAGCTGGTCTCCTGGGAGGTGGTGGAGAGGCCGCTGGCGGTGCTCAGGACGCTGGTGACCTCGGTGTTCCTGCATGGGGGGCTGCTGCACATCGGCGGCAATATGCTGTTTCTGTGGGTGTTCGGCGACAACGTGGAGGATCGGCTGGGGCACCTGAAGTTCATCGTCTTCTACATCGTGTGTGGTGTGGCCGCCAACCTTGTGCACGCGCTCTCGACGGTGGTATCGGGCGACGCCAGCACCCCGACGGTGGGGGCCAGTGGGGCCATCGCCGGCGTGCTGGGAGCCTACTTCGTCGCCTTCCGGGGCGCCCGGGTGCTGACGTTCATCCCCTTCCTGTGGTTCTTTGGCCTGGTGGAGGTACAGGCTTTCTTCTGGATCGGCTTCTGGTTCGTGATGCAGCTCTTCCCGGCGATCGGCTCTCTGGGCGGGGGCGGCAGCAACATCGCGTTTTTCGCGCACATCGGCGGCTTCCTGGCGGGAATCCTCCTGTGGAGGCTGATGGCGCCGCGCCCGCGGCCGCCGGCCGTGTCGCGCGGGGCGCGGCTGGTGCGGTTTGAGGAGGAATGGTGAGATGGCTGCGGGAGCTTTACAAGAGGCAGGGGCTATGATAGCCTGTTGCCGGCCAACGACTGGTCGGCCCCCGGTGGCTACCGGTCGGGGCGCGTTCCCGGCTCGGGTGAGGGCTTGACATGCTGATCCCCTACGCGACGGAGCGGGACCTCAAGCGCACCCCCTACGTGACCTACGTGCTGGTGGCGCTGAACGTGGTGGTCTTCCTGGGCGTGTTCGCGCTGGTGCAGCCGGAGACGACCGCGGGTGTGGCGGTACGGTCGTCGGAGCCGTCGGAGGAGGCGGGGCCCGAGGTGCCGGAGGGGATCATAGTGCCGGAGGAGGAAGAGGAGGCGCCCACTGAGGCGGTGGAGAGGGTGGAGCGCAATGCCTTCGAGGTGGCGGCGCTCCGTTTCGGCTTCGTCCCCGGATCCATCAAGTGGTACACCATCGTCACGGCCATGTTCCTGCATGGCGGGCTGCTGCACCTGCTATTCAACATGCTGTTTCTGTGGATCTTCGGGCGCCACGTGGAGGATGCGCTGGGCAGCGCCTGGTTCGCCCTGCTCTACTTCTCCAGCGGCATCGCGGCGCTGCTGCTGCACTACGTGATGACGCTGGCCTTCGCGCGGCAAGACATGGGCATTGCAGCCATCGGAGCCTCCGGGGCCATCGCCGGGGTGCTGGGGCTGTTCGCCGTGCGCTTCTATCGCACGGGCGTGCTGCTCACGGTGATGTTCCTGCGGTCGGTGGCGCTGCCGGCCATCGTCTTCCTGGGCATCTGGCTGGCTCAGGAGGTGTGGGCGGGCGTCTCCGCCATAGCCACGGCCAGCGCCACGCACACCTCGGTGGCCAACTGGGCGCACATCGGCGGGTTCCTTTACGGCATGCTGATGGCACTGGTGCTGCACCTGGAGACGGAGGCGGGCGAGGAGTACCTGCTGAAGGATGCCGAGGAGGCGCTGGCAATCGGCAACTGGGAGAAGGTGATCGAGGGGTACTCCGACGTTCTGGTCAAGGAGCCGGAGAACCTGGACGCGCACATCGCTCTGGCCAAGGCCTACGGCATGACCAGAGACGATGAACGCTCGGTCTACCACTACCACACGGCCATCTCGCTGCTGGCCCAGCGATCGGAGCCCCGGCAGACGATGCTGATCTACCGGGACTATACGCAGATGTTCCCGGACAGGCCGCTGCCGCCCAACCTGCGCTACCAGATCGGGTGCGCCTGCGAGGTGGGCGGCGACCCGGCCACGGCCCACCGGGAGTTCTCGGCCATCCTGGAGATCGAGCCGCCGCCGGCAGAGGCGCAGATGGCCCTGCTGAAGAAGGCGCAGATCACCCTGCGCAACCTGCACCGGCCGCAGGAGGCCATCAAGCTGTTCGAGGAGTTTCTGGCCAAGTTCGGGGACAGCATGTGGGCGGTGGCGGCGCAGGACGGGATCCAAGAGGCCCAGGGCATGATCAGCGGGCAGCGCCCGCCTCCGGTCGCTGGGCCCGGGACGGGCCCCTCGCGGTTCCCCGGCCGGTAAGCCGTCGGCCTGAGCGGCGGCTGCATGTGACAGCGTGTCGGCAGACCGGCTCGCCCAAGCGGGAACGGGCCGAGAGGGGGCAGACACGCGCCAGGAGGGCACGCCATGCACTTCGCCGTGTGCAACGAGATGTTCGAGGAGATGAGCTTCGAGCAGCAACTCGCGACGGCGGCGGAGCTGGGCTACGAGGCGGTGGAGCTTGCCCCCTTCACGCTGGCCGACTCGGTGACCGAGATCTCGCCCGCGGAGCGGGACCGCATATCCCAACAAGCGGCGGCCGCAGGGCTCAAGATTGCGGGCATTCACTGGCTGCTGGTGAAGCCCGAGGGCCTGCACGTAACCACTGATGAAGAGCCGGTGCGGGAGAGGACGAAGGCCTACCTGCGCGAGCTGGTCAAGTTCTGCGCCGACATCGGGGGCGAGGTGCTCGTGTTCGGCTCGCCCAAGCAGCGCAACGTGCAGCCCGGCGTGACCAGGGCCATGGCCTGGGACTGGTTTATGGACGCAGTGCTCGACTGCATGTCAATCCCCGAGGCCGAGCAGGTGTACTTCTGCGTGGAGCCGCTGCACAGCGGCCTGGGCAACTTCCTGAACACGCCGCGCGAGGTACGGCGACTGCTGAGGGACATTGACCACCCCCGCGTGAAGATGATCCTGGACTGCTACAGCATGGCCACCGAGGGTGTGGACGCGCCCCAGGCCCTGCGCGAGAGCGCGAAGTGGCTGTATCACGTGCACGCCAACGACGACAACGAGCTGGGGCCCGGGTACGGCAACGTTGACTTCGTGCCCATCATGCAGGCCCTCTGTGACATTCAGTACGATCGGTATGTCTCGGTGGAGATCTTCGACTTCTCGCAGAACACCGTGGAGGTGGCTAGGAACAGCCTGGAGCACCTGCGCAAGTCTCTGCGGGCTGCCCAGGGAGGGGCGTGATGGGGGAGGGTGGCCAGACCCGGCGGCCCATCCGCGTGCTCTACGACAGCCGCTTCCTGGCCCACGGGACCGACGCGCATCCCGAGCGGCCGGAGCGGCTGCGTCGCATTCTGACCGAGCTGAAGGCCCAGGGGCTGTGGGACGAGGCAGAGGTTGCTGAGCCCACGCCGGCCGGCAGGGAGCAGATACATCTCGTCCACCAGCCTGACTACGTGCGCCTGGTGGAGCAAGTCAGCGCCGGAGGTGGGGGCTACCTCGACCTGGACACCCTGGTCACTCCCGGCAGCTACGACGTGGCCTTGCTGGCGGCAGGTGCCGCGATCCAGGCGGCCGCCATCGGGGTGGGCGAGAGGCGCCCGGCCTTTGCCCTCGTGCGTCCGCCGGGCCACCACGCCACGGCCAACCGCGGCATGGGCTTCTGCCTGTTCAACAGCGTGGCCATCGCCGCCGCCCACGCCGTGCGCGAGCTGGGCACCGGCAAGGTGGCTATCGTGGACTGGGACCTGCACCACGGCAACGGCACGCAGGACGCCTTCTTCGGCCGCTCGGACGTGCTCTACCTGTCCGTCCACGAGCATCCCAAGTACCCGGGAACCGGGGCGCGAGATGAGATCGGGGTAGGCGAGGGGGAGGGATACACGGTCAACGTGCCGCTGCCGGCTGGGGCCGGGGACGACCACTACCATCGCGCCTGGGATGAGGTCCTGGCACCCATTGTGCGTGAGTTCGGGCCGGAGTTGCTGCTGGTGTCGGCCGGCTACGACGCCCACTTCGCCGACCCAATCGGCGGTATGCGAGTGACCGTGAACGGGTTCCGTGGGCTGGCGGAGCGGGCAACCGCGCTGGCTGAGGAGACGTGCGGCGGCCGACTGGGGCTGGTGCTGGAGGGCGGGTATGATCTGCCGGGCCTGTCTCGGTCGGTGGCGGCCACCCTGGCGGCGCTGGTGGAGCAGGGGGGCTCGGCTGATGAGGAGCACCCGCCTCCTCTGCACGCTTCGCGGCACGCGCAGATCGAGCAGGCGCTGGAGATGGTCCAGATTGTGCAGAGGCGGCTGTGGCGGCTTGATTGACAGCGGGCAGGGGAGGCTCTACAATCTGCAGGGCAGGGCAGATGTAGGCCGAACGAAGGTGTGGTCGGTATGAATGACGACGGAGTGCGGCGACATGGGCAGTGAGGCAGCGACAGTCGAGGACATCGAGGAGATGGTCGAAGCCCATGCGCGGGCCGTCTACGAGGCCTCACGCGAGCTGGCGAGGGCCTCGACGGGCGCCAAGAACGGCGCCCTGCTGCGCGCGGCCGAAATGCTGGAGGAGCGCGGCCAGGAGATCAAGGAGGCCAACGCCCGCGACCTGGAGCGGGGCGAGAGGAACGGCCTACCTAAGGCCATGCTGGATCGGCTGCTGCTGGACGACAAACGCATCCGCGGCATGGCGCAGGGCCTGGAGGAGGTGGCTGCGCTGCGCGACCCCATCGGGGGCGGTCGAGCTATGTGGCGGCTGCCCAATGGCCTGGAGATCGTGAAGCTGGTGGTGCCCATCGGGGGGATCGGCATCGTCTACGAGTCGCGGCCCAACGTGACCATTGATGCGGCCGGGCTCTGTGTGAAGGCGGGGAACGCGGCGCTGCTGCGGGGCGGTTCGGAGGCCATCAACTCCAACGTGGTCCTGGCCGAGGTCTTCTCGGCGGCGTGCGAGGCCGAGGGCCTGCCCAAGTCCTCGGTGGAGATGATCCCGGTCACCGATCGGGCGGCCGTCATGGCCATGCTGAAGATGGACCGGTACCTGAGCCTGATCGTGCCCCGGGGCGGGGCGGGGCTAATCCGCACGGTGGCCGAGAACAGCACGATCCCGACGCTGAAGCACGACCGCGGCTTGTGTCACATCTACGTGGACGAGGGGGCCGATGTGGACATGTCCGTCAGTGTGGTCCACAACGCCAAGGTGCAGCGCCCGGGGGTGTGCAACGCGGTGGAGACGCTGCTGGTGCACGAGGCCATCGCACCACGGGCCCTGCCGGCCATCGCCAAGGACTTGCAGGATGCCGGAGTGGAGATCCGTGGCTGCCCGCAGACGTGTGAGATCGTGTCCGGAGTGGAGCAAGCCGCAGAGGAGGACTGGGACACCGAGTACCTGGACCTGATCCTGTCGGTCAAGGTGGTCGCGGACATGGACGCCGCGCTGGAGCACATCGCTCGGTACAGCTCGGGCCTGGCCGAGGCCATCATCACGCAGGACTACGCGCGCGCCGAGCGCTTCCTGAAGGAAGTGGACAGCGCCACGGTCTACGTGAACGCCTCGACGCGCTTCACCGACGGGGGCCAGTTCGGCCTGGGGGCGGAGATCGGCATCAGCACGGACAAGCTGCACGCGCGCGGACCCATGAGCGTGGAGGAGCTAACCAGCACGAAGTACGTCATCCGGGGATCGGGGCAGATTCGGGAGTAGGAGTGACCGGCGATGGCAACCGAGGGCGAGCGGCGCGAGCACCTGGCCGAGGCGCGCGTCATCGTCATCAAGCTGGGCAGCCGGGTGGTGCTGCGCGACGGGGGGGTCAACGAGGGTCGGCTGGCGCGCCTGGCCGCGGAGGTGGCGGGCTTCCGCGACGAGGGTCGGCAGGTGCTGCTGGTCAGCTCGGGGGCGGTGGGCCTGGGGCTGTCGGTCCTGGGCCTACCGGACCAGGTGGACGACGTCTCCAAGCGGCAGGCGGCGGCGGCAGTGGGCCAGTCGGCGCTGATGCAGACGTACCAGCGGCTGCTGGCGCCCTACGAGCAGACCGTGGCCCAGATCCTGCTGACCACGGAGGACATCGCCGACCGGGAGCGCTACCTGCACATTCGCAACACCACGCAGGCGCTGCTGGCCAGCGGGGCCATACCCGTTTTCAACGAGAACGACAGCGTGTCGGTGGCGGGCGTGACCTTCGGCGAGAACGACAAGCTGGCGGCGCTGGTGGCCAGCAAGATCGGCGCCGACGTGCTCATCTTCCTGACCGAGACGCAGGGGCTGTACACGGCCGACCCGGCGAGCGACCCTTCGGCGGAGGTGGTCAGGCGTGTGGAGGTGGACGACCGGAAGGTGCTCGAGTACGTGGGCAAGGTGGAGGACGCGGTCACCAAGGGCGGGATGCTGGCGAAGATCAACGCGGCGCGGACGCTGGCGTCGGTGGGCATTCCGGCGGTGATAGCCAGGGGCAGCGAGGAGCGGGTGCTCTCGCGGATCATCGCCGGGGAGGAGGTGGGCACCTTTTTCGCACCGCGAGGACGGGCCAGCAGCCGCAAGTCGTGGATCGCCACGGCGCTGACTCCCGAGGGGGCGATCGTGGTGGACGATGGGGCCAAGCGGGCGCTGGTGCATCCCGATGGCGCCAGCCTGCTGCCCGCGGGGGTGGTGGAGGTGGTGGGTGAGTTCGGGGCGGGCGCTGCGGTGTCGGTGGTGGACAGCGAGGGCGTCGAGATAGCCCGAGGGCTGGTCAACTACTCGGCGGCGGAGGCCCGGAAGCTCCAGGGGGCGCACAGCTCGCAGATACGAGAGATCCTGGGCCGCTCGGGCCACGAGGAAATCGTGCATCGGGATAACCTGGTGTTGACGTAGGACACGCGCCCACTCGTGGCCGTAGGTCAGCCGGTTCCTTCCCCACAGTGCAGAGCATGAGAGTACTGGTCCTGGTCAACGGTGACGAGAACAGCGCCATGGGCCTGCGTGCCCAGGTGCTGTTTGGTGGATGGGAGCAGCACGAGGTCCACATCCGCTTCCGGCAACAGGGCCGAGGCCGGGACGCCGTGCGACTGGCACGGGAGGTCAGGGCTCTGCGCCCGGATGTGGTGGTGCTGCTGGACCTGGGGGCCACCAACTTCCTGGGGTGGCTCTTCAGCGGACGGCGTCGCCCCGCGCTGATCACCCTCACTGGGGACGACATTTACGGCTACCAGCGGCTGGTGCTGGGCAGGGGCGAGCTGGTCTGTAGGGCGGCCAGGCTCCTGGAGGACGCGGCGCTGCGGCGCTCGGCAATGATCGGGGTGAGGGGCACCTTCCACAAGAAGGACTTGGAGCAGCGCGGCTACGCCAACGTCCGCCTGCTCACCGATCACGTGGACCTGGAGGTCATGCGGCCCGCTCCTGCCGAGGACCTGCGCGCCTGGCTGGGCCTGACCGACATGTTCGTGGTCGGCCTGGTGGGAACGGTGCGCTGGAACGAGCGCTGGCGGGTGTGCTATGGCTGGGACCTGGTGGAGGCCCTGGCGCTGGTGGAACAGCCTTCGGTGCGAGGGCTGATCGTGGGCGGCGGAGACGGTTTGGGCAAGCTGAGGGGACGATCCCAGGACCTGGGAGTGGCCGACAGGCTGGTGTTCACGGGGCCGGTGCCGCCCGAGGAAGTGTACCGGTACATCAACGCCATGGACGCCTGCCTCAGCACGCAGACCAACAATGCGGTGGGCTGGGCCCGGACGACTATCAAGCTGCCCGAGTACCTGGCCTGCGGGAAGTACGTGATCGCGACCGATGTGGGCGAGGCCAGCCTGGTGCTGCCGGAGATAGGGTCGCTGCTGCCGTATGCGCCGCGCGTGGTACGCGACGAGGAGTACCCCGCGCGGCTGGCGGCCGAGATTGACCGCCTGGCCGCGCGGCCCGAACTGACGCGGCAAGTGCGCGAGAGGGCTCGCCAGGTGGCGGAAGAGGAGTTCGACGTGCGCAAGCTGCGGCAGTTGGCGCGGGCCATGGCGGAGGAGGCCGTCGGGGGGAGCCGTTAGCAGGCGCACGGTGTGAGGTGGTTGGCAGGCCGGCTGAGGGCGGCCGTCGGCGGCAGGAAGCGGCCTGCGCCCCGCGAAGTGATCCAGCACGAAGCCAGGTGCGGGCGTTTGGGGTAGGGCTTACGTAGGAGGGCAGGCGGAACAACGGCCTGCTCTGCATTGGGTGCGGGGCCCGGAGGCAGTAACGTGCCAGATCGTCGGGCTCGGCGAGGGGCAGCGACCGTGGGCAAAACACTGGCCGAGAAGATCCTGAGCGAGCACGCGGGGCGGGACCTGCGGGCAGGCGACTTCGCCGCGGTCGAGGTTGACCTGGCCTATGCTCAGGACGCGACGGGGCCCCTGACCGTGCGGCAGATGGCGGCGATGGGCCTGGGAGACGAGGTCTTCGACCAGGAGCGCGTGCTGCTCTTCCTGGACCACGGCTCGCCGGCACCGCGTCGGGAGCTGAGCAATGATCACGTCTTCCTGCGGGAGTTCGTGGCCAAGACCGGCTGCGTGCTGTCGGAGATTGGCAACGGCATCTCACACGTCGTCGTCTCCGAGGAGTACGCCGCGCCCGGCAAGGTCATCGTCGGGGCGGACAGCCACACCTGCACGGGCGGAGCCTACGGCGCCTTCGCCACCGGCATGGGCTCGACGGACATTGGCGTGGCCTTCGCCTTCGGGCAGACGTGGATGCGCGTGCCGGAGACAATCAAGGTGGTCATCACGGGTGATTTCCCCAAGGGCGTCGGGTCGAAGGACTTCATGCTGCACTTTCTGGGGATCATTGGAGCAGACGGCGGCAACTACCGGGCTCTCGAGCTGACCGGGCCGGCCGCGGCGGCCATGACCATGGAGGATCGCCTGGCCGTCAGCAACATGGCGGTGGAGTGCGGCGCCAAGGTGGGGATGTTCGCGCCCGATGAGACTACGCGCGAGTACCTGGAGCAGTGGGGCCGGGCGGAGGACTACCGGGAGCTGGCCGCGGACGAGGATGCCGAGTACGAGCGCACCTATGAGGTGGACGTGAGCAGCCTGGAGCCGACTCTGGCGGCTCCACACTTCCCACACAACGCAACGCCGATCGGAGAGATCGGCGAGGTGAAGGTGCACCAGGTCTTCATGGGCACCTCGACCAACGGCTACGCGGACCACTTTCGGCAGGCGGCGGAGATCCTGCGCGGGCACCGCATAGACCCCGGGGTGCGGCTGCTGGTGACCCCCGGCTCGCGGCGTGTGTACCTGAACCTGATGGCCGACGGCACGCTGCAAACGCTGGCGGAGGCCGGTGCCACCATCACGGGGCCGGGCTGCGGCGCCTGCGTCGGGCTGCACGAGGGCGTGCTGGGCGACGGGGAGGTCTGTGTGGCCACGCAGAATCGGAACTTCCAAGGGCGGATGGGCAATCCCAAGGCCTCCATCTACCTCAGCTCGCCGGCTGTGGCCGCGGCCACGGCCATTCACGGGAAGATAGCCGACCCGAGGGAGTTTCTGTAGCGGTGCGTGACGCCGGGGCAGAAGGGTGAGCGGCATGCTCAAGGGCAGGGCGTGGAAGTTCGGCCACAACATCAGCACTGACCATATCGCGCCGGGGCGGCTGATCCACCTGCGCTCGAACTTGCCTGAGCTGACCAAGCACGTGATGGAGGATGCGCGCGAGGGCTTCTACGAGATGATCGAGGAGGGCGACTTCGTGGTGGCCGGGGAGAACTTCGGCCAGGGGTCGAGCCGGGAGCACGCGCCCACCATCATCAAGATGGCCGGCATCGCGGCCGTGCTGGCCAAGGACTTCGCGCGTATCTTCTACCGTAACTGCGTCAACATCGGCCTGCCGCCCATCAAATGCGACACGGACCCCATCGAGGAGGGTGACGAGCTGGAGGTGGACTTGGCGGCGGGCAAGGTCTACGACCGCACTAAGGACCTGGAGATCGAGTTCGCCCCGCTGCCTCCGGTCATGGCCAGGATTCTGTCCGACGGCGGTCTGGTCGAGCATATCAAGAAGCACGGTCGCCTGGCCGTGGACTGAAAGCGGCCCGAGGCGCGCGGGCCCGTCATTGGGGGGAGGCTCATATGCTGCGCGGCATTGTCGCCTGTCTGGTCGCTACGGCCGTGGTTCCGGGAGTCGGCGCCGCCCCTGCTCCGCCCCAGCAGCCTGCCGAGGGACCCGGGGGAGCGGACTACAAGCACGCCGGGGTGACGGAGAGCTCCTACGGCTCTGGCGGGTCGCGCTATTGGCTCTTCGAGCCCAGCGGCCCCGCGCCGGAGACGGCTCCGCTCATCGTCTTCAACCACGGTTGGATGGGCATAGACCCGCGCTTCTACCAGGCGTGGATAGAGCACTTGGTCAAGCGCGGGAACATCGTGGTGTTCCCCCAGTATCAACGCGGCGCGCTGACCTTGCCACAGGCCTTCACGCCGCTGGCGACTGCCGCCACTAAGGACGCCATTCGCCGCTTGCAGGGCGGCGGGCACGTGCGGCCCGACCTGGAGAAGTTCGCCATCGTGGGCCACTCGGCGGGCGGGGCCATCACGGCGAACATGGCGGCGCGCGCTGCCTTAGACGGCCTGCCCACGCCCAAGGCCATCATGCCGGTGGAGCCCGGCACGGGCGCCGAGAGGGGCCGAGGCTGGACCGTGCCGCTGGAGGACTTCGGCAAGATCCCGCAGGGCTGCCTACTGCTGGTGGTGGTGGGCGCCGACGACAAGCTGGCGGGGGATGTGTCGGCCAAGCACATCTTCCGCGGCGCCACCCAGGTTCCGGCCGAGGACAAGGACTTCGTCGTCGTCAACACCGATCGGCACGGGAGGCCACGGCTAGTGGCCGACCACTTCGCACCCTGTGGTGGACCGGAGACCAAGCGTACCCGTGTGGACGCGCTGGACTACTACGCCTTCTGGAAGCTGTTCGATGCCCTCACCGATGCGGCGTTCTATGGCGAGAACCGCGAGGTGGCCCTGGGCAACACGCCCGAGCAGCGTTACATGGGCGTGTGGTCGGACGGGCAGCCCGTGGTCGAGCTAACAGTAACTGATGACCCCTAGCTGCTAGTCTCTCCTGGCCGTTGGGCGAAGGTGTGCATATGGCTGAGCCGAGGCAACGCGTGCTCTTCATCTGCACGGGCAACTCGGCGCGCAGCCAGATGGCTGAGGGGCTGCTGCGGGACTTGGCCGGCGACCGCTATGAGGCTCACAGCGCGGGCACGGACCCCAAGCCCGAGGTGCATCCGCTGGCGGTGGTGGCGATGCGGGAGGTGGGGCTGGACCTGAGCGGCGCGGCCCCCAAGGACCTCGAGCAGTTCGAGGGGCAAGCCTTCGACCTGGTGGTCACCGTGTGCGACCATGCGCGCGAGAGCTGTCCGGTCTTCCGGGGCGCGGCGCGCCAGGAGCACTGGGGCTTCGAGGACCCGGCAGCGGCCGAGGGCAGTGAGGAGGAGCGGCTGTCGGCTTTCCGGCGCATTCGCGACGAAATCCGGGAACGGCTCGAAGCGTGGCTGGCCCAGGAGGGATCACGCCGGTAGCGGCCCGGATTACGGCGGGGCCGCTCTGGCGCGCGATGTCGGGCGCAGAACACAGGCGGGGAGCATCAGCGGGTAACCCAGCCTCAAGGAGGCAGATACCATGGCAAACGGAGCGGACAAGAAGCGGATCGTGAAGGCACACAAGCTCTTCAAGGAGCATAAGGGCCACGGCCAGCACCTTTGCGAGCTGACGGCCAAGCGTCAGATGGACAAGGTGGCGACGCTGGCGAAGGGCGCCAAGTACCTGTGCCACATCTGTGGGCGAGGCGCGGCCAAGGCCTCGGCCCTCTGCGAGGCGGTGGAGATATAGCAGGCCGAGGGCTCTGCTCTAGTCGCGCGTGTCCGGCGGCTCATGGGAGACGTCCACGGGGAGCAGCTGAGGGTTGTCGCAGGGCCGGCGGCCGACCTTGGCGAGGTCGTGCCATTTCCCGTTGATCTCCACGCGCACCACGTCTGCGGTGAAGTCGTTGCTGGTGCCGCAGTGCGAGCATGAGGACAGCAGCCAGGAGCCGACGCCGTAGATGTCCACGGGCACGCCCTGGCGCTCGAAGGCCTCGATGCGCTCGGGGTTGAGGCCGCCGGTGGCCACGATCTTGACCTCGCGACACCACTGGCGCGCCCAGGGCAGCCAGCGCTCAGGTATGTCCCAGCCCCTGTAGGCCTCATCCACGGCGCGGCGCAGTGCACGGATGAGTCGGGGGTTGACGCCGCAGTCGGCTTCTGGGTCATCTGAGGGCGGCACGGAGACGTCGCGCAGCGTGCTGTCCGTGTCCGGCCGTACGCCGAAGAGTCTGTAACGGCAAGCCCGTTCCTCGTCGTTCTCCTCCTTCGCCTGGGCCCATTCCAGGAACATCCGCTTCATGGTCTTGAGGCTGTCGCCCAGGCAGTCGTTCTCGAAGTCCACCAAGGCGATGCGGGGGACCTCGGGAGGCATGTACTCGGCGAAGGCCATCATGGCCTCGGCGACGTCGCCGAGGTAGCAGGCGATGGCAGCGTGGGGGATGGTGCCGCCGCCGGAGCCCCCCCACCACTGCCCCTGAGCGTCGGTGGAGACAAAGGAGCCGAGGTCGGCGCTGGTCTCCCGGTTGAGCAGTTGGACGGCGATGTGGTAGGCGTAGCCGTCGCCGGGCTGGACCTCGTGGGAGTCGAAGCGGGCGGGAAAGAAGAGCACGGGCTTGCCGCGGGCAGCCTTGAGGACTTGGTATACGTTAGTGGCGATGCGTGAGCCCCTGGTGAGCGCGCCGACCGTGGGCGTTTCCAGGATGGCGAAGTCGCGGTAGCGCCCGCGCACCTTGAGCACCGGGCTGACGTTCATCGGGTCGCCGTCGTAGGGCACGACATCGCCGTCCTGGGCGGCCCAGACTTGCGTCTGGTCGTAGGTGTTGACGAAGTGGCCCCCCTCGCCGAAGTAGCCGGTGCACTCCTTGAGGATGGCCAGAGCCTCGTCCACACCCGCCAAAACGCAGAAGGGCCGGCGGCGGGGGAACCACTGCATCTCCACCCGCATGTTGCCGACGTCCACGTCGGTCGTGTCCAGGCGGCGCGCTATGCGCTGGGGCGCCTCGCCCCGGAAGCGGTAGCCATCTCGCGCGGCGCGAGCGAGGATGTGGGCGACGTTGGAGAAGTACTTGTCCGTGTACCAGCCGCGGCGCAGACGCTCGACGTCCAGGCCGAAGGCGTCCACGGGCAGGCGTCGGCCGTCGAAGACGCTCATCGCCAACCCTCGCTCTCAGATCACGTCGAGCGGGCTCAGGCTATCTCGCGGACCACGTCCACCCCATTCAGGGCCATATGGTAGAGAAAGAGCCGATGCAGCAGCTCGGCGTCGTGGGGCGTGGCGCCGATCGCCTGGGCCTGCTCGACGCTGAGGTCGTAGGTGTCCACGCAGTTGGCCGGCACGAGCACGCGCATGCCGAGGTCGTCGGCGTTGCTGCGTAGCTTGAGATGCATGACGAGCTGGTACAGACACAGGTCAGTGCAGTCGCCCACGCAGATGGCCAACCCAAGGGGAGGGAGGCTTTCGAGCAAGTCGTCCAGGCGGGTGCCCTGGGCCACGCCGATTGACCGCTTGGGGACGACCTCGAAGGAGTGGGAGAAGGGCAGAGCCATCAACTCGTCCACGGTCTCTGCCTCCTCGGTGCCCTCGAGGCAGTGCGGGCCGTACTGCTCGAACTCGGGCGAGTCGGGCGGATGGGCATCCTGGGGCAGGATGAACCGCCTGACGCCGCTGTCGTAGGCCGCGCGTAGGAGCTCGACGATGGGCGCGACGATGCTCCCGACGCGCTCGCCGGCCAGGGGGCCGCTGACGCAGAAGCCCTTGAGCACGTCTATGGCGAAGATGCCGACCTTGTCCGGTCCACCTGCCGCGGCGATGGCTTCGCCCAGGGACCCAGCGGGCAGGCGGTCGTACCAGTCGTCCACGTAGTCGAGGAAGCTCCTGGCGTCGGCTCGGTCGTAGGTGGCCATGGTCGTCCTCCGGCGGCCTCACGCGCTTCTGTAGAGAGTATAACCCCGACCCGCGGGGGTGTAAATCGCAGTGGCGGGCGCATGTTATGCAGCCTTCGGCAGCGAAAGGGAGGCGGCGCGGCGAAGAGGGCCGCGTGGGGTGGTTTGGGGACTCGTGCCAACACTGGCTCACGAGGGGAGAATAATGAGCAAGAGAAGTCCGTGGACTGCGGGCGTGGCCACAGCCAACATCACGCCGCCGGTCGGGATCGCCCTGAGCGGGTTCGCCGGGCGCGGGCCCTCGCAGCGACTGGGGGACGAGCTGTACGCGACGGCGCTGGTGGTCAAGGACGAGAAGACGCGGGCAGCCATCGTCGCGGTGGACCTGCTCTACCTGGACGCGGCCTTCGTGGAGCAGGTGTGCGCGGAGATAGCGAGGCGCACCCGCATACCAGCCAAACACGTGCTGATGTGCTGCACACACACGCACTACGGCCCGGCCACGGGCGCCTTCGAGGCGGACACGGTTGACACGGACGAGGCTGCGTACATGGCCGACCTGAAGTTCAAGCTGGCCGGGGTAGTGCAGGAGGCGAACTCGAGCCTGCGCGCGGCCACGGCTGCGGTGGGGTATGCCAGCTCGGACATCGGGGTCAACCGGCGCGAGCGGAAGCCCGAGGGCAACATCGTTCTGGGTCAGAATCCCGAGGGGCCCATAGACCGGGAGGTGGTGGTCGTGCGGGTAGACCGGCGCAACGGCGAGCCGCTGGCCTGTCTGGCCAACTTCGCCTGCCACCCGGTGAGCCAATCGGGCCGGGCGCGGCGGATATCGGCCGACTTCGCGGGAGTGGCGTGCGAGGTGGTCGAGGACCTCACGGGGGCCACGTGCCTGTTCCTCCAGGGCGCCTGCGGCAACATCAATCCGGTCATGATGGAGGATACCGCTGAAGTGCCGCGCCGGCTGGGGACGATGCTGGGCGCGCAGGCAGTGCAGGCGTACGAGTCTGCGGCGCCCATCCAGGCGGCGCCGATCCGCGTAGC
>JBHIEF010000034.1:0-27303 GCA_046760465.1 Armatimonadota bacterium | reverse complement strand
GTGATCAGGCAGTACGCGCCGGCGGACGCCGAGGACGTGGAGGCCCTGATCGAACTGGGGCGCCGCGAGCTCCAGTAGCCCGCAGGCACACCCCATGACATCGCCGGGTGGAACTGGTGTCATAGCCCGCGGGGCGCACAGGCCCGCCGCCGGGCTATGGGACTACTTCTAGTCCTCCGTCACAAAACCCACGCTGTCGGTCACGTCGTAGAGCATGAACCAACGCCGCGAGCCGTTGGCCGATCCCGTCACGGTCAGCTCCACCGGCTCGCCCGCGCGCAGCCGGGGTGCGGGAACAGTCAGGTACATGACGCCGAAGCGGTCCACTCCTACCGATCGCCGCAGCTCGAACACCAGTTGACTGCGCTTGTCCTCGGACTGCCACACGGCGGTCTGCTCGGCTAGGTCGAACTCCAGCAGCTTCTCGCCGTCCAGAGCAAGATCGAAGTGCCCGCCGGCCGGCTCCGTCAGCCACCCCAGCCCGGCCAGCCACACGAAGGTGACTCGGCTCACGCCCCGAGGCACTGGCGCGGTGCGCCAGGTGACCTCGTGCGTGCCGTCGAGCTGCCGCACCACGTACCCGTCATCCTGTCCGCGCGGGCTGGTGTACGGCTCAGCCTCGCTGGTGGCCTCCACCAGCTCCTGGTAGCCCTCCGCGAAGGGCGCATCGAGGGGCACGGGCCACTGGCGCATCCACTTGCGCAGCACCTCCGCGTCCAGCGGCGCCAATTCGACGGGCTTCTCGGCGGCGAGGTAGCGCACCAGCAGGTCGAACAGCGTGCCCGCCTCCGGGCGCTCCTTCAGCGCTCGCGCGCTCAGGTTCAGCGTCGTGGCCAGCAGCCTGCCCCGTCCCACCCCCGCCTCGAACAACCAGGCCTTGGTGCGCAGCGCAGAGGGGTGGGGGACGGCACGGATGATGGGCTCCACGTCGGGCGCCAGCTCATCCAGCAGCATGGTGCGGCGCCCGTGCATGAGGTGGAAGAAGTGCAGGTCGGCGAATCCCTCATGCGGGTACTCGCGCACGGCCCTGTGGTCGGTGATCAGGTGGCCCAAGTCGGAATCGGTCTCGGGATTGCCCAGCCACCAGGCGTTCTCGAAGTGCGCCGGCAGCGTGCGCAGCGGCCAGGCAGGCGCCACCAGGAGCGCCCTCCCACCGGCCTCCAGGTGGGCCAGCAGCCGCTCCGACAGCCAGGGGGACACGACCACGTCGTTGGGCCTGAGCGTGGCGTCGGGCGGCAGCGTCGGAAAGCCCGGGAAGCGCAGGCTGGGGCGCCGCGTGTGCAGGCCCACGACCCTGTAGGGGCCGGGCGGGATGGGCTCGCGTGGAAACACCCAGATGGGCCAGTCGTTGGCGGCCAGGAGGCCGTCTGCGTGCAGCTCAACGTCCAGGGACAGGCGCTCCTGGCGGTTGGCCCACTCGAGCATCTTCATGGGCAGCTTACACAGCTCGAATACGCCGCCCCTGCCGACCTCCACCGGCTGCTGAGCGCTGCGATACTCCTGGCCGTTCTCGCCCAGGAGCCGCCAGCGCAGCGTCGCCGGCCCGCGATAGTCCCCGAAGTGGCTCAGTAGCAGCCGCAGCTCCACCTCGTCGCCCGCCCAATGCGCACACTCGTCGCGATCCAGCAGCAGCACACTGGGACCGTTGAACCGACGGAACTGCTCGGCCGACAGGCCCTTCTCCTGGTAGTGCTGCGTCACCAGACCGTTGGCGCCGGTCCAGTAGTCCTGAAGCAGCCAGAGCGTGTGCCCGTCAACCTGCGGGCTGCGGCGCGCAGCCTCGAGGTTCACCTTGCGGCACATCGCCTGGGCCTGACGAGAGGCCCGCACGAAGGTGGGGAGGAGGGCGGTCAGGCCCTTGCCCTCGGCGGCCTTGGTCAGCTCGTCCAGCCAGAACGGCTTCACGCCCCGCCTGTAGAGGACCCTCTCCTCCACATCCGGGAAGGCGTTGAAGTTGCCCATCTCGTGGATAACGATCGGAGCCGCCGGCTCAATCTCGCCCAGGTCGTACTTGCCCTTGTTGGGGCCCCAGGGAAGCACGTGCTCATCGAACTGGGCGTTGAAGACGTCGAGCGTGGGGCGGCTCCAGTTCGCCTGTGTGCGGATGGGCCCCAGCGGAACGCCGTCCGAGTCGTTCACCGGACGCGAGGGATCGAGCTCCTGAGCGTCCGCGTACATCTGTCGAGCCAAGGCGAAGGAGTTCCACAGCTCGTTCCCCATGCACCAGGCGAAGACGCTGGGGTGGTTGCGGTGCAGGCGGATCATGTCGCGCCACTGGTCCAGCAGGAGCTGGTGCCCGGCCTGCGTGGCCCGCTGAAAGTAGTGCATGTAGGCAATGGGCAGCTCCGGCTGCACCATCATGCCCACCTCGTCGGCCGCCTCGAAGTACTCGGCCAGCGGCACGTGGCTGTGGTGGCGCACGTAGTTGAACCCGTACGCCTTGGCCAGCCGCAGACGCTTCAGGTAAACGGCCTTGTCGGCGGGAGGCGCAATCGTCTCCGGGAAGCAACAGTCGTCCCCGTAGCCGCGCAGGAACAGCCGCTTTCCATTGAGGTAGAAGTCGTTTCCTCGTATCTCGATGTCGCGCAGGCCGAAGCGGACGGACACCTCGTCCAGGCTGCCGCCCTCGCCCTCCAGGGACACGGTGGCGCGATACAGGTTGGGGCTCTCTGGAGACCAGAGGCGTGCGCCGCGCATGAGAACTGTGATGGTGGCCGTCTTCTCGCCGGCGCCGGTGAGCGCCACGGGCGGAGCCGTGTAGCTTGCCGGCCCTCCCTCGCCGCCTTCCGCGCGGACCACGACGCGCGCCTTGAGCCCCGCCACGGCCACTCCGCGCATAGTGAGGCGCACCTCTGCCTCTCCCTGCTGCGCGTGCGGCACCACGAACGCGTCGGCGATCCACGCCTGCCCGGTGGTGTACAGGCGCACCGCGCGGTAGATGCCGCCCCAGGCTATGTGGACGGCGTCAATGACGTCGAAGCAGCCCGTGAGGGGATCGCGACTCCAGTCTTGCTCGTTGTCAACGCGCACGGCGAACACGGCCGAGGTGCCGGGACGCGCCAGCCCGGTGATGTCGGCCACCACCGGGCTCAGGTAGCCCATCTGACGGCCCACGTGGTGCCCGTTCACCCACAGGTCCATGTAGCGATGGGCGCCGCCCACCTCGATCCAGACCCGCCGGCCCTCCCACTCCTCCGGGATGACCTCCTCACGCCGGTACCACGCCTTGCCCACGTAGTTGTGAAAGAGCCTGTCGGTGGGCTCGCCGACGCCCTGAGCGTCCCAGCAGCCGGGGACGGTTACGTTGGTCCCGTAGAGCTCCTCTCCCAGGAACCACCGGTTCCTCTCGCCCTCGTCATTCGGGTCCGTGCGGAACTCCCAGGGCCCGTCGAGGCTCTTCTCGGCGCGGGGAGCAGCGACGGCGCTCCCCACCAGCCAGACAGCGGCCGCCGCCACGAGCCCCACCGTCAGAAATGCGCGCCTTCTTGCCATCACGTACTCGTCCCCTAGTCTGGTCGCGCCGGCTCGCGCACATGGACCGCGCCTCGGATTTCGGAGCCCGGCGGATGAAATCCTGCGCCCGCGCCAGGCAGGAGGAGGGCGGAGGCCGGCGAAGGGGGAGCGTGCTCGTGACGGCGTCACCGCACGCACGGGGGCAGGTAGATGGTCCGCTTCGGCCGGGACGTGTGCCGCGACCCGGCGCTGTCTCTGCACAGGGAATGGCTGGAGACCAACGGGCTGGGCGGCTTCGCCTCCTCCACCATCGCCGGCCTCAACACACGCCGCTATCACGGCCTCCTCGTGGCTGCTACTCACCCTCCCGTCGGGCGGCTGGTGCTCCTCAACAAGGTCGAGGAGACCATCGTCTGTGGCGACGTTGAGCTGGCCCTGGGGGCGAACCAGTACCCCGGCGTCATCCACCCCACGGGCCACGAGCTCCTGGAGCAGTTCCGCCTCGACCCCTTTCCCGTGTTCACGTACGCGGCGGAGGGCGTGCGCCTCGAGAAGACCGTGTTCATGGTGCACGGTCAGAACGCCACCGTGGTCGGCTACGCGCTCCTGGAAGCGCCGCAAAGCGCCACACTGTACCTGCGGCCACTGCTCTCCGGTCGCGACTACCACCACCTGGTCCGCGCCCAGGACACGCCCGCGGCAGCGGTGGCCGAGGCACGAGGCCTGCTCTGTTTCGCCCCCTGCGGGCACGCGCCCGGGCTGTGGCTGGCCTACACCGAGGGCGCCTTCCGCACGGGCGGCGCCTGGTACTACGACTTCCAGTATGAACGCGAGCGCGAGCGCGGCCTCGACCACCAGGAGGACCTCTACAGCCCTGGGCACGTCGAGGCGCATCTGGAGCCGGGCCAGCGCGTGTCGCTGCTGGCAGCCTTCGGTGAGGCGCCGAACATCAATCCCGAGCAGGCGGCCGAGTTCGAGCGGCGGCGCCGCGCCGCTCTCAGTAGTGGGGAGCCAGACGATGCCCTGGGCGCAGCCCTATACCGTGCCACCGACCACTTCGTCGTGCGTCGCGGCAAGAGGCGCAGTATCATCGCCGGCTACCACTGGTTCGCAGACTGGGGCCGCGACGCGCTCATCGCCCTGCCCGGCCTGCTCCTAGTCACCGGCCGCTATGGCGACGCGCGGGAGGTGCTGTCGGCCTTCGCCGACCGGCGCCATCAGGGCATCATCCCCAACAACTTCGCCGACGCGGGCGATGAGCCGGCCTACAACAGCGTGGACGCCAGCCTCTGGTTTATCCACGCCGTGCGGCGCTACTACGACTACGCGCTCGATCTGGACTTCATCCGGGACCACATGCTGCCCGTGGTCGAGGACATCGTCCACTGGTACACTCGGGGGACGCTGTACGGTATACAGGCCACGCCGGACGGGCTGCTGCGCGCCGGCGCCCAGGGCGTGCAGCTCACCTGGATGGACGCCAAGGTGGGGGACTGGGTGGTCACCCCGCGCTGGGGCAAGCCGGTCGAGGTCAACGCCCTGTGGTACAACGCCCTGAAGCACGTGGAGTACCTGTGCAAGAAGCTGGGCCTGCGGCAGCAGAGCCGCGAATACGGCCGGCGAGCTCGGCAGGCTAAGGCCGCCTTCAACCAGGTCTTCTGGAACCCCGAGGCGGGCTGTCTGTACGATTGCGTCAGCGACCGGGGACCGGACGCCTCAATGCGGCCCAACCAGATCCTCGCGGTGGCCCTGCCCTACAGCCTGGTCGCGCAGCAGCGTCAAAGGCAGATCGTGGCCGCCGTGCAGCAGCACCTGCTCACGCCCATGGGCCTGCGCAGCCTATCCCCCCTGGACGACCGCTACGTCGGCCGTTACCAGGGCGACGTCCGGTCGCGAGATGCTGCCTACCACCAGGGCACCGTCTGGCCGTGGCTGCTGGGGCCCTTCCTGGCGGCATACGTCAAGGCCCACGGTCGCACGCCCGAAGCCAAGGCCAGGGCCAGAGAGATGCTGGCAGGCTTCGAGCAGCACCTGTGCGAGGCCGGGCTGGGCCTGGTGTCGGAGATCTTCGACGGGGACGAGCCGCACCTGCCGAAGGGCTGCATCGCCCAGGCCTGGAGCGTGGGCGAGCTGCTGCGGGCCCTGGTGGAGGACGTCGGCGTGCCGCGTCGGGCCGAGTAGAGGCCTCTCCGGCCGCCGCGAGACTGCCATCGTCGTGACCTTCTCGGGTGGGAGCTAGAGCACTATGGCCGTATATCTGCCAACGGCCGTCCTGGGCGAGGGCAGCGTGCTGGTTACGCTGGGCAGCGCGGGCGAGATCATGGGCTTCTTCTACCCGCGCGTGAACTTCGCCCGCAACGTGCGCGAGTGCATGCCTGCGATCCACGCTCCTGCGGCGGAGCCGCCGCGCTTCTGCTGGCTGTTCGAGCCCGAGTGGAGCCGCCGCCAGCAGTACGCCGAGGGCGCGGGCATTGTGCTGACCGAGCTCACCTCCGCGCGGCTGGGAGTCACCGTGCGCATCACCGACTTGCTGGTTCCCGGCAGCGCGGTGCTGGCCAGGCGGTTCGCGGTCGAGAACCACCGATCGCAGGCCTGCCCGCTCACCTTGATGCAGTACCTGCGGCTGGCCCTGGGCGATCTGGAGGGACGGCAGTCGGTACGGTACCTTCCCGACGGGCAAGCTGTCGTGCAATACTGCCGCGAGGTGGCCTTTGCCGTGGGCGGCAGCCGCTTCGACTCCTTGCGCTGCGGCAGAGCGGCGGCAGAGGACGGGCGCAGCGCCAAGGACGACATGCTCGACGGCCAGTTGACCGGCCAGGCGGAGGACATCGGCACGGTGGACTTCGCCGTCGCCTGGCACCTGACCATCCCCGCGCAGGGCACCGAGACGCGCACGCTGCTGATCGCCGCCGGTGACTCAGAGAAGGAGGCGCGCACGCGGCTGCATGGTGCCCGGCGTTCCGGCTTTGGCTCCCTCTACAACCAGCGCAAGCGCCGCGATGCCGAGGTGATCGCACCACTACGGAGAGTCTCCGCGCCCTCCCAAGCGACCGACGAGGTGGACCGCGCCCTGCTGGCGCTGCTGTCGCTCCAGGACGACGAGACCGGCGCCATAATCGCCGCCCCCGAGTTCGACCCGGACTTCGAGATCAGCGGCGGCTACGGCTTCTGTTGGCCGCGCGACGCTGCCTACGCGGCTCTCACGCTGGCCCGGCTGGGGCATGCGGATCGGGCCCGGCGCTTCTTCGACTGGTGCCGCCGGGTCCAGCGCTCTGACGGCCTGTGGGACCAGCGCTACTGGGCCGACGGATGCGTCGCGCCTCGTTGGTCCACGCCCGACCGCTTCGAGCAGCTCGACGAGAGCGCCTCCGTCCTGTTCGCCCTGGCTCGGCACCACGCCCGTGCGTCTGACGATGAGAAGCAGGAAATGCGCTCCGCCTACGGCGACATGGTGGCCTCGGCAGTGCGGGGACTGCTCGACAGGATTGGCCCTACGGGCATGCATGCGCCGGCGGCGGACCTGTGGGAGAGCTTCCAAGGCAGCTTCGCCTACACCAACGCCGCCATCCACGCCGCCCTGCGCGACGGCGCCGAGATGCTCGCCGCAGGCGGCCAGGGGGCGCTGGCTCAGGAGGCCCGCGCCGCGGCCACGCGCATGAAGGCCGAGACCGAGCGGGCTCTGTGGACGGGCAGCTACATGGCTCGAGGGCTGCGGCCTGATGGCTCTCTGGACAAGGGCGTGGACTGCTCCGTCCTCGGCGTGTGGGAGCCCTTCGGCATGCTGTCCATGGCCGACCCTCGGGAGCGCGACATGCTCCTGTCCACTGTCGCGGCCCTGGAGGAGCATTTGACGCCCCCGGAGGAGGGTGCCACGGGCCTGTTCCGCTACCAGTTCGACACCTACATTGGCGGCGCCATCGGCTGCGTGAACACGCTCTGGCTGGCGAAGGTGCTGCTGCTGCTGGGACGCGGTGGGGAGGAGCAGGGGGCTCCAGACGCCGGCGAGCACACCGCGCGCGGCCGTCACTACCTGGACTTCTGTCGAGCCCACCTGGCCGGCTGCGGGATGGTCCCCGAGCTCATCGGGCGTACCGAGGCCAGACCCTACTGGGCCGCGCCCCATGCCTGGAGCACGGCCCTGATGCTGGACTGCCTGCTGCTACTGCCTTACGGGGAGCCCCAGTCGCCGCCCTGAAGGCTCCGCGTTGGCAGTCGGCCACACGGCAGCCCCGATCAGTTCAGCGTCTGGGCCACCTGCATGGCATACTCGAACTCGTTGTAGTGGTAGATGGCCCCAATGTCGGGCTGACTGCCGTGACTGCCCGCGTCGTACCACTCCACCGGTATGGTGGACACCAGCACCTCGCCGCCACCGTGGTCATACATGAGCACGGCCACCCGCGAGGGGTCCTGGGCCAGCGCCGCCTGAGCCACGCCGGGCGGGGCCACGGCTGCCAGCATCGCCTCCGCGCCCGCTGGCAGCGAGTTCGCGGCGGCCCATCCGTGGTAGGAGTGGTTGCCCCCGTCGAGGTTCGTATCCGTGATGACGCGCGTCCCCTGGGTGATCAGGCCGGAGCCGGGGTCAATGATGTCAATATCAGCGCCGAACTCGACCGTCCATGCTATTCCCGAGCCACCGGGCAGGATAGCCCGGGGCGTGGGCAGCAGCCCGTAGCCGGTGGCGTAGTGGACGACCAACACTCCGTTGGCCGCGAACAGGCCGGCCAGTTGACCCAGGCCGGCCTCGACGTTGGCGTAGTAGCCGTCGTCCTGGTCGCCCGAAAGCACCACGACGTTGAACTGGGAGAAGTCCACCTGCTGGGCCAGCGTCACTCCCGGCAGGGCCGCGGGCGAGAGTAGGCTGCTGCCGATCATGGTGCAGTTGTAGCCGAGGTCGTTGCACACCTGCACGTTCGGGTTGTACCCCCAGGGCGAGCGGTCCTGGATGATCAGCACCTCGCCGTTGAGCTGTCCGCCCACGCCCAAGGCCGCCGAGCCCTGCACACCCGAGGCCTTCTCCGTGGCGACGATGCTGCACGTGCCGGATCCCGCCCCCACCGCCAGGCCCCATTGGTCCACGCCGGCCACGGCTCCGTTGTCGCAGCTCCAGTCGAAGGTGCAGCCCAACAGGATCACGCCGTCGCCGTCCTTGGCGGTGGCCAGGAACGGCTGACTCCCGCCCACCGGGATGGTTGCCGATGAGGGGATGACCTCGACCAGGGCCACGTGCGAGACCAACGAGAGCGCCAGCTCGTTGACGCCGGGCTCGATGTTGACCTTCGTGCTGGCCGAGGCCAGCGGCGGCCCCCCGGGCTGGCGGGCGCTGGCCCGCTGATTCGTGGAGGGCCCATGGGCCTCCGCCGTGACCAGCGCCGGGCCCAGCGGCAGGTCGTCAATGGTGGCCGTGGCCTGAACGGGCTCCCCCTTCTGGCGCATGATCACGTCGCCAGGCGGAAGCTGTCCGTTGGTGGGCCGCGTAAGCAGCGCTTCGCCCAGCAGCACCCCCTCGGGGCTGGTGACCCCCACGTAGATGCTCTGCGTGCCCTCGGGTATCACCCGGCCGCTCACGTCGCCCGGACCGTCCAACGGCGGGAATTCGGCGGTCACCCGCAGGGCCCCGACGCTGGAGCGGACCCCGGATCCTCCGCCGCCACAGCCGTTGAGAGCCACCGCTGCCGCCAGAGCGGCCAGGAAGCAGAGAACGAGCCTGCGCGTTAGCATGTCCACCGGTCCCTCTACCGCCGCTACGAGCCCGGAGCGCACCGCGGCGCCATCACGCGTCCGCGCGCGGCGGAGGAATGCGCCACTGGCTACTTGATGTCGAACCGGAACAGGGCGCCGGCACCGACCCTCGTGTCGCCCGCGTCCGACCGCTGCACCTGCACTATGCCGATCCACCTCTCGCTGAAGGTCTTGTACACACGCGCGCTGGCCAGGTTGGGGATGCCGTCCCGGTGTGCGTACTCCAGGAACAGGTCTATGTCGTGATGCTGATACAGCTTCGGAAAGTAAGTGCCACCCGTCCACAGGAACCGGCCGAAGGGGTCCTCGCCGACCTCCCAGTAGAGGTCCAGGCAGCCCCTGACCACCGGCACGGCGGCGTCCACGCTGGCCCCGAAGTTGCCCGCCGATCCCTCCATGGTCAGCAGGTTCAGCCCGAACACGCCGTCGTCGTTCTGCATGGTGACGCGGCCATATAGTCCGCCGAAGTCCGGATCTCCCCGGAAGGGCGTGGTGTCCCACAGGTAGGCCACGTCGAAGGTCGTGCCGTTGTGCAGATTGCTGGTGTAGCGCACTGCATCGGCCGTATCGAACGCCAACAGCGTGCCGACGTTGCTGTTGACCACCGGGCCCATCAGGAAGCGCTGCCGCCCCGCTCGCAGGTCGCCCCACCCGCCACGAGCGGTCACGTAGGCCGCCGTGATGTCGGTGAGGTCCTGCCCATCGAACAGGCTGCGCTGCTGCGCGCCGAACTCGAAGTAGAGGTTCTTCAACACCCCGCTGGGCCGCACCCGCACGCCGCCCGAGGACCCGCCGCCCTCTCCCCAGAAGCCGAACAGCTCCACCCCGGCGCGTTCGTTCAGCAGCCACTCGTCGCGTCGCTGCGGCTGCAACTGGCCCGCCGCTCCCTCGAAGGCGCCGCCGCCCAGTAGCGACAGCGGCGCCGCGGCCAGGAGGGGCACGGCCAGGGCCCCCAGGCTATCGCGGTCGCCCGACGAGCGCGGCCCCTGCACCCGCACGCCGGGGCCGATCCGCGGGCGCAGGCCGGCCGCGCCCGGACGCGAGGCACGCGGCCCAGTCGAGCTCACCACGACCTTCAGCGAGCCCTTCTTCTCCTGCCCGCCCAGAGCGTCGTTGACCACGTCTCCCACGGTCACCGTGGCGTCCTGGAAGTCCTCCTGCCCGCCCGTTCCCGGGAACACCCGCGTGTCACCCGGCCGCACGTCCCGGAAGAACGGGTCCTCCTCGCCGCCCGCGAACTCCTCCGGAGCGGTGGGGAAGGGCGTGCCCGGGGCCTGGCCGGGCTTCGTGCGCGCCTCCTCGCCTGCCCGCAGCGTGAGTGCCTCCTCCGGAGGCTCCAGGGACAGTATGTACTGCGACGTGGCGTCTATGGGCGCCGGGAAGGGCGTGTCGGCGGTCACCGTTCCGGTGGTCCCGTCGAAGTCCACCACGGCTCGCGCCTCGCCCGCGTTCGTCCCCTGGGTGATGGTCAGCGTGCCGCCGTTCCAGTAGTCATCGGGATCAACCTGGAGCGCGTCGTCCACCAGGCTGTCCGTCGCCCCGCCGTCGGCCGTGCCCGTGCGCGTCAGCGGCCCCGCCTGCGCCAAGAGCACCTCCCCCTGGTGACAGCGCACCGCCTCCACCTCGCCCTCCGCCAGGAACTCCATCACCGTGCCCTTCACCGCCGCCACCGCCGACCGCCCGCCGATGGCGCCGGTCGAGCCCTTGGCGAACTTGCCGTAGACGCGTCCCCGCGACACTTGCAGATCCACCTTGGCGGCGGAGCGCAGAACCACGTCCGTCCGCTCGCCCAGGCGTACGTAGCTGCCGTCTGCGAAGTCTATCTGGGCCGTCGAGCGCTTCCCGGTGGAGGCCCTGTCGCCGGCCCGTAGCGTCGTCCCCACCTTGCAGCGCGCCCACTGGGTACTCCCCGCCGCCTGCTTGGCTACCACGCCGCTGACGGCGGTGAACTTGGCCTGCTGGGCAGCGGCTGCCGTGGCCGTCACCACCAGCAGGAACGTGATCAGCACGGCGCAGGGCTTGCGTGTTTGTCGGGACATGGAGGCCTCCCCTTGACGCGCGAGCGGGGCTCTTGGCGGCGACAGGCTGTACCGTTAAAGGGACCGACCCACCCGCTGGCGGAGCGCGGCGGGCCCATCCACGCATGTCCATCGCAACTGGCTCGGCCCTAGGGCGCGGGCACGCGGGTCAAGCTGACTTCCCCCTGGTGGCAGCGAACGATCTCCTTGCCCTTCTTGCCGACGATGAACTCCATCTCCGTGCCCTTCACCGCCGCCACGGCCGCGCGACCGCCTATGACCGCGCCGCTGCCCTTCGCGAACTTGCCGAACAGCCGTCCCTTCTCGATCCGAAGGGCTGCGCCAGTGGCCGAGCGAATAACCAGGTCCGTGCGCTCGCCCAGCCTGACGTAGCTCTTATCGGCAAACGTGATCTGCGCCGTCGAACGCTTCCCCGTGGCCAGGCGATCACCCTTGTCCAGTGTGGTGCCGACCTTGGCGCGGAAGAACTTCGTGCTTCCCGCAGGCTGCTTGCTGACGACGTTCTGCACCGCCGTCACCGTGGCCGGCGCGGCCTGGGCCGCTGCGCCGAGGCAGGCTGCCAACGGCAGGCTGACCGCCAGCAAACGCCCTGAGCTTGACAGGCGACTCATGGCCCCACGCTCCTTGAGGGCGGGCAGCGCAGACGCCCTCCCCCGCATATCATACCATATACTCCTCCCTGCGCACCCCCGCCTTCCTGCCCAACAGCCTGTATACTCCGGTCGGGCGATCCCGGCCGCGCACTACCTCCTCGCCCAGATACTCCGCCTCCACGATGTGTTCCACCCGCCGGTAGGTCTCTTCGCTGATCAGTATTTGGCTGTTGTACTTCTTGTTGAGCTCCTCCAGCCGCGAGGACACATTCACCGGATCGCCGATCACCGTGTAGTCGGAGACCGTGGCAGAGCCCACGTCGCCCACCACCGCCTCCCCCGTGTGCACGCCGATGCGCATGTACAGCGGGGCCTGGAGCCGCCCCTCCTCCCGCATGCTGGCCAGCTCCTCCTGCATGTCAATCGCCGCCAGCACCGCCTTTTCTGCATGGTCCTCGAAGTCCACGGGCGCACCGAAGTAGGCCATGATGCCGTCGCCCATGAACTTGTCCAGCGTGCCCTGGTAGGCGAACACGATGTCCGTCATCGCAGTGAGATAGGGCCGCAGCAGGGCCACCACATCCTGGGCCGAGAGGTCCTGCGACAGCGTGGTGAATCCCCTGAGGTCGGAGAAGATCATGGTCACCGTGCGCACCTCGCCGCCCATCTCGACGCCGGCGCGCTCCATGATCTCGTCCAGGACGCTGGCGCCCACGTAACGCTGGAACACTCCCCGGAGCTGCCGCTTCTCGCGCTCCTCGGTGAAGTAGACCAGGGTACTGACGACTACGAAGCTCACCGTCCCGGCAATCATGGGGGTCACGGCGCGCAGCCACAGCCTGTGCTCGCGGAACAGGTACAGCTCGAAGTAGTACAGCCCCGCCCAGGCCAGCACCATGAAGACGAGTGTGCGCACCGGCCGCAGCCACAGCGTAAGCAGCCCCAACAGCCAACAGGAGCCGAACAGCACGGTCAGCTCCATCCCCGCCGGGGCCAAGCCTATGTAGGTGCCGTTGAGCATGGTCTGCACGGCATTGGCCTGCACCTCGACCCCTGGCATGCGCCCCTCGCGGAAGAAGGGCGTGGGCCAATCGTCGTGCAGCAGGCGAGTGATGGCTCCGATCATCACGATCTTGCCGCGACAGACGCTGGCGCGCGCAGGATCGTTGCGAATCTGGTAGTAGGGGACGTAGTTGAACGTGACCGCCTGGGGGCCGGCGAAGTTGATGAGCATGCCCTCGCCGTACATCTGGACTGCGCCGGTCTCCTCATCAACGTCCATCAGCGCCCGGCTGGTGACCATCTGGTGTCCGGCCAGCCGCCCCTCCAGCAGTCGCTCCCGGATCAGGTCCGGCGTCAGCCCCAGATAGGCCCCCGCCGTCGCGGCCGCCAGTCCCGGGTAGACGACCATCTGCCGCACCGGCTCACCGGTCTCCGGCGACAACTCCAGCTCCTTGCGCGCCACGTAGGCATAGACCCGATCTGCTCCCTCCAGCACGTTCGGCTCGATGTCCACCACTGCATTCATGAAGGCCGCATCCTCCAGCGCGGGGATGGGCAAGTAGATGGTGGAGCGGTCCAGAATCGCATCCTCGGCCAACAGGCGGCGGCTGATAAACGGCACCTGGGCGCCCAGGATGACGTTGCCCGCCTCCTGGCACGCCTGGGCGAACTCCTGGTCGGCCGCGGCCGGGCTTAGGCCCAGCGACATCGCAGTCAGCCGGTCCATGTGCGCCTGCGCCTGGGCGGCGGCCTCCTGGTGGCGCCCGGCCCCTATCAGAGCCAGGACGTCCCCCAGCATCTCGCTGGCCAGCTCGGTCGCCTCCACGGGTGACTCCTCCGAGAACACCACGTCGAAGGCGATGACCTTGGCCCCCGCTGCGTGCAGATTCCGCACCACCTCAGCGTGAAAGGTGCGTGGCCAGGGCCAGATGCCCAGCTCGTCGCACGATTCGTCGTCAATGCCGACGATCACGATCTCCGACCGGGCCGGCACGGCACCACGCCAGTAGAAGGCCGTGTGGTACGCGCGCAGCTCCAGCGTCTCCAGCATCTCGTGGATGGGTCGGGACATCTGGGGCCCCAGGATGGCCGACACGCCGATCCCGGCGGTGATGACGAGGGTGGCCACTAGCAGCTTGATGACGCGGGGGATGGGGGCGATCCAGCTGGCGACCGTGTGGAAGGGCCAGAGCAGGACGGCGACGACCTGCTTTGCCAGCGATAGCCCGTCCATGCGCGCGCGTTGCCTCCACAGCGTCGCTCAGGCGATTGACCGGCCTCCGTCAACTGCGATGACCTGCCCGGTGATGTAGTCGGACCCCTCCAGCAGGAACATCACCGTTCGCGCCACGTCCTCCGGCTCACCCGTTCTCCTCAGCGGCGTGGCCGCGATGGCCCGCTGCTTGGCCTGCTCGCCCCAGCCCTCGGGCCACAGAATGGCTCCCGGGGCCACTGCATTGACCTGCACGTGCGGGGCCAGCGCCCCAGCCAGGCCCTTGGTCAGCGCCACCAGGCCGGCCTTGGACACGCAGTAGGGGATGTACTTGGGCCAGGGGCGAAAGGCCGATACGTCGGCGAGGTTGACGATCTTGCCGCTTTGGCGCTCCAGCATGCCCCGCGAGACCTCGCGGCTGCACAAGAAGGCGCCCTTGAGGTTCGTGTCAAGCAGCTCGTCCCACTGGTCTTCGCTCACATCCGGAAACGGTGTCTCGTAGAAGAGCGCAGCGTTGTTGACCAGCACCTCCACGGGTCCGAGGGCCTGCCCAACCGTCTGCACCATAGCGGCGACCTCGGCCGCCACCGACACGTCGGCCTCGACCGCCACCGCCCGCAGCCCCAGGCCTGCAATCTCCGCCGCCAGCTCCTCTGCCTCCGCCCGCGAAGTGTGGTAGTTGACGGCCACGTGGCAGCCCCGCGCGCCCAGGTGCCGGGCGATCTCCCGCCCGATCCGCCGGGCGCCGCCGGTCACCAGCGCTACCTTGCCCCCAAGCTCCATGGTGCCCCAAGCAACCGGCTCCACGCATGTCCGACGGCTCTCCGCGATCTCCCTCTCGATCTCCTCAGGCTCCCCGACCTCCCAGCCGCCCGAGCCAACGAACTCGCGCAGGGCACGCTGCCGCTCCTCGAGCGACGGCTGCCCCAGCCCCTCCTCGCACAGCTCGCGGATCACCTGCGCCTTGCTCTTGCCCTCTGCCTGGGCCCGCTCGCGGATGCGCCGATCCAGGTCCTCTGGGAAGAGGACGTGCTCATGGACGGTTAGCTCGGCCATCTACTCTCCTCCACTGTAACATGTACATGTACATGTTACACCAACTGCCGCGCATGGTCAAGCTGGGAAAGGGCCACCTGGATAGTGGGCGCCGCGGCCCTCACAGGAGTTCGGGAGCGTCACTTCTTCAGACTCCGTATCCTCCGCAGGATCTTCGCCTCTACGTTCTCCGGCAGGCGCTTGATCTCCCGCGGCGGCTCTTCGTCCTCGGCCATGGGCACTTCCACAGCCGCCAGCCCCATGTCAATCAGCCGCCGACGCTCTGGGGAGGGGTCCCTGGGGATGTAGGGCACCTTCTCGAGCAGGTCGTGCAGGATCATCAGCGCCGCGTCCTTGTCCGGCACGCAGTCCCGGCTGCTGCCGTCGGGGTCCTGCTGCGCGTAGGCCGGCAGCGGGCTGCCCACGCATGACGGACAGCCCTCCTCGCAGCCGCACTCCTGGATGAGCAGCAGGCACGCCTCCATGACCTGCTCGATCATCTCGTAGCAGCGCTCGGCATAGCCCACGCCGCCCGGGTACCGGTCGAAGATGAAGATGCTGGGCGTGCCCATGTTGGTCGAGTCCACCACCGACCCGATGTCCATGGTGTCGCACATGGCGAAGATGGGCAGGACCTCCGCCATCACGTTGGCGATGCCCAGCAGGCCGTCCCCCGGCACGCGGTGGTACTCCAGCACCCGCTGCAAGACCTGCCGCGGCGGCATCAGCCACATGGCCACGGTGTCCAGCTTGTGCGGAGGCAGGTCCAGGTTGCCGAAGCCGATGCTGTCGCGGCCGAAGAACTTGATCTTGCGGAACATGTAGACCAGAGTGGTGACCGTGACCTCGCCAAACCCCATGGGCGTAATGCGCCACTTCTTCTCCGTCTCGGTCTCGTCCACCAGGATGTCCGTGCGGCTCACGGCCTGCGTGTAGTAGTCCAGGTTCTCCCTGGTCACGTGCGCCGTCTTCTTCGTCAGGTCCAGCTCGTGCACGAAGTAGGTCTCGGCGTTGTGCATGTAGATGGCCTGCGGGTGCAGCAGCGTGTAGGCGCTGAACTCGTCCACCTCCCCGATGACCTGCACGTCGTCGGGGTCGGTCTGGTCGTGAATGGTGTAGTTGTTCTCGTCTATGGTGCGCAGCGGCACCTTGGCCGCCGGGTAGCTGGCCCCCTTCCAGTACCAGCGGCCTCCCAAGCGCCGGACCTGTCCGCTCTCCTCCAGCAGCTCCAGGACGGCCGGGGCGAACTCCCCGAACTCGGTCTCCTCGCTGAACTCGATGGGCAGCTCGTTGGCCGCGCAGGCCAGGTGCCCGGCCAGCACGTGCGGGTTCTCCGGGTCTATGATGGCGTGCTCGGGGCTCTGGCCGAAGAAGTACTGCGGATGCTGCATCAGGTACTGGTCAATGGGCGAGTTGTGCCCCACCAGCACGGCCAGCGACTCCTCCTCGCCGCGGCCGGCACGTCCGGCCTGCTGCCAGGTGCTGGCGATGGTGCCGGGGTACCCCACGATGATGCACGCGTCTAGGCTGCCGATGTCAATCCCCAGCTCCAGGGCGTTGGTGCTGGTCACCCCCAGCAACTCCCCGCTGAAGAGCTGCCGCTCTATCTCCCGCCGGTCCTCCGCCATGTAGCCGCCCCGGTAGGCCCGAATCTTGTTGCGCAGACGCGGCGCCTCCTCGGCGAGCTGGTCCTGGCAGTGCCGGTAGATCAGCTCAGCCAGCACTCGTGCCCGCACGAAGGTGATGGTCTGCACGCCGTCCACGATCAGCTCCGTCATCAGGCGCTGGGCCTCGGCGTTGGGGCTCTTGCGCTCGACCTTGCCCTCGTCCAGGTAGGGCGGGTTCCACAGGACGAACTGCTTGGGCCCGCGCGGCGAGCCGTCGTTATCCACCAGGGTCATCTCGCGGTTGGTGAGCCGCCGGGCCAGCTCCGCGGGATTGGCGATGGTGGCCGAGCAGCAGATGTACTGCGGCCGGGAGTTGTAGTGACGGCAGATGCGGTCCAGCCGTCGCAGCACGTTGGCCACGCCCGAGCCGAACACCCCGCGGTAGCTGTGAATCTCATCCACCACCACGAAGCGCAGGCTGGCGAAGAACTGCGCCCAACGGCTGTGGTTGGGCAGGATGCCCGAGTGCAGCATGTCGGGGTTGGTGAGGATGACGTTGCCCTCGTCGCGTAGCGTGCGGCGCATGTTGGCCGGGGTGTCTCCGTCGTAGGTGCCCGCGTTGATGGGCAGGTCGGGGTCCGACTCCTTGAAGCGATTCAGCCCCCTCAGTTGATCCTGAGCCAGCGCCTTGGTGGGGAAGAGGTACACGGCCTTCGCCAGTCGGTCCGTCAGCAGCTCCTCCAGCACGGGGATGTGGTAGCACAGCGACTTGCCGCTGGCCGTCGAGGTGACCACCACGACGTCCTCGCCGCGCCGCACCGCCTCGATGGCGCTCACCTGATGGGTATAGAGCCGCTCGATCCCGTCCTCCGCCAGCACGCGCTTCACGCGCTCGTGCATCGGCCGGGTCAGCTCGCCGAACTGGGGCTCCCGCGGCGCCAGCCGCTCCACATGGGCGATCTGCCCCTCGTAGTGCCTCTGATTGGAGATCTCCCTCACAAACGCGTCTACGTCCATGGAGGCGCCCAACCTTGTGCAAGTTTCCGGCGCGAATCTTCCCCATTGGCCATTATAGCCTGCGCCGGCACGCTGTCAAGCGCGCTTTTCGCCGCGCCGTTGACCGTCCCCTTCGGCTCTGTTATACTCGCCGCTGGACCCCATGACGTGGACAGAGCTGCGAGTGGAGACGACGCCCGCGGCGGCTGACCTGGTGGCCGAGTTCATGCTCGAGGTGGGCCTGACCGGCGTCGGCATCACCATCACCGACGATGGCGCCGCCTGCTGTGCCTACCAGCCCCCCGACTCCGAGGTGCAGCCGCTCGTCGAGCCGCTCCAACGGCGTCTGGACCAGATCGCCCCCAGCCTGACCAACGGCCACGCCCCCCGGCTATCAACACGAGAGGTGACCGAGGAGGACTGGGCCGAGGCCTGGAAGCAGCACTTTCAACCCCTGCGAATCGGCCGAGGTATGGTAGTTAGACCCTCGTGGGCCGACGCGCAGGCGAGGCCCGGGGACGTGGTGATCGAGCTGGACCCGGGCATGGCCTTCGGCACCGGAACGCACCCGACCACTCAGATGTGCCTGGAGGCCGTAGAGGAGTTGCTCCGCCCTGGTGACGTCGCGATTGACGTCGGCGCCGGATCCGGCATTCTGGCCATCGCCGCCGCCAAGCTGGGCGCGCGCCGCGTGGTCGCTATTGACAACGACCCGGTAGCCGCGCGCGTGGTCAACGGGAACGCGCGGCGCAATGGCGTTGCGGACGTGGTCGAGGTCCGCCTGGAACACGGCCTCGATGGCGCGATCGAGCCGGCCGATCTGATCGTGGCCAACATCAACAGCGAGGCGGTCTGTGCCTTGGCACCCAACGCCGCGGCGCTGCTGACGCCGCGGGGCAGTTTCGTGTCGGCCGGTATGACCGACGCCAGCGTGGGGGCGGTCAGACGGGCCCTGGAAGCGGCAGGCCTGAAGGTCGCCTGCGAGAAGCAGCAGGCCGAGTGGGTGTGCCTGATCGCGCAGCATTGACCGCGAGGGACGGTGAGGCCGCTCGTGGCACGCGTCTTCGTCGCTGCCGACAGCATCACGGAGGACTCCCTCAGCCTGGCCGGCTCGCAGGCCCGCCACCTGCGCACGGTCATGCGCCTCCAGCCCGGCGACACCTTCGGCGCCGTGGACGACACCGGCCGCGAGCACACGGTGCGCATCACTTACCTCTCCAGCGAACTGCTGCGCGGCGCCATCATCGAGAGCCACGAGGTGGACACCGAGCCCCGCGCCCGCCTCACTGTCCTCCAGGCCATGCCCAAGGGCCGCAACATGGCTCTGGTCATCCAGAAGTGCACGGAGCTGGGCGTGGCGCGGATCGCGCCCATGGTCACCGAGCGCGTGGTGGTCCGTTTGGAGCAGGCCAAGGCCGACAAGCGCCGCGAACGCTGGCAGCGCATCGCCTTCGAGGCCGCGCGCCAATGCGGCAGGACCGTGGTGCCAGAGGTAACGTCGGTGGCGCCCTTCCCCGAGGCCCTTCGGATCGCGGCCGAGGACGACATGGCCCTCATCCTGAGCGAGCACGGCCCTGCGCGCGCGCTGGACGAGGTAATCAAGTCCGGCCTGAGGGTGGACTCGCTCTCGCTGGCCGTGGGTCCCGAGGGCGGCTTCTCCCAGCGCGAGCTGGAGCTGGCCCTGGAGGCCGGGCTATTGGCCGTCAGCCTGGGCCCGCGCATCCTGCGCACGGAGACGGCCGCCATCGCCGCCACCGCAGTGTGCCTGTACGCCCTGGGGGAGATGGGGGACACCTAGCGAGGGGCTTCGGCGCGTCCTTCAGTCGAAGTTGCCCAGCTTCCCGTCGTACGGCATCTGCTTGCGCTCATCCACCTCGTAGCCGAACCTCTCCCAGTAGACCTCTCGCGGCTGGAAGTCGTCGCCCGTCCGCCGGAGCCACTCCCGCACCTCAGCCTCCAGGTCGGCCTGAAGCCCGGCGTGCGCCGGCTGATTGACCAGGTTCTCCATCTGGTAGGGGTCGTTCTCGTTGTCGTACAGAAGCCACGGTCCTGCCAGCGACCGCACGTAAGTATAGCGCGCCGTGCGCACGCCCCGCCACTCGGGGATCGGCTCTATGAAGGGACACGGGTGGGCCAGCCAGGCTGAGGAGGGCTCGGGGCCGGGCCTGCCCAAGACCGCGTGGGACAGGTCAGTCCCCTCCACGCGTTCCGGCACCGGAATGCCGGCAAGCCCCAGCAGCGTCGGCATTACGTCCACCACGTTCAGGAGGGTCGCGCTGCGCCGACCGGCCGCCGCCCGCGCCGGGTACCTCAGCACGAAGGGCACCATGATGGACTCGTCCCACGGCTTCTGCTTCTTCTGCTTCCCCTGCGAGCCCAGCATGTCGCCGTGGTCGGAGGTGAAGACCACTATGGTGTTCTCCGACAGGCCCAGCTCCTCCAGCGTTTCCATCAGCCGACCGAAGGCCCTGTCCAGGGCGGCGATGTGCGAGTAGTAGCCCGCGATGTCCTCGCGCCTGTCCTGGCTGGCGTTCGGCCGCAGCTCGATCTCCGCCGGGTCGTAGACCTTGTACTCCTCCGGCATCAGTTGGTAAGGGCCGTGCGGCGGCCCCCAGGACATGAACAGGCAGAAGGGCGTGCCCTGCGCGTGTCGGCGCATGTAGTCCACTGCCAGGTTCGTCTGGTGGTCGGCGTCGTAGCCCTCTATCCAGACGGGCTCGGGTTCATCGCGGTAGTAGTAAGAGCGCATGTAGTTGTGCGTGCAGTTGGCCACGGCCCAGTAGTCGAAGCCCTGCCGCCGCGGGCCCGGCGGCGTGAACCCACCCCGATGCGGCCCGTCCAGGTGCCACTTCCCGATGTAGCCCGTCTGGTATCCGGCCTGCTTGAGGACCTCGGCAATGGTCAGCTCCGTCAGCGGCAGGCGCACGTCGTTCAGCACCATGCCGTTGCTCAGCGGGTAGCGGCCGGTCAGCAACGCCGCGCGATAGGGCGTGCACACCGGGCAGGAGGACACGGCATGCGTGAACAGCACCCCCTCGGAGGCCAGCCGATCCAGATTCGGCGTCCGCACCTGCCGGTTGCCCATACAGCCCAGCGCCTGCGCGCGCATTTGGTCAGCGAACACGAACAGGATGTTGGGCCGGGCCTCTCTGCCCTCCATCTCGGCCTCCTGACGCGGCTGCGCGTGCAGCGAGGTTGCGCGGACGCCCAGGGCCGCCACTGCGGCAGCGCTCGTGCCCCGGGCCAGGAACTTCCGGCGCGACAGTCTGTCTCTACGTTTCATCTCGGCACTCCACCAAGGTCCCAAGCTCGCGCCCCATTTCACCCGCTGACTCCTGCTATCCTGCCAGTCGCCGGCCCCGCCGGCCGCGAGGTGGCGGCCATCTCCCAGGTCGTGCGCCCAGCTTGACACTGCCCTTGCCTTCGCATAGAATGCCTCTCGAAGCACCCCCGTAGATCGGCCAGGGCCCTCTCGCGCGCCCGGCCCTCGTGGGACGGACCAGAATGGCCTCAGACACTGACTCCGACGCCAGAGCCGTGCTCATCATCGGCGATGGCATGGGCGGCCGACCCGTGCCGGAGTTGGACGGCAGGACCACGCTCGAGGCCGCCATCACCTCCAGCATGGACTCCGTCGCGCGCACTGGCGCCTGCGGGTTGATGAACTCCGTCGGCCCAGGCATCCGCGCCGGCAGCGACACCTCGCATCTGGCCCTCCTCGGCTACGACCCCTACGAATACTACACGGGGCGCGGACCGTACGAGTGCGCCGGCATAGACATGGAGGTGCTCAGTGGCGACGTGGCCTTCCGCTGCAACTTCGCCACCGTGGACGGCGACCTCAACGTCATTGACCGCCGCGCAGGCCGCATCGAGCACGGCACCGACCAACTGGCCGCCTTGCTCAACGGGATGGAGATCGAGGGCGTCACCTGTTTCGTCAAGGAGTCCGTGGCCCACCGGGCCGGGCTGGTGCTGCGCGGGGAGGGGCTGGGACATCGCGTCACCGACGTTGACCCACATGCCGAGGCCCCCTTGCACGAGTGCCAGGCGCTGGACCCGGACTCGGAGAAGACCGCGCGCGTGGTGAACGAGTTCGTGCGGCGCTCCTACGAGCTGCTGGGACGCCATCAGGTCAACAAGGCGCGCCAGCAGGAGGGCCTGCCCCCGGCCAACATCATGCTGCCGCGGGGCGTCGGCGTGGGCCCGCACCTGACTCCCTTCGACGAGAAGAACCACCTAACCAGCGCCATGGTGGTGGAGACCGGCCTGGTCCAGGGCATCGGCAGGTACGCCGGCATGAACGTGCTCGACGTGGAGGGACTGACCGGCGGGTACGACACCGACGCTCAGGCCTTCAGCCGGGCCATTCTCGAGGCCGCGGCCACACACACGTACGTGCTGGCCAACGTCAAGGCGCCCGACATCGGCGGGCACGACCAGGACCCGACCAAAAAGGTCGAGGCCATCGAGCTGGTGGACGTGATCGTGGGCGACGTATTGGAGGGCCTGGACCTGGAGACGACACTGCTGGTGGTGACCGCCGACCACGCCACCCCCATCACCGTCGGCGACCACTCGGGCGACGCCGTGCCCCTCGCCATGTGCGGCCGAGGCGTCACCAGCGACGCGGTCGCCTCCTTCGGCGAACGCGCTTGCGCCGCCGGCCTCCTGGGCCACGTGCGCGGCATGGACTTACTGAACATCATCACCAACCTCCTGGCCATTCAGGAGAAGTACGGGGCGTAGCGCCACACCGACGGTTCGCCACTGTGCGCCATTCTGAGCGGCCGCAGGGAGCGGAGAATCTCGCCGTTCACCTGCCGGCGGCGGCCCACGCGGGCAGATTCCTCGGGGCCGCTTCCTCGGAATGGCGAGGCCTGGCAGCAGCAACGGTCACCGCCACGCGGAGGGGCCGATGAGGTCGCCCGCTCCACTGCTATATGCCCCGCTCGCAATCGCGCTCGCCGCCGGCGCAGCGCAGTCCCCTGCCCTGGCCCAACGCCGCCCGCCCGCCCCCTCGCCTGAGATCGCCCTCGAGGCGCAGGTGGCCAAGGTGGAGATGCACCGCCTGCGCCTGGAGAATCGGGCCGGCGGCACGGTCGCAGTGAGCACCGACGCGGGCGACACGTGGCGGTCCGTGGGCTCTGTAATCTCGCCTGCCATCAAGGTCAACCAGAAGGGCTACACCGCCAGTAAGTGGGCTCCCCACGGAGCCGTGGCAGCCACCGCGGTCAACGGCATCCACCTCAAGGTGCGCCAAAGCCCGGAGGGGAGGGGGGTCATCTTCAGCATCGTCCCCTCGGAGGGTGGCGACCTGCCTGCCGGCGCCTCTCGGCCGGAGGCGGCGGCGGTGACCGACCTCGCCGGGGGGACCGCCATTTTCGGCATCTGGGCCCCCTACGTGGGCAATCGTGTCTACCTCGAGCGCGGCGGCGAGCCGGTGCCCCTGCCGCCCGACTACTCGCCCGCCGTGGGCGATGTCCTTGTGATCGTGGTGGCCCGACCCGCCGTGGTGCCGTACGACATCGTCTTCGAGAATCGCTTCGGCGGCCTGATCTACATCCGCTACCTACTGGACCAGCTTGGCCCCCAGGTGCCGGTGGGGCAGGTGCTCCGCCCGGTGCTGGGCATCGGGCGCTTCGAGGGCTCCAGGTACGCCGACGTGGGCCGCGTGCGGGCTAATCACTGCGGGGTCATAGACATATCCACCTCGCCCTATGGGCAGGTGGGCGGCTTTCAGATCGTGCCCCGGGACCACGCGCAGAGCCCCGAGACGCAGTACGTGCGCACGGGAACGCAGTGGATGGTGGTGGGCCCCCTCAACGCCCTCGACCCCTCCTGGGAGGGCATCCCCCCGCTCTTCTCGTCCTTCATTGCACCCGCCTTTCGCCCCAACGACCTCGACTTCCCCGGTCGGGCGACCGACCGCCTGGCCTGGATGCGCGTCGAGGTCAAACAGGGGGGCAGGGCGTGGCAGAGAATGCCCGCGCTCTCGGTGGACCCGTGGGCGGCCCTGCCGCCCTGGGCCACCACCGCCCTCAGCTCCGTAACGGCAATACGCCTGCGCTTCCCCATCCACCTGGCCGATCTGGTGGCAACGCCCGGCGATGGGGGAGAGGGGAGGACGGACTCCACGGAAAGGGAGTGAGGAGGAATGCCTCGCGCTGTTGTTGAACTGCACTGGCCGGGCGCCAGGCAGGTCTACCTGGCCGCTGACTTCACCGACTGGCAGCAGTCGGCCCTGCGCATGCGGCGCCGCAAGGCGGGCGAGGACGTGTTCGCGCGCGTCCTCAACCTGCCGGCGGGCACGCACCAGTACAAGTTCATCGTGGACGGCGAGTGGCACCCGGACCCGAACGCGGAGCAGGTCCCGAACGACTGCGGCAGCACCAACTCACTGCTCCACGTCGGCTAGGCCCGAGCCGCTCACGGACGGTGGCGCATCGTGCGCTTCGAATCCGCTCTCAAGGTGGTGCGTTTGCTCAAGACCACCATCGGGCAGCCGCTCTCCATACGGGGCATCTGCCAGGGCATTGATCTCTCCTACCAGCCCACCTACAAGCACGTGCGCGCCCTGGAGCGCGAGGGCGTAATCCGCACGCAGAAGCAGGGGCGCGAGGTTCGCTGCGAGCTGGCGGCCTCGGCCGCCACCAGCCTGTGGCTGGGCCTGGTCAGCGTAGCCGAGCGGCGCGAGCTGGTCGCCGCAGGGGGCGAGCTGGCAGAGGCCGCAGCAGCGGTCGTCCAACACGCGCGCGCCGTCCGCACGGCGACGCCGCCCATCATGGTGCTGCTGCCGCCGAGCGGCCCGCACGAGTCCAGTGCCACGCTCATCGCGGTAACCGCCGAGGACGAGCACCACTTGCTCGGCATCCTCGGCGCGAGTATCAGCCCCACCATCCGGCTCCAGGCCCTGACCGAGGAGGCCTTCCGCCGTCGCATGGAGCGCCCCTTCCAGCGCTACCCGCTGCTGGCCGAGAGCGTGGTGCTCTCTGGCGAGCAGAGGTTCTGGGACCTGGCCTTCGCCGACGAGACGCCGGGGCCCGAACCCGCTCCCGCAGAGCCCATCGTCCGGCCCCGCCGTAGGCGGCGGTCGGCTGCAAACCGCACCGCTGGAGAATGACATGTCCCGCGCCCTCTTCCTAGACCAACTGAAGGCCGACGGCTTAACGCTCCTGGTCAGCCTGCCCACCAACTCCGCCGACCTGGCGCGGGCGGCCGTGGCCGGCGGAGCCGATGGCCTCAAGGTGCACATCAACGTCCACCACCACGCCAGCGGCACCCACTTCGGGACGCTGGCGGAGGAGTCCGCCAACCTGGAGGCCATCATCGCCGCCGCCCAGGGCCGTCCCGTGGGCATCGTGCCCGGCGGCGAGCAGATGGCCTCCCTGGACGACATGCGCCGCCTGGACGCCATGGGTATTGACTTTTTCGATGCCTATGCGCATCATATGCCTGCCTGGATGGTGCGGGCCCCGGACCTGGACATGGCGGCCATGGTGGCCCTCGGCCACCAGCACGACTGGGGCGAGGTGCACGCCGTCGGCGCGCAGTTGGCCGCCGAGCCCACGCCCTGGGTGGACGCCGTGGAGGCCTCCGTGGTCGAGCCCGAGGGCTACGGCGAGGCCCTCAACACTCTCGACCTGGCGCGCTATCGGCGGCTGTGCGAGACCGTGTGCGTGCCGGTGATGGTGCCCACCCAGCGGGCCGTCGCTCCCGACGAGGTCGGCCTAATCGCCGACTGCGGCGCCGCCGCCCTGCTGATCGGAGCCATCGTCACCGGCCGCCAGCCCCACACCATCGAGGCGGCCACCGGCGACTTCCGCCGGGCGATAGACGCCCTCTAGCGGATGGCCGCGGCGGCCACTCGTGACCGGGTGTGGAGGCCGACAGCAGTGCCCCTGCGACACCGCCAGCACCGCATCGCGCTCCTGCCCCTCGACGACCGGCCCTGCAACGCCAAGTTCCCGCGCGCCCTGGCGCGCATGGTGGACTACGACACCCCCACGCCGCCCCCGCACCTGTTGGGACGCTTCCAGAGCCCCGGCAACTGCGAGGAGCTCGGGACGTGGCTCCAACGCACGGCCGGCGAAGTGGACTGCGCCGTCGTCAGCCTGGACATGCTGGCCTACGGCGGCCTGGTCGCCTCCCGCACGGCGGCCACGCCTCTGGAGGTCGCCAGGCGCCGGCTGGACGTGCTCCGCGACATCCGCCAGGCGCACCCCGACCTGTCCATCTACGCCTCCAGCACCATCATGCGCCTCTCCGTAACCGCCTCCTCCGACTGCGCCGCCCGTCACGGCGAGCTGGTGCGACGCTACTCCGAGCTCATCAGTGGCAGCCGCAGCGAGGAGCAGCAGGCCGAGCTGGAGGAGATCGAGGAGGAGCTCCCTCCCGAGGTGCTGGGCGAATACCTGGCGGCGCGCGCCCGCAACCACCAGCTCAACTGCTACGCCGTGGAGCTAGCCTCCGAGGGGGTGCTCGACTTCCTGGCCCTCACCCAGGAGGACGCCGCCCCCAACGGACCACACGTGGAGGAACAGGCCGCCCTGCGCTCGCTCATCCAGGAGCGCGAGGTGGGAGATAGGGTCATGATCTACCCCGGCGCCGACGAGGCCGGGATGACCCTCCTGGTGCGCTTCATCCACCAACACATGCTGCGCACCCCCACCGTGGCCGTCGTCTACTCCAGCGAGGACGGCGCCGACCGGATAGCGCCCTTCGAGGACCGCCCCGTGCGCGAGACCGTCAGCGCCCACATCGCGGCCACGGGCCTGGAGGAAGCGGTCGGACCTGCGGCCGCCGACATCTGCCTGTTCGTAAGCGCGCCCGCTGCCTACAGCCGCGAAGAGGAGGGACAGGACGACGAACGCTGCCTACAGCGCTGCTCAGAGCTGGAGGAGTTTGTGGAGTCTATCGGGTCTCAGCTCCAGGCCGAGCGCCCCACCGTGGTATGCGACCTGGCCTTCCCCAACGGCGCCGATCCGGCACTGACCCAACTGCTGTTCGACAACCTCGAGATTCACCGCCTCGCCGCTTACGCCGCCTGGAACACCGCCGGCAACTCCCTGGGCTCGGCCCTGGCCCACGGTGCCATGCGCCTCATCGCCCTCCAGGACAAGGGCGCCTTCGACTTGGCCTACCACGTGGGCCAACTGGACACCATGCGCTACCTGGCCTTGCTGGACTCCCTCATAGACAGCGAGAAAACGCACATGCAGTTCCTGCTGACCCGCTTCGTGGACGACTGGGCCTACCAGGCCTTGGTGCGCCAGCGGGCCACCGAGTACGTCGGCGAGCGTCTGCGCAACTCCGCCTTCGATCTGGCCGAGGGTGCCGCCGAGGCCGAGGAGTTCGTGCGGGCGCAACTGGCCCAGATTGCCCACGAGCTCTACCTGGAGCAGTTCCTGGGCCGCCGCTGCGTACGAGTGGGAACCGGGGACGACAGCGCCGACCTGGTGCTGTGCGAGCTGGAGGACGTCCAGATACGCCTGCCCTGGGGGCGTCTGTTCGAGGTGGACCTGGACTTCGACTTCGGCGTGCAGATGGTGGCCAACCGCTCCCCTGCCTAGCCGTCCGCCGCACCGCGCCCACGCCTGTCAGAACCAATCCGTCTCCCAGAA
>JBHIEF010000033.1:0-27988 GCA_046760465.1 Armatimonadota bacterium | reverse complement strand
TGAGCTTGACCATGAAGCCGATCTCGTCCATGTGTCCGGCCAGCATCACCTTGGGGCCGCCCTGGCCGCCGTCCTTGGCGCAGATCACGCTGCCCAGGTTGTCGCGGGAGACCTCGGTGAAGTCGCCTACGGCGTCAATCACGATCTGGGCCACCTGGTCCTCGAAGCCGGGCACGCCATTGACCTCGGTCAGCGCTCGCAGCAGCTCCACGGTCTCCTGTTTCACGGTTGAGCCTCGCTCCTTGGCCGCCCGGTCACGGCGACGGTCGGCTGAGGATTCTACCGGTCGCAGGCGGCCAAGTCAAGCAGTAACGGGGGCCGTTGGGCGGCGCATCATGGCTCTTGGGGCCAACTTGACGCTCCACTAGGGCGCGGGTATAATCCGAGCGGAGCATGCCGACCAGGGACGACATCACCGATAACATCGAGGGGCTGATCGAGGCCCTGCCGCCACGGGTGCAGGAGGCGCTGCACGAGCACGGCAACGTCCCGGACCTGCTGGAGGTGGTTCTGGACCTGGGTAGGCCGCCGGAGGCGCGTTTCCCGGACGAGTTCGTGCTGCTCAACGGGCACAGCGTGACGCAGGAGGACCTGGACTACGTGGTGACTCACGTGGGCGAGTTCGGCGGCGACAACCGCGCGGGCATCGAGCGCACACTGCACCGCATATCCGCCATCCGCAACCGCGCCAGCCGCGTGGTGGGCCTGACCTGCCGCGTGGGGCGGGCAGTATACGGGACCATAGACATCATCCGCGACGTGGTGGAGACGGGGCGCAACATCCTGCTGCTGGGAAGGCCGGGCGTGGGCAAGACTACCAAGCTGCGGGAGGTGGCGCGCGTCCTGGCCGACGAGTTCGACAGGCGGGTAGTCGTAGTGGACACCTCCAACGAGATCGCCGGCGACGGCGACATCCCCCACCCGGCCATCGGCCGGGCCCGGCGGATGCAGGTGGAGTCGCCCGAGCAGCAGCATGATGTGATGATCGAGGCAGTGGAGAACCACATGCCCGAGGTCATCATCATTGACGAGATCGGCAACGAGGCGGACGCCTTCGCCGCCCGCACCATCGCGGAGCGCGGCGTGCAGTTGGTGGCCACGGCCCACGGCAACACGCTGGCCAATCTGTACCAGAATCCGACGCTGTGTGACCTGGTCGGGGGCATCCAGGCGGTGACCCTGGGCGACGACGAGGCGCGTCGGCGGGGCACGCAGAAGACCGTGCTGGAGCGCAAGGCACCGCCCACCTTCGACACGGTGGTGGAGATCGTCGAGATAGACCGGCTGGCCATTCACCACGACGTCGCGCTGACCGTGGATGCGCTGCTGCGGGGGGAGAACGTCAAGCCGGAGATCCGCATCCGCAACGAGCAGGGGCAGATCGAGGTGATCCAGGAGGGAGAGCGGCCGCGGGCCGAGCAAGAGGTCGAGACCGTCCCCGGCCCGGACTGGCTGCCCGCCGTGGCGCGAATCTACCCCTCGGGAGTCAGCCGCGGCCGGGTGGAGAGGGCCCTCCGGGAGCTGCGGGCGCCGGCCAAGGTGGTCATGCGGGCCGAGGACGCCGACATGGTAATCGCGCTGTCTGGCTCGCGCGGGCAGCGACCGCGCAGCCGGGCGCCGCAGTTCACGGTGCGCAGCAACACCTACGGTCAGATCTACGCCTGCTTGCGCCAGGTGTTCGACATCAAGGAGACTCCTCGGGAGCAGGCAGCTCTGGAAGAAGCGGCCCAGGCCGTGGAGCAGGCCCTGCGGCACCAGCAACCGGTCGAGCTGCTGCCCCAGAACGCCTACATCCGTCGCCTCCAGCACGAGTACGTCACCAAGCACAACCTGCGTTCGGAGAGCGTCGGGCGGGACCCCCGGCGGCGGGTGCGAGTCGCTCCTCCGTAGTGGCGCTCAATACCCCGGAAGGAGAGGTCGGTGGCGGGCACGTTCATCACCATTGAGGGCCCGGAGGGCTGCGGCAAGAGCACGCAGATGGCCCTGTTGGACGAACACCTCTGGAAGCAGGGCATCAAGGCCGTGCTTACACACGAGCCGGGCGGCACGAGCGTGGGGGAGCAGATCCGGCGCATCTTGCTCGACAGAGAGACGCGCAACATGGACGCCATCTGCGAGCTGCTGCTCTTCGAGGCCTCACGCGCTCAGCATCTGGCAGAGGTCGTGCGCCCGGCCCTGGAGGCCGGCGAGGTGGTCATCTCCGACCGGTTCTCCGCGTCGAGCTTCGCCTACCAGGGCAGCGCCCTGGGACTGGGGCAGGAGATGGTGGAGGCGGTGGAGCGAGTCGCCACCACCAATTGCCGGCCAGACATTACCATCATCCTGGATGTGGAGCCCGCCGAGGGCTTGCGGCGGAAGGGGAGCGGGACTTTGCCCTTCGACCGCATCGAGGGCCGGCCGCTGGAGTTCCACCGAGCGGTGAGGGCTGGATACCTGGAGTTCGCCCGCGCGCATCCCGATTTCGTCAAGGTGTTGGACGGGATGCAGCCGATAGAGACAGTGCATTCACAGGTGGCGGAGGCAGTCAGCAAGATACTGCCGGACGGCCGCCGCTAGGACCCGAAGCGATGCGTCTGTGCGACATCGTGGGCCACGGCGCGTGCGTGCAGGCCCTGCGCAAGGCGCTGGGCAGCGCTCGCCTGCCGCATGCGTACCTGTTCTGCGGCCCCGAACGCGTGGGCAAGACGAGCACGGCCCTGGCCTTCGCCCAGGCGGCGAACTGCGCCTCACCGGACGGCGAGGCGCAGGCGGGCGGTGGACCTGACGCGTGCGGCCAGTGCGCCTCCTGCCGGCTGGTGGAGGCCGGCACCCACCCCGAGGTGCGCGTCGTCGCCCCGCTGCTGCGGGTGGCGCAAGAGGACGACCAGGCCGCGCCGGACGTGTACCTTGAGGGCACGATGATCCGCACCGAGCAGATCGGCGACCTCATCCGGCAGGCCCACATGACGCTCGTCGAGGGCAGGCGCAAGTTCTTCGTCGTTACGCGCGCGGAGGCCATGAACGAGGCCTCGGCCAATCGCCTGCTGAAGACGCTGGAGGAGCCCCCCGGGGGGGCGACCTTCATCCTGACCACGCCCGCACCGTCCCAGCTTCTGCCCACGATACAGTCCCGCTGCCAGGCGATCCGGTTCGGCCCAGTGCCGGACGCTGCGGCGATGGAGGGCCTCACGCGCGAGTTCCCGGATCTCGGCTCCGAGCGCATCTGCGCGGCCGTGGCGCTGTCCGGGGGGCGCTATGGCTGGGCCATGAGGGCCCTACGCAGCGCAGGCCTCCTGGCCCTGCGGGACGAACTGCTCGAACTGGCGGCCTCCCTGCCGCTGCGGCGTCCGGTGGAGGGGCTGCGCGTGGCCGAGGACATCAGCGATCTGGCGCAGCGCTGGTGGCTGGCAAGCGAAGGCGAGGAGATCGGGGCCGAGCTGCTCAAGCGGAGCCGCGACCGGGTCCTGCGAGCGACTGTCGGGGAGGTCCTCGACGTGCTGCTGTCGTGGTACCGTGACCTCGTAATCCTGCACAGCGGGGCCGACGCGTCGGCGCTGGCCAATCCGGACCACGTCGAGGGGCTGCGCTCGGCCAGCGCGCGCTGCGATGCCGGTCAGGCGCGAGCTGCGGCCGCGCTGTGCCGCGACGTGAAGCGGTACGTTCAGCAGGGCAACGCGAACCTGCGGTTGGCCCTGGAGGTCTTGGCGACCGGGCTGATCGAGGGCAGCGCTGGCAGACAAGAGTAGAGGCGACACGGGCGCGAGGCCGCGAAGCGCAGCGAGAGTCACACGGCAGGAGACAGGCGATGATCAACCGGACGCTGGCCCAGGCTGACCACGAGATGGCCAAGGTCCTGGAAGGGGAGTTGGACCGCCAGCAGCATACGCTGGTGATGATCCCCTCGGAGAACTACGCCAGCAAGGCCGTGCTCCAGACCGCCGGCTGCATCATGACCAACAAGTACGCCGAGGGGTACCCGGGCAAGCGCTACTACAACGGCTGCGAGTTCATGGACCAGGCGGAGAGCCTGGCCATCGAGCGGGCTAAGGCGCTTTTCCGAGCCGAGCACGCCAACGTGCAACTGCACACGGGCTCCCAGGCCAACATGGCCGCCTACTACGCCATGTTGGAGGATGGGGACACCATCCTGGCCATGAGCGTGGACCAAGGCGGGCACCTTACGCACGGGGCCGGGATCAACTTCTCGGGGCGCTACTACAAGTGCGCCTCGTACGGGGTGAATCGGGAGACAGAGCGGGTGCACTACGATGAGGTGCTGGAGATCGCCAAGGAGTGCCGGCCCAAGCTCATCGTCACCGGCGCCAGCGCCTACCCGCGGATTCTGGATTTCCAGAAGTTCAAGGAGATCGCAGACGAGGTGGGCGCATACCTGCTGGCCGACATCGCCCACATCGTGGGGCTCATCGCGGCCGGGTCGCATCCGGACCCGGTGCCCGTGTGTGACGTGATCACGACAACCACGCACAAGACCCTGCGGGGGCCGCGTGGGGCGTTGATCCTGTGCAAGCAGAAGTGGGCCAAGGCCATAGACCGGGCCGTCTTTCCCGGCACGCAGGCGGGCCCCCTGATGCACGTGATCGCGGCCAAGGCCGTGTGCTTCAAGGAGGCGCAGGAGTTCGGCTTCCGCGAGTACCAGCGGCAGATCGTGCGCAACGCGCAGGCTTTGGCTCAGGCCCTGGTGGAGGAGGGCTTCCGCCTGGTCACCGGAGGCACCGACAACCACCTCATGCTGGTGGACCTCACTGACACGGAGATGACGGGGGCGCAGGCCGCCGACGCGCTGGAGCGGGCGGGCATCTGCGTGAACAAGAACCTGATCCCCTTCGATACGCGCTCGCCGGTGCACACCAGCGGAATCCGTCCGGGCACCCCCGCGCTGACCACGCGGGGCATGAAGGAGCCGGAGATGGTGCTCATCGGCAAGCTCATGGCCCGGGTCCTGCGCGAGCCTGACGACATGTTCGTGATCAACGAGGTGCGCCAGCAGGTGCGTGAGTTGTGCGAGCAGTTCCCCATCTACGAGGACCTCTAGCAGCATGACGCGCGACGGCAGCCCTCTCCGCGCCCGCGGCCTCGACACCTATGACGAGGCCGTCGCGTATCTGGACGGCCTGGTTGACTACGAGAGGCGGCTGGGATTTGACTACGACGCCAGTCGCTTCAGCCTGGAGCGGCCGGCGGCGGTCCTGGAGCTGCTGGGCAGGCCCCAAGAGCAGTTTCGGTCGCTGCACATCGCCGGCACCAAGGGCAAGGGCTCGACGGCGGCCATGGCGGCCAGCATTCTGAGGGCGGCGGGCCATTCCGTCGGCTTGTACACGTCCCCCCACCTCTGCGACTTCCGCGAGCGCATCGCCGTCAACGGCAAGCCCATCTGCCGCGAGGCCGTGGCGGCTCTGGTGCCCCGGGTGCGACCGGCCATAGAGCGGGTTGATGAGGACGGTTCGCACGGCAAGGTCACCTACTTCGAGGCGCTGACGGCGCTGGCTTTCCTGCACTTTGCCGAGAGCCACGTTGACTATGTGGTGGCGGAGGTTGGCCTGGGCGGTAGGCTGGACGCGACCAACGTGCTGAGCCCGGCTGCCTGCGCCATCACCACCGTGAGCCACGACCACACGGACGTGCTCGGCGAGGAGTTGGAGGCTGTCGCGGCCGAGAAGGCCGCGATCATCAAGGAGGGCGCGCGAGTCATCGTCGGCCCACAGCGGGGGGAGGCCTGGCCGCCGATCCTCAGCGAGGTCCGGGCCAAGCGCGGCAGCCTGGCCGCCGTGGACCTGGTTGGCGGCGGCACGCGGCCTCTGCCGTCGGATGTAGAGGCAGCCATCATACGCGCAGAGGCGGGGCCGGTCAGCCTGAACGGGCAGCGGTTCGCCATCGCCGCCCCGGACGTCAGCGTCGAGGGGCTGTTGCCATTGCTGGGCGCACATCAGGTGGCGAATGCGGCGGTTGCGGTGGGGCTGCTGGGCGAGGAGGGGGCGGCTGTGCCGGGCCTGACTGCGGGCGAGGTGGCGCAGGGCCTGGCGAACGTGCACTGGCCCGGGCGGTTCCAGGTCATCCAGCGCGAGCCCTTGGTCGTTCTCGACGCTGCCCACAACGGGGACTCGGCCCAGGCTCTGCGGCGAACCTGGGAGGACATTGGCCGGCCACAGCCTACCATCCTGGTGCTCGGCGTGCTGGCGGACAAGAACCTCCGCGCCATCGCGGAGGAGCTTCGCGAACTGGCGACCGACGTCGTGCTGTGTTCACCGGACACTCCGCGCGCGCTGCCGGCGGCCGACATGAAGGAGAGGCTGGCTGACCTGTGGCCAGCGGCGATCACGGCCGACAGCGCGGCCGAGGGCATCGAGAGGGGGCTGGCCCTGGCGAGCGCCGACGGTGGCGTGCTCATCACCGGCTCAGTGTACCTGGTGGGCGAGGCGCTGCGCCACTTCGGGCTGTGGCCGTGCGAGGAGCAGGCGTAGCATGGAGAGCGGAGAGCTGCCAGAGCGGAGGCGTCGGCCGGTGACGGCCCTGGATGTGGGCAAGGTCGGGTGCCTGGCGGCGCTGATCGGCGTCTTCGTGGCCTTCACGCTGGTGAGGTTGAGGCAGGGCCAGGAGGATCGCGGGTGGGTGGCTTGCCTCAGCAACATGATAGAGCTGTACAAGGCCACCAGGATCTACGCGGTGGACCATGGTGACCGTCTGCCGGCAGCCGCGAGTTGGTGCGACGATCTGGAGAGTCCCTACCTGGGCAGTCGGGAGTACTTCTACTGCCCAGAGCAGCCAGGGGCGTACGGTTACGCCATGAACAGCCGTCTGGACTCGGCAGGGCTGGCCGACGTGGCGACCCCCGCGGAGACGCCCCTTTACTTCGAGTCGGGCGCCGGGCGGCCCAACGCGGCCGACCCGCTGCTCAGCCTCCCGGATCCGCCACGTCACCAGGTGGGCAACAACGTTCTCTTCGTGGCAGGCAATTATGGCGTCTGGAGAGGAACCGCCGAGGCCGCCCTGGAAATGGGCCCCGAGTCGTCCCCGCGAGATGCGACAACTGTGGAAGGCAGGACATGGCAACTACCGATCTCCTCGACGAGCGCATCATCCCCGTAAGCCAACTGGACGACCAAGCACTGGAAGCGGAGCTTGAGGGGCACGGCGTGGTGCTCACGCCCGACGAGGTGCGTCGGGTCGCAGAGCACCTGGGCCGCGATCCCACTCTGGTGGAGCTGCACATCTTCAACGTGGAGTGGAGCGAGCACTGCTCGTATCGCAGCAGCCGGGCGACGCTGAAGGAGTTCCTGCCCACGACTGGGCCCAACGTGATCATGGGCCCCGAGGAGGACGCAGGCATCGTGGAGCTGGGCACGTTCGGCGGGCGTCGTTACGGCGTGGTCATCGCCCACGAGAGCCACAATCACCCCTCGCAGATTCTACCCAACGAGGGAGCGGCGACGGGCATCGGCGGCATCGTGCGGGACGTGGACTGCATGGGGGCGGCGGTGGTGGCGACGGCCGATCCCCTGCGCTTCGGCGACCCCAAGGGCGAACACGCCGACCGCACGCGCTGGATCGTGCGGGGGGTGGTGGATGGCATCTGGCAGTACGGCAACGCGCTGGGCGTGCCCAATCTGGCGGGCGACGTGGTGTTCGCGGACTCGTTCGACGACAACTGCCTGGTCAACGTGGTGGCCATCGGCATCGTGGCCGAGGACGAGATCATCCACAGCGCAGTCCCACCGCAGGCGGCTGAGGAGCCATACGACGTCATCCTGGTGGGCAAGCCCACGGACGACTCGGGCTTCGGCGGGTCGGCCTTCGCCAGCAAGATCCTCGGCGATGAGGAGGAGAAGGCGGAGGACCGGGGGGCGGTGCAAGTGCCCGACCCCTTCCTGAAGAACGTGCTACTCATGCGCAAGGCCAACGAGGACGTGCGCCGGGCGGCCCGCGAGCAGGGCGTGGCCATCGGGATCAAGGACATCGGCGGCGGCGGGCTGGCGTGCGGGTCGTCGGAGATCGGCGCTATGGGTGGGTTTGGGGTGGACATTGACCTGGACAAGGTGCACGTGGGGCTGGAGAACCTGCTGCCCGAGACCATCACCTGCGCCGAGACGCAGGAGCGCTACATCCTGGCGGTGCCGCAGCACTTCACCCCGACGGTGCTGAGGATCTACAACGAGGACTGGGACCTGCCCAACATCTACGAGGGGGCACGGGCGGCCGTGATCGGCCGGGTCACTGAGGAGAAGCGCTATCTGCTGCGGCACGGCGGCAAGATAGTGGCGGACGCGCCCATCGAGTTTGTCACCAGCGGCATTCGCTACGACCGGGAGGCCAGGCCGCGCGAATACACCGGCACGGAGCCCGACTTCGAGCAGCCGGGCGACCTGACCCAAGTGCTGCTGGCCATGTTGGGCAGCGAGAACCTGGCCTCGCGCGAGTACATCTACCGGGCCTACGACACCGAGGTCCAGGGCAACGCAGTGGTGCGACCGGGCGAGGCAGATGCCGGCGTCATCGCGCCGCTGCCGGGCGAGACGGTCGGTGTGGCCCTGGCCGTGGACAGCAATCCCTTCTACGGAGCCATATCGCCGTATTGGGCCGCGGTCAGTGCAGTGGCCGAGTGCATGCGGAACGTAGCTGCCGTCGGGGCCGTGCCCAGCGGTCTGACGGACTGCCTCTGCTTCGGCAACCCGGAGAAGCCCGAGGTCTTCTGGGACTTCCGTGAGTCGGTGCGAGGGCTGTCTGACGCGGCCAAGAGCATCTGGCTCAAGGGGCAGACTGACACACCGGTGCCGGTCATCTCGGGCAACGTCAGCTTCTACAACGAGTCGGCCACAGGGCGCGCGGTGCTGCCCTCGCCCATCATCGCCTGCATTGGCATCATGGATGACTACAGCAAGGCGGTGACCATGCAGCTTCGCCGGCCAGGCAATGTCCTTCTGCTGCTGGGCGACAGGCACAATGAGCTGGGCGGGTCGGCCTACTACAAGCTGGTGGCGGACACGCTGGGGGCCAATGTGCCCCAGGTCCGCTTCGAGCAGGAGCGCGCCAACATCTACACGGTGATTGACGCCATTGACGGTGGCCTGGTGGCCTCGTGTCACGACATCTCCAACGGGGGCGTGCTGTGCACGCTGGCAGAGATGTGCATGGGCGGGTACGCGAAGGGCGACTGCGGGGCGGCGGTCAGCCTGGAGGCCATGGCCAACGGCGTGCGCGCCGACAAGGCGCTGTTCAGCGAATCGGGCGGCTTCGTGCTGGAGGTGGCAGCCGAGAATCTCGCCGAGGTCCGGCAGATCGCCGCCGGGCGTGGGACGGAAGTCGTAGAGATCGGCCGCGTCACGGAGGAGCCGGCCCTGAAGGTGTTGCAGGACGGCAAGGAGCTGGTCAACTGCGGGCTGGATGACATGAAGGCCGCGTGGACGGGCGGCGTGGCGAGCGTGTTGACTTAGCGCAAGTACCGCGTCGGGCGAGAATCCGCGAGCTACAGGCGCACGATGGAGGTAGGTGGAGCGATGGCCGAAGGAAATGGCCCTCGGGTGGCCCTGATCCAATTCCCCGGCTCCAACTGCGAGCAGGAGACCAAGCGCGCAGCCGAGGCCGCCGGCATACAAGTGGACATGTTCCGCTGGAACCGGAGCGCCGAGCGGCTGAGGCAGTACCAGGGCTACCTGGTCGGCGGGGGGTTCTCCTACCAGGACCGGGTGCGGGCCGGCGCGGTGGCCACCAAGGAACCCATCGTGCGCACGCTCTTCGAGGAGGCCATGGCCGGCAAGCCGGTCTTGGGCATTTGCAACGGAGCGCAAGTGCTGGTGGAGGCAGGGCTGGTCCCGGGGCTGGAGCCGGGCAAGGTGGAGATGGCGCTGGCGCCCAATCGGGTGGACCCCACGCGGCGGATCTCGCACTTCTGCTGCAAGTGGACGTTCCTGAAGCTGACCTGTGACGCCGAGCGCACGCACTTCACCACGGAGATGGAAGCGGGTCATGTGTGGCCGGTGCCGATCGCCCACGGCGAGGGCCGGTTCACCACGCGCGATGAAGGCCTACTGGAGAAGCTGGTGGCGAACGACCAGATCGTCTTCCGCTACAGCACTCCCGAGGGCGAGATCGTGGACGATCCCGTGGTCAACCCGAACGGCGCCATGGACAACATCGCCGGGATATGCAATCCGCAGGGGAATGTGCTGGCCCTAATGCCACATCCAGAGCGGTGCAGTTGGCTGCGCCAGATTCCGTACGAGATCGGCGGCGAATGGGCCAGTCGGCGCGACGCGGCCAGGTCGGACGTGGAGGCGCTGGGGCAGCCGGGGCCGGGAAGGGCCGTGTTCGCGGCCATGAAGAAGGGGCTGCTGGTGCCGGCGTAACCGTCGGCAAGGAGTGGACGGTGGGCCCGGCGCGAGATTCCTCGCTTCGGTCGGAATGAGACTATCCGAAGAGGTGTGCCATGCGCGTGGACGTAGAGCTTCGCGTAAGGCTGAAGGTCCCTGACGTCACTGCGCTGACTGCCAGGAATGCTCTCCAGCGCCGCCTGGGGCATGGGGAGGCACTGGTAGACCTGGAGCGGGCAGACTATTGGCGTTTGGGCCTGGAGGCGCAAGACGAGGAAGCCGCACTGGAGCTAGCCACAGAACTGGCAGAGAAGACGAACCTCTTCGTGAACCCGAACAAGCACACCTACAGGGTCAGGCCACTGGGAAGTACGGCAGGAGGCCAGGCGAGTTCCGGGCCGCCGTTCAGGATCAACGTGCTGGTAACGTCGCCGGAGGACCCCGAGGGCGCGGCGGCGTGTGCGGCGCTGAGGGGACGTCTTGGCTACGGCGACCGGGTGGTGGAGGTGGCCTGCGGAGTGCTGTGGACCCTCACCGTCAACGCCGGCAGCCTATCGGAAGCCGAGCGCCTGGCGCGCGAGATGGCGATAACGGAACGGATTGACCGTGGGCTGCTGGTCAACCCGCATTATCAGGACGTGGCGGTTTCGCCGGCGTGATGCTTCGCTGGCGCCGATCTCAGCACCCGTAGCCGAGGCGTCGTGCCCGCATGCGGCGGATGAACTCCTGGCGCTCCGCGTCGCTCATCGAACCGAAGCGCTCCCTCATCTCCCCCGAGCCCATGCCACCGACACTCCTGCGTTCGCCCGACCCGCGCGATTGCGACGGACCTGAGCTACCGCTGCTGGAAGCGGCCGCCGTCGGCGTCTCCTTGGGGACGTTCTCACCGAGGATGAGATCTTTGGTCTCCCCGTCTTTCTCCACCCTCACCCGCTTGGCCTGGATGTCCAACACCCTGGCGCCGAAGGCTTCCTCCCCCTCGGCCGCATAGCGGCCCTGGCCCGTCCTGGTGTCAATGATGAGCGCCTTGGCGCGACCTCGCTCGACCACGCCGGTCATGGCCAGGCCCGCGAAGGGGTCGGGCCTCGGAGGTGGGCCGCCGGAGCTCGTCGGGGAGGGGACGTCGGGCGGGATGGTCACCTCCTCGGTGGCGGAGGGCTCCGCCACCAGGGGACGGAAGATGGCGCGATCGGTGATGGCGCGGTACTGGGCGAAGGGCTTGTCCTCACTGTCCCCCGCCGCAGCCGGCAAGCCCGAGGCGTCGGGCCGTTCGGCCACCAACCGTCCCTCCCCCTCCTCGTCGCCGGGCAGGAAGAACATGCCGTAGACGATGGCGCCGCCGACGACCAGCACAACCACGCATATCAGGATGATCCGAGCCCGCATGCTGGACATGACTACCCCTCCAGACTTCGTTCGCCCCGGCCTTCCGGCACGCGTCTGGGCTCCGGCGTGTGCAGAGACGCGAGGAGCCCAAGTAGTATCCAGAAGCCGGCGATCACCGGCCAGTAGCGCGCGTTCAACGTGCTCTCGAAGATGCCCGTAACCAGCAGGCCCGCCATCGCCGCGACGCTGACGGCCGCGAGTGGTGAACCTGTTTCCCCCCGCAACATGGCGATTCCTCGCCACAGCGCAGCTCCCACCAGGAACGCGAAGGCGGCTGCCCCCACCAGGCCCAGGTCGGCGGCCATGCCCAGGAGCTCGTTGTGAGCCTGTTGGCAGGGCAGGAAGGCAGAGATTGGGTTCAGGTGGGATAGGCGGGCCTCGGGAAAGGCGTCCAGCCCAGCGCCGAGCAGCGGCCGCTCGCCGATGACGCCGAGCGCGTCCCGCCAGACGGCGATCCGCCAGGTCAGGGCCGAATCGGTGCCCAGCAGCGGCGACAGCGCGCGCTGGCGGGTGGGCGGGTAAGCGAGCATCGAGCCCGCCACGACGGCCAGTACAATGCTGCCCACTGCCAACTGTCGGCGTCGGGCGCCCCGCCGAGAGACGACCACCCACACACCGAGGGCAACGAGGGCGCCGACCCAGGCCGCCCGCGAGTACGTGAACACGAGGCCCAGGCCGATCAGCCCCACCGGGCCGTACCTCGCTGCGCGTGCCCAGCGGCTGTGCCCCGTCGTCAAGGCCAACGCGGCCGGCAGCGCCAGCACCAGGAACGCGCCAAGGCGATTGGGGCCGTAAACCGTCCCCGTGCTGCGAGTGCCGATGGCCGGGAAGGCCTCGTGGTCCAGCCAACTCGGTGGGTTGGGCGCCGACACCACCTGCTGTGCGATCGCCACGGCTCCCTGAAGCGCGGCGCAGGCGACCAAGGTAGCGAGGACGAGGGTGCGGGCCCTGTCGGTCCGCAGTTGGCTGACGCAGGCGTAGGCGACCAGGCACAGGGCCAGGAAGGCGCCCGCGTCCAAGCTGTCGCGCCGCGTGGCGGACCAGGCCACCGAGGCTACGGCCAGCGCCCCGAAGGCCAGCGCCGGGCCGTGCACGCGCGGCCGATCGCTCAGGATCATCACGCATGCTGCCACAGCGAAGGCAACGCCGGCGACGACACCGGCAAGCCAGGCGTCCCTGAAGAGGCCCGCCCTGCTAACGAGCAGCGAGAAGCCCAGCGTGGTCGTCCCAAGCAACGCGGCGGCCGCCACTGCCGCCAGCGCCGGGTGGGCGGCGATGCGGCCCAGCCCCCGCGCCGCACCGGCCTCCCGCGTCCACGAGCTACTCGCTGCCGTCTCAGCCATTAGCGCTCAGGCCTCTTGTCAGCCTCAAACAGAAGGACGCTCCGCCTCGGCCGGAGGTTTCACCTATGTGTGGGCTCGGCTCCAGACGGCCGCGAGCGGGCGCCTTGCGCCCCTCCCAGGCCAGGTGTTAGAATCAGGTCGCGCACGGTCGCCATTCCACCTACGCGCACTGCGGTATAGGTCCCACCTGCACATATCGCGCCGGCAGGCCGACTGGCTGCACCGCGCGATGCTCCACCTCTATGCCAGCTTCCCCATCACCGTCCTGCGCTTGTTCAAGTGGGGGTCTGAGCTCTCCCTGGTGCCCATCCTGGGCTTGCCCGCGCGCCTGTTCATCAACTGGTACGCACGCAACATCGAGGCGGCGCAAGTCATTGCCTTCGAGGAGGTCGTGGAGCTGATCGAGAACGCACGCGCCTGCTCGATAGGCGATTGTCCCTGCCTGCGCGTGTTCCGCGACGACTGTGGGCACACGCGCGACAAGTGCGTGCGCCTCAACGCGGGCCACGACGTGTTCACCGGTCGAGATGGCGGACGCCACCGCCCCATCGGAAAGCGCGAACTGATCGAGCGCCTGGGCCGTCTGTCCCGGGACTACGGCCTGTTCCACAACAAGATCTACCTGGGCGGCGCCCAAGTTTACGCCATCTGCACCTGCTGTGACAACTGCATTGCCTACCGCATGCACACGCGCTACGGCCAGCCACACGCCTTCAACCCGGGGCGCTACACCGCGAGAGCGGACTCGGGCAAGTGCGCAGGCTGCGGGGCCTGCACTGAGGCATGCCGCTTTGGCGTCATGCGGGCCGGAGTGGTGGCTCCCGACGAGTGCTTCGGGTGCGGCCTGTGCCGCAGCAGGTGCCCCCGCGAGGCGATCACGCTGCGCCTGCGAGAGCATGCGCACATGCAGCGGGAGGCGGCCGGGTGAGCAGGTTGCGTTCGATCACGGGGAGGCCAGGCTTGGGGCAGGAGACAAGCTCCTGCCCTACGCCTTCCCACGGGTAGTCACGGCGGGACCCTTCGGCTTGCGGACCGATGGGTCGGCCGCTCAGGGCAGGCGCCGCTCATACAACGGCATCTCGGGGCCGAGCGAGGTCAACTCCCCCGCGCCGTGGGCACGCGCACGCGGAGCACGTCGGAGAGGTCCTCGAGGCGTCTCACCAGGCGGTCCAGGTGGTCGCGGCTGCGAATGTCCAGGGACATGTGGATCTGCGCCACGTGCTCGGCGTTGTCGGTGTGCACGTGAGCCGAGGCGATGTTGATCTGGGTCTCGCTGACGATGGCGCTGATGTCGGACAGTAGGCCCACGCGGTCCAGGGCGTCCACCAGCACCTCGGCGCGGTAGGTTAGGTCGCTGTCGTCGCCCCAGTCCAGGGCGACCACGCGATGGGGCTCGCGGCGGGCGTGGCCGGCCAGGTTCTTGCAGTCGGCGCGGTGGATGGCCATGCCGCGTCCGCGAGTAACGTAGCCCACGATGTCGTCGCCGGGCAGGGGTCCGCAGCAGCGAGACACGCGGGTCTGGAAGCCGCTGACACCGGCGGCGGACACGCTGGCGCGCTGGGGCGGCCGGCGCTCCTCACCCAAGGGCAGCACCAGCTCGGCCTCGTCGGCGAGGGTGGCCGGAGGAGCGGTCGGCTTGAGCAGGCTGACGATGTGCTCCGGCTCCAGGTCGCCGTAGCCCAGAGCCGCGTACACATCCTCGGCGCTGCGCAGGTTCAGCTTTCCGGCCAGCTCTGCCAGGCGAGCCTCCAGGTCTATCTGCTCCAGGTCGCGGGCGCTGAGCCGCTGGACTTCCCGCGTCAGGAGTTCCCTGCCGCGCTCCACGTTCTCCTCGCGTATCTGCTGCCGCAGGAAGCGCCGAATCTTGCTCTTGGCGCTGCTGGTCTGCACCAAGCGCAACCAGTCTCGGCTGGGCCGGGCGGTGTTCGAGGTGAGGATCTCGGCGATGTCTCCGTTCTTGAGCTGGTAGTCGAGGGACACCATGCGCCCATTGACCTTGGCCCCGGCGCAGTGGTGCCCAACCTCAGTGTGGATGCGATAGGCGAAGTCAATGGGAGTGGCGCCCGCGGGCAGGTCCACCACATCGCCCTTGGGGGTGAACACGAAGACCTCGTCACGGAACAGCGCCATCTTCAGCGAGCTGAGGTACTCACTGCTCTCCTGAAGGTCGGTCTGGAGCTCCAAGAGCTGCCGCAACCAGGATAGTTGCTCGTCGAGGCGGGTGTCGCTACCGCCCTCCTTGTAGCGCCAGTGAGCGGCCACTCCGTACTCGCTGACCCGGTGCATGGCCCAGCTGCGAATCTGCACCTCCATGGCCTGGCCGCGAGGGCCATAGACTTTGGTGTGCAGAGACTGGTACTTGTTGGCCTTGGGCTTGGCGATGTAGTCGGTGAACATGCCCGGGATGGGCATCCACAGGTCGTGTACCAACCCCAGGGCAGCGTAGCAGTCGCTGATGGTGTGGCAGATGATGCGCAGGGCGGTGAGGTCGTAGACCTGGTCGAAGTCCACCCCCTCGCGGAGCATCTTCTGATAGATGCTGTAGAAGTGCTTGGGTCGGCCGTGTACGTCGGCCTCCACGCCCGCCTCCCGCAGCCGTCCCTGGACGGCGGCGACGGCCTCCTGAATCTCGTCCTCTCGCTCCCCTCGGGTCTGGTTCACCTTGCGCACGATCTCGGCGTATTCCTCGGGGTGTAGCTCGCGGAAGCAGAGGTCCTCGAGCTCCCACTTGATCTTCCATACGCCCAGCCGGTGCGACAGAGGGGCGAAGATCTGGAGCGTCTCGGTGGCGATGGCGGCGCGCTTCTCCCGGTCGAAGACGTGCAGCGTCCTCATGTTGTGCAGGCGGTCGCCCAGCTTGATGGTGATGACGCGCAGGTCCTGAGCCATGGCCAGGAACATCTTGCGCAGGTTCTCCGCCTGTTCGTCCTGGACCGAGCTGAAGTCTATGCGGGTGAGATTGGTGACGCCCTCAACCAAGCGGGCGATCACGGGGCCGAAGGCGTCCTGCACGTCGGAGGGCTGAACGTGGGTGTCTTCCAGCACATCGTGGAGCAGGGCGCCGGCTATGGCCTGAGGGTCGGACTCGATCCCAACCAGGATCCCGGCGACGGCCAGCGGATGGGTGATGTAGGGATCGCCCGTGAGGCGCTGTTGGCCGGCGTGGGCTTCGGAGGCGAAGTCGAAGGCCCGCTGGATCAGTTCCGACTTCACGCCGGGCCAGTAGGCACGGATGGCCTGCTCCAACTGCCGCGCAGTCATGGGTTCTGCTACGACTACCACACCCGCACTCTCCCAGAGCAAGGCCGGACCCCGCATCTGGCGCACGCGGGGTCGCTGCCCGCTGGCCCGCCGGGCCCAATCTTCGACAGACGCGTCGGTAGCGGGATTATAGCACGGCGAATCTGCGTGTCAAGGCGCCAATCGGCGTCGGGGATCAGGGCTTGGCGAGCGCTGCCAGGCTGCCCAGATGCGTTCTCGACACGCACTTGCTCAGGCCCCTCGCGGACCGAGGAGCTACTCCAGGTTAGCATGGCGAGAGCGCATGTCGGCCTCGCTGACGCGGAGGCGACGCATCAGGCGCAGCAGCAGCACTTCCAGGAACACGAACAGGGCCAACTCGAACCGGGAGCCGAGAGGCAGTATGGAGTCGTCAGACGCGTCCTGCCGCGGATCGGTGATGACCGCGGCGACGTCAGCCAGGTCCGCCAGGGAGCAGTCAGCGCGACCCACGACGGCGACGACGGTCGCTCCCAGCCCCTTGGCCTGCTCGACCAGCTTGAGCGTCAGCGAGGTCTCGCCAGAGCCGGAACAGGCCACCAGTACGTCACTCCGGCCGATGGCGGGCGTCGTGGTGTCGCCGACTACGAAGCAGCGCAGCCCCAATTGCATCAGGCGCTGGGCAAAGGCCCGAGCGATCAGGCCAGTGCGCCCCTGCCCCGTGAGGAACACCCTGTCGGCGCGGAGGATGGCTGCCAGCACGTCCTCTGCCGCCTGCTCCGGGCAGTTCGCCAGGGCTGCGACTGCCTCGGCGGCGACGTCGGCGCACTCCTCGCCCAAGTGCATTTCCACGGCGTGCCTGACCGCACGGACGTGCAGCGATATAGGGAGGTCGTTGGCGAGGGCGTGTGGGAATCGAACCCACCCCGGACAGCTCTAGCTGGCCCGGCACTGGGTTTGAAGCCCAGGAGAGCCACCAGGCCCCATCCGCCCCCACCGCAGCAACGGTAATATACACGCTCCAGGGAGGCGCGTCAATCGGACAGGCCCCGGCGCGGTGCGCAACTGCTTGCGCTGAGGCGCAGTGATGGGGTAATCTAACGGCGGCGGCAGCGGGCGGCGGACCCTACGACGAGCGCAGTCGAGTCTACCGGCAATGCACAGCGTGCGATCGCGAATGCCAGCTCCAGTGGTGATGGGGGTCGTGGCTGCGGCCGGCGTCATGGCGTGGGCGCTGCTACGCATGAGCGCCGCGGGGTCCACGGCTAAAGCCCTGGCCTTGGCGCTCCTAATCCCCGCCAGCGCGGCGGCGCTGTTGAGCGTCTATGCCGGCTTGCTCATCCTGGTCGTGGTGGCCAGCACGGATGCCTTCCTGAAGGCCTGGTTGGGGCAGACGTGGCCGTCGCTGCTCATGAAGGACTACTTCCTCTTCCTGTGCCTCGTCGGCTGGCTGTCGGGACGGCCGTGGCAACAGCGTGGCAGCAGCATTGACCATTCCCTTGTTGCACCGGTGGCAGCCTTCGCAGTGTGGGTGCTGCTGGAGATATTCAACTGGCACGGCAAGAGCCTGCCGGGGAGCCTGGCGGGCGCGCGGGCGTGGCTGATCTGGATCCCGCTGTTCTTCATCGCCCATGACTCCGTCCGCACGCAACGGGCGCTGGCCTGGCTGGTTGCCTGGGTCGCCGGGGTCGGTGCACTGGCGGGGTCCTACGGCGTGGCCCAGCTCACCTACGGAGCACAGGGCCTGCTGAAGATCAGCCCGGGCTTCGGCTATGCCCTGGGCAAGTACAAGTTCTGGACCGGCCCGGGGAAGCCTGTATCCCGCGCCTTCAGCACTCTGTCGCATCCCAATGAGCTGGGGATATTCATGGCAGTGACCACGTTGCTGGCCATTGCCGGCCTGCTTTTCAGCCGGCGCCCCATAGCCAAGTTGGCCTACGTAGTGGTCGGCGTGGTGGCGGTGGCGGGGATGATCGCCAGCGGCACACGTTCAGCCTTTATCATGACGGCATTCGGATGCCTGGTCATGCTGGCGGCGGCCCGACGCGTGCGGCTGGCCATCGCGATCCTGGTGCTGATCTCGCTCGCCGGCGCCGTGACGACGGCCATCACCGGCCCGGTCATGTTGAGCCGCGTTACCGCGATCTGGGAAGACGTGGACTATACGCTGCACCGTCCGTACAGCCCCTGGCGCGCCGCGGTGCGCTCCGCCCCCAAGTTCCCGCTGGGGCGCGGCCTTGACTCGGGCCAGGGAGTCGCCTATGCGCTCTTCAAAGGCCAGCGGCTGTCCATGCAGGGACACGTATACGAGAACCAGTACGCCCAGGCCCTCGCCGACCTGGGGATAGTGGGGCTGGGGCTTTACGTGTGGATGCTCTATGCCGTGTTGCGTACCACGTACCGATCTGTACGGGCACTGGAGGGCCAGGACTCGTTCTACCTTGCACTGGGCGTCTTTGCGATAACGGCTGGATTATGTCTCAGCTTGCTGGTAAAGGCGAACCTCTACACGGCACCGAACGGCCTGCTCTTCTGGATACTGTCCGGGGCCTCGGCCGCGCAAGTGGGTGCTGCTGGCGCAGGGCAGAGAGAGCAGCTCTGGGCCTCGGGCGATGCGGTCCGCGCCCACGGCCAGTGCTAACGGCCGGTAGGCGAATGCGCCCTTCCCAACTGCATTGCGTTATCGGGTGTGCCGCACCGATCCCGCGCCGGCGGGCTGTCGAGCCAGGCATGGGCCTGCTGCGTCGCCGGGCTGCGCGCCTCAAGGCGACTGGGCAGGCCCCACCGCGAACCAGTAGCACAGCGGCGAGACAAGCGGCCGGCACGCGCTGCGAGGAGAAGCGGCGTGGAGGCTCAGCAGTATTACGACGACTTGTACATGGGCGGCGAGTGCCCGTTTCACCGTCATCCGGGGAGCTATGAGCACTTCGTGTGCCTGTTGGGCGACCCCCCGCCCGAGGCGAGGTGCCTAGACATCGGCTGTGGCAACGGGCTTGCGCTGCGATGTGCCGCCGAGGCGGGGCTGGACACGTACGGGCTGGACCTGTCAACCGCGGCGCTCGAGCACTCCCGGGAGGCATCGCCCGAGAGCAGCCTTCTGGCCGCCGATGCCGTCGCCTTGCCGTTCGCGGAGGGCGCCTTCGATTGCGTCATCTCGCTGGGCGTGCTTGAGCACACGGGCGATGTGCCTAGGGCGCTGTCCGAAGTGGGACGAGTGCTGCGGCCGGGGGGGAGAGCTGTGCTGGTTCTGCCCAACTCCCGCTTTGCCCTGGGTTTGTATCCGGGCACAGGTCAACGAGAGGCGGTGCGCGAGCAGAGACACACTCTGGGCGAATGGGTGCGCCTCCTTCGGGAGAGCGGGCTGGAACTGGTGAGCGTGGGGAAGGACTTGCAGCGCTTCTGGCCGCCGGGGAAGCAGCGGTTCCTGCCGCGACTGACGGCGCGGTTGGCGCGGGGGCTGCTGGCCGCGTGGCCACTTCGCTACACGTACCAGTTCGTGTTTGTGGTGACCCACCCGTGACTGCCGCCGTCCGGTGAGAGGTGAGATTGTGGATCGCGGGAACGCGGCCAGCCCAGCTTCCCCCGACAGCGCACAGGCCGCCGGGCCTCAGTCGCCTAAGCCCGCGGCGCGCTGGCTGCTGGCCGCCCTGCTGGCAGTGGCCGCCCTCACCCGCCTGTACAACCTGGATGTGGCGCCGTACTTCTTCTGCGACGAGGCTTACCTGGCCGACACGGCCCTGCACGTGGCGCGCCAGGGCACGCTGACGCGCTACTTCTTCGACTGCCCCGTGCTAGTCTACGGAAAGCCCCCCTTCCACTACTTGCTGGTGGCCGGGGCCTTCAAGTGCCTGGGCTTCGGCGTGTGGCAGGGCCGCTTGGTCTCGGTCGTGTTCGGCTTGGGCTCCGCGGCCGTCGTGTTCCTCATCGGGAGGGCCGTGGGCGGCCACCGCGGGGGGCTCGTCGCGCTGCTGCTATACGCTTTCAGTCGCTACGCGTTGTACGTTGACCGCAGCGTGAAGGCGGAGGCACAGACGACCTTCTTCGCGCTCGCGTGCATCTACCTGCTCTGGCTGGCCTCCGAGCGGCGGTCCTCGGGCCTGGGCCTGGCGGCCGGGCTGATGCTGGGCCTGTCCCTGGCCTCGAAGCCCACCGGCTGGTATCTGGCCCCGGCGGGCCTAGGCTTCCTGCTGGTGGCCGTCTGGCGCGCGGAGGAGGGGCGACGCAGAATGGCGCTGTTGGCGGTCGCCTTCGTGGTCGGGTGCGCGCTGGTGGTCGGGCCGTGGGCGGCCATCCATGAGCACTTGGCCAGACAGCCTCCCTACGATTCCCAGCCCATCCCAGAGGAGTTGTTCGGGCGCGAGATCACCGAGCTGAGGGCCGACCTGTTCCTGCAAAGGCCGACGCCGTACGGATTGGCGCGTTCCCTGGTCAACACGTTGGGGAAGCAGTTTCTGCGCAGCCCTCTGGCGCTGATCGGCATGATCGGCCTGGGCCTGCTATCGCTCAACGGCGGACGCATGGGGCGGTTGCTAGTCTGGTGTGCAGCCACGGGAGTCGTGGCCTACGCGGCGGTCGGCGGCGCGGCGCCGCGCTACCTGCACGCGGTGTATGTGGTCACTCTGATCGCCGCGGCGGGCTGGCTGGCCGCGCTGGCCACCGAGAGGCTGCGTACCCGCCGCAACTGGCTGTTGCTGGGCCTCGTGCTGGCCCTGTGCGTGCAGGAGTTCTGCTTCGTCGTGCACAAGGACGGCATTGCCTTCCAGCCGGTGGTCGAGCGCGACGACGTGGAGATGGTGGCGGCGCAGTGGATGGCGCAGAACCTGCCGCCGAACGCACGGCCCTACTGCGCGGCCAACATCGGGCTCTTGACAGGCCGAGATTACGTGCCTATCCTTGTGCTGCGCAATCAGCCGGCCGTTCGGGAGTACTTCGGAGTTGACTATCTGGTAGTTGACCGCTACTTCGCCCAAGCGGCCATGCGCGGCGATTGTGACAACCCCTTCAGGCACTTCGATCTGGCTTTAAGGCATCGTGTCGGCGACCCGAGGGATCCGCGACGGGTGGAAATCTACGAGATCGTGGGCCCGGCGCCGCCCTTCCCCGGTGCTGGCGGCGACTGGCTGCTGTGGCGAGACCCCAGCTATAACATATACTAGCGCCGACAACGCCGGCCCGCAGCCGAGGCGGCGGAGCCAGCCTATGGAGCAGCAGGATCACGTGCGCCAAGAGTTTGAGAAGATCTCGGTCGTCGTTCCGGCCTATAACGAGGCCGAGAGCGTGGGGCCGCTGTGCGACAGGCTGGTCGCTGTTCTGCCCGAACTGGGGCTAGACTGGGAGGTCGTCTTCGTAGACGACGGCAGCAGCGACGGCACTCTGGCCCAGTTGGAGGAGCGCCTCCAAAACGACGACCACCTGCACGCGGTGCAACTACGGCGGAACTTCGGCAAGTCCCAGGCCCTGAGCGCCGGCTTTGCGCAGGCCACCGGCGATGTCATAGTCACCATGGACGCCGACCTCCAGGACGATCCTGCCGAGATAGCACGCCTGGTGGAGAAGCTGGGCGACGGGTACGACGTGGTGACCGGCTGGAAGCGGGAGCGGCGGGACCCCATCCACAAGCGCTGGCCCTCCAAGGTGTTCAACCGCATGGTCTCGTGGGCCGCCGGGACTAGGATTCGGGACGTCAACAGCGGCTTCAAGGCCTTCAGGGCGGAGGCGGCCCGGTCGCTGCGCATCTATGGCGAGCTCTATCGCCTGATACCCGTGTTGGCTCACGCGCGCGGTTTCCGCCTCTGCGAGGTACCGGTGCAGCACCATGCCCGCCGCCACGGGCGCTCCAAGTACGGCACCTCGCGAATGCTGCGGGGCTTTCTGGACTTGATCACTGTCATTGTGCTCACGCGTTTCCTGCGGCGCCCCCTGCACCTGTTTGGCGGCGCGGGCCTGGTCATGTTCGCCTGTGGCTTTGCCATCGGCGTGTTCATCGCTGGCCTGTGGCTGGAGCACGGGAACATCCAGAACCGCCAGCCGCTGCTGTTGTGCGGGATACTGCTCATGGCTTTGGGCCTGCAGCTCATCTGCACGGGGCTGCTGGCGGAGCTGATGCTCAACCTCAGCCCGCCGGCAGGGGAGGACCACGTTGTCAAACGAGTCCTCTGAGGCCCGGGAACGGCCTCGCTCCTGGGCCGAAGTGTCATTGCCCCCCAACCCGCGAATCCTCCTGGCCGCGCTTCAAGGCATCGGTAACACCTTGCTGGCGGGGCCGACCGTGGCGCGCCTGCGGGAGGCCCTCCCCGACGCAGAGATAGTGGCGATGGTGGCCAGCGGGCAGTCGGCTGACGTCCTGTCCGCCATCGAGCCGAGCCTGGAGTGTCTGGTGCTTCCTCTTAGACTGCCAGGGGCGGTGCCCCCATTGCTTCGACTGCGCCGCCGCTTCGACGTGATGCTGACCTTGTTCCCAGCCAATGCTGCTCCCTTCAACTTGGCCGCGCGGGTGGTGGGAGCGCGCTGGCGGGTCACCCACGACTGCCCCACCCGCGCGACCCGGAGTCTGCGCTTTCTACAGAACGTGCGCGTCCCGCTGCGTCTCGACGCTCACGACGTCGAGCAGAACCTCGGGCTGCTGGAGCCGCTCGGCATCGGCAGCCCCGAGCAAGTGCGACTGGAGCTGCCCCTGGCCGAGCGGGAGCGCGAACAGGCGGCGGCGTTCCTGCGACAGCAGGGACTGGGCGAGTCTGAGGTGTTCATCGGCATGCACCCGGGGTCCAGCGCCGAGCGCAAGATGGACCTCAAGCGCTGGCCCGCCGGCCGCTTTGGCGCAGTTGCGGAGGCGCTGGCCCAGGAGGGCATCCGGACCCTGGTGTTTGGCGGCCCGGGAGAAGGCCCGCTCAAGGAGGCAGTCGTCGCTGCGGCACCTCACGGCGCCATCCTAGTGCCAGCCATGGACTTCCTGGTCACCGCCGCCATCATCGGGCAGGCGAGCGCCTTCGTCAGCAATGACTCGGGGCTGATGCATGTGGCGGCCGCCGAGGATACGCCGGTGGTCGGCATCTTCGGGCCCACGGACCCCACTCGGACGAGGCCGTGGGGCTCCGGACACATCGTGCTCCGGACGCGGGACGAGTGCGCGCCGTGCTGGCCGCTGGCGGAGGTCGGCTACCGCCGGGACTGCACCCGCGAGGCGCGGGAGTGCCTGGCGGGGATCGAGCCGGGCCGAGTGGTCGAGGCCGTGCGGCGCTTGTTGGCGGCCGGCAGGGGGTCGGAGCCGCCGTGAGGGCCGGGGCCTATGACGATGACTACTACGCAGTGCACGCAGAGCGCGTGCGCGAGAACTCCCGCTTCCACAGACACCGCGTGGCCAACGTCCTGTCCCTGCTGAAACCGCAGCCGACAGAGCTGGTTTTGGACCTGGGCTGCGGCGTCGGCAGTCTGACCCTTGCATGCGCGCAGGCTGGGGCGCGCTGCATCGGGCTCGATTACGAACTCACCGGCCTTCGACTTGCGCGGGATCTGGTCGCAGAGATCGGGCTGACGGGTGCCTTGCCCCTCGTCTGCGCCGATGCCTGCTTACTCCCGTTCGCAGCCAGTTCGATTCCAGCCATCGTCGCTGCCGACCTGACCGAACACCTGACGGACGATGCGCTGAGGGACATGCTGGCTCAGTGCCATATCGTCCTGCGCCCTGGCGGGCGGCTGGTCATCTACACGCCCTGCCCTGCGCATTGGGTGGAGCGCCTGAAGGCGCGGGGGATCATCTGGCAGCCCGACCCGACCCATATCGGACTGCGCTCGAGTCCCGAACTGGCAGAAGCTGTGAGTCGGGCGGGCTTTGAGGTGGCACGGATCGCCTGCTTCCCGCTGCACGTGCCTCTCGCCAAGTCGCTCGAGCGCGTCGCGAGCAGGCTGCCCGTGGTGGGGCCCCTGTTCCGGCGGCGCATTGGGCTACTGGCGATCAAGCCGTAGTACGGCCGATCGCGCTAGGCATCGGCCTCTGGGGCGCGATGGGCGGTGCCCGCGGCAACACGCGGTTGGTGGGCCTTCTACATCCGGGAGCGCGACCTGGACGAGTACCGTCAGCACTTCCCTGACCACACATTCGGCACGCCCGTCCCGTTCCGCGACAAGCGCATCGTCGGCATCACCAAGTGACGGGTCGTACTGGCAGTTGGGCCGCTGACGCGCGGTGCTGGACGACTCGGTCAGGGGGCAAACGCCGCGTCGAGGGGTTTCTTGGCGGCCAGTCGAACGAAGTAGGAGGCGCGGCCGAAGCTGAAGCGCTCCTCGAGTGCACCGAGAAGTCGGAGCCAGCGATCCAGGAAGCCTGGCAGCAATCGCAGACGGCCGAGAATCGCCCGGGCCCACAGCGTCAGCGGGAGCAGAAGCAAGCCCGAGTATTGGCGCTCCAGCAGCAGGAAGCGCGGCCCCAGTAGAGCGTCGAGCTCGGCAGCGGACAGGTGCCGGTGCCCGATGTCCGCCGGGGTATTGGGTCGATAGCCGGAGAGACGCGTGTAGAGCCTGTATACGGCAGGGCAGCGCCTCTTGAAGTCCATGGGATCGAGCCAGGCGAAGGCACCGGCATGGACCGTGGTGAGGACTAGCAGTCCGCCCGGCGCCAGTAGCCGGTACGCCTCATTCAGCAGCTCACGCTTGTCGCCGTCGGCGAGGTGTTCGACCACCTCCATCAGCAGGATGGCGTCAAAACTGCCGTCGGCGAAGGGCAGGCGCGCGCCCGTGCAGCAGAGGAAGGCGATCCCGGGATGGTCACGCGCGCCTGCGGCGAGAGCTTCCTCGTCCGTGTCGGCACCATAGAGATGCTCGACCCGATCGGCGAAGCTCTGCGTGAAGTGGCCTGCGGAACAGCCGACGTCCAGCAGACGCTGACTCCCCTCGGGCACCCAACGACTGGCAAACTCGAACCGCCCTCTGGCGGCCCTCAGCGCGCGCAAGCGCATCCCGCCTTGCGGGCTGCCCATCGGACGTGACGGGCCCGTGTGCTAGACATCCGCGACCGGCGAGCGATGGGCAATGCCGGCAGCCACGCGCTCCTCGTGAGCCGCCAGCAGACGGTCCATGAGGCTCGCAGGATCGCGGTCGTAGACAAGCTGGGCATTGGTTTGCTTGCGCACCATGGCGACAATGTCGTCAACGTAGTCGGAGATGCCGCCGGTGCCCTGGAGCACGCCGATGAGCTTCCCCTCGTCGTAGGCGATGGCGAACTCCCCCAGCGTCCCGGAGCGGCCCCCAATGATGATCACGATGTCGCAGGTGCGGATGTTCTCGATCTCCCGGCCCATGAGACCGCTGCCGGTGAAAACCAGGACATCGTATTCCTCGTAGGGGGAGTGGTACCGCTCGATGTGCTCGTCTAGAGACAGCGCCGGAGACACGCCGATGACCAGGCCGCCCACGGCCTTAGCACCCAAGACGGCCTCGTGCGGAAGGCCGGGGCAGGCCCCCGTGATGAGCACGCAGTCGTGCCCGGCGATCTCCCGGCCAAGCTCCCGCGCGCGCTCCGCTACCTCAGCGTCCAGCTTGCCGCCCGCGGAGCCCATAACGCCGACCTTGATCTTGATCGCGAATCCCTCCCTGCCGGGGCAACTCTTGCGCCCTCGGGCTTGCGGCTGGTTCTTCGGCCGAGGCCGCGCGCTACTCAGGCGGTGGCCAGGACTGGGTACTCCTCGACCGCTCGCTCCACTGCCTCATACGCATCGTCGGGCAATCGCCTCCACAGAGCCGACAGCCCGGGGCGGAGCTCCTCCAGCGCCTGCCACACGGGCCCCCGGATCAACGGCTTGGGGTTGAAGCGGTCCATGGTGACGTGCTTCACCCCGGCGTCGCCCAGCGTACGCAGCAGCGGGACGATGGTCTCCTCGGTGATGTAGGGCAGCGTGGGGGCCACGAAGACCCAGGTGTAGATGCCGGCCTCGGCCAATTGCTCCAGGGCCCCGATCCGCTCGCCCACCGGCGGCGCGCCTGGCTCGAACACCTTGCGCACCGTGTCGTCCAAGGTGACGATGCTGGTCCCCACCCTCACGTCGTCGCCATCGGCCATCAGGTCGAGATCGCGCGTGACCAGCGGCGACTTGCTCAGGACCGAGACGGCAAAGCCCTCCTCCAGGACCATCCGCATTAGCCTGCGCGTCAGGCCGTATTGGCGCTCAGCCGGCTGATACGGGTCCGTCACCGTGCTGAACGAGACCAGGCCGGCCTTCATGCGGGGCAGCTCGCGCCGCAGCACCTCGGGCGCGTTCACCTTCGGACAGACATAGGTGCCCCACTCTCCCTGGTGCCGACGACTGAGCGGCATGTTGCGCACGTAGCAGTAGCGACAGCCGTGGGCGCAGCCGAAGTACGGGTTGATGGTGTAGTCTATGCCCTCAATGCGGCTGGGGCTGGCGATGGTGGTGCACTGCGTCTCGGTGAGCGTTGGCGCCATGTCGCTAGTCTGCCGCCAGGTCGAGCCGCTCCTCCCACAACTGGCAGACCGCCTCCGTCTTGCGGCTGGCCGCCCCCACGTACTCGGTCGGGTCGCGCAGCATGGCGATCTGCCGGTCGGAGAGCCGGTCCAGGTACGGCTTGAGTTCGGTGGCCCTCTCCATGCACTCCCAGAAGCTGCGGCCCTCCGCTTCCGCCTGGAGGGTGAGCTGTCGCACGGCCTCGTGAGCGTGTGGGTGCCCCAGACCGGCCAGCAGGATGTAGGCCGGCTCGGCGGCTATCAGGCCGGCGGTCAGGTCCAGGTTGGCCCGCATGCGCTCGGCGTCCGTCACCAGGCGCTCGCAGACTCGGGAGAGCCGCTTAACGGAGCAGGCGAGTCCCACCATGATCTCTGGGATGAAGCGTGAGGAGGCTGAGTTCGTCAGATCCCGTTGATGTTCGGAGATCTGGTCCGCATAGACCGTGATCATCTGCGGCGCGAACCGCTTCCACAGGCTCTTCACGTTCTCGAAGTTCGCCGGGTTGCGTTTGTGGGGCATCGTGGAGGAGCCCACCTGGTCCTTGCCAAAGGCCTCTCCCACCTCGCCGATCTCGGTGCGCTGGAGGTGCCGCATGTCGTCGCACAGGTTGGCCAGCACGCCCCAGGCGGACAGGAGCGCGTGCACGAAGTCGGCCAGGTACTCGGCGTGCACTATCTGCGTCGAGCAGGGAGCGGCGTGCAGGCCCAGCTCGGCCAGCACCTCCGCCTCGAAGGCCTCGGGGTCGTCGAAGAACAGGGCGCTGGCGTTGTAGGCGCCCACGGCTCCCGAGAACTTGCCCGGCAAGGAGCGGGCGCTGCGCTCGATGGCCTCCACACGTTCGCCGAGCCGACTGACGTACTGCACGACGGCGAAGCCGAAGGTCACGGGCACGGCATGCTGACCGTGGGTGCGGCCGATCTGCAAGGTGTCCTTCTCGCGTCGGGCCAAGCCCAACAGAATGCGCACTAGGCCTTTGAGGTCGGGCAGGAGGACCTCCTCCGCAGCGCGACGGCAGCGCCAGGCAGTCGCCGTGTCCACGATGTCAAAGGAGGTGGCGGTGAAGTGGATGTACGGCTTCGCCTCGTCGCCGACGTGGTTGCTAAGGGCATTGACGAGGGCGCGCGTGTTGTGCTTCACGCGGGCCTCCTCCGCCGCCACCTGCTCGGGCGTCACCTTGCCCGCCGCAGCCGCGACTTCTTCAGCCACTCGCTGGGAACACACGCGGCGATTGGCCAGGACTCTGACCAGAGCGACCTCCCCCAGCACCTCCGAGGCGACCCGGCCT
>JBHIEF010000032.1:0-28148 GCA_046760465.1 Armatimonadota bacterium | reverse complement strand
CGGAGGATCTCGGACCAGCCACGGGGCCCAGCCGAGATCCTTCGCCGGCGTCTCGCAGTGGCACGAGCCGCACGGCTCAGGATGACAGGGGAGCATGCGTCTGGCGGCCTAGCCGCGCTGGCACGCGGGGCAGTAGAAGGTGCTGCGCTGGGCCTGGACGATGCGGCGGATGGTACCAGGGCAGCCCGGACGCTTGCAGCGCCTGCCCTCGCGCCCGTAGACGCGCAGCATGCGCCGGAACTGGCCCTCACGGCCCTCGGGCGTGCGGTAGTCCGAGAAGGTAGTGCCGCCGGCCTCGATCCCGGCCCGGAGTACGCGCCGGATGGCCTGGCCGAGGCGGCGGGCCTGCTCTGGGGTGATGCGGTGGCAGCGCTTGCGCGGGGATATACGGGCGCGATGGAGCGCCTCGCAGGCGTAGATGTTGCCCAGGCCCGAGAAGTGCGTCTGATCCAGCAGGTGGGTCTTGATGTCGCGCCGGTGCCCCTCGAAGCTGCGCAGCAGCGCCGCCCCGTCGAAGCTGTTGGCGTAGACGTCTGGCCCCACGTTGCGCAGCATGTGCGCGTCGGCCAGGCGATCCGTCTGCACCAGCTCGACGCCGCCGAAGGTGCGTGTGTCGTCGAAGACCAGCCGCGAGTTGTCCTCGAAGTCCAGGATGACTCTGGGGTGAGAGGGGAGAGGGTCGGCCCGCGACTGCGCCAACAGGAGGCCGGTCATGCCCAGATGCACCAGCAGCATGTGGTCGCCGAAGTCGAGCATCAGCACCTTGCCTCGACGGCGAACGCGTCGCAAGGCGCGCCCCTTCAGTCTCCGCTGAAGCTGCCGAGGGCTCGTGTGGACCAGCATCTGCGGGCGCAGCACTGTCACCCGCCTTACGGTCTTGCCCTTGAGGGCGCGGGCCACGCCTCGGCGCACGACCTCGACCTCGGGCAGTTCCGGCATGGTCTCAAACCTGTCTGGCTCGAAGCTGCCCGCAGGCCGCGGCAATGTCCTGGCCGCGGCTGCGGCGAATGGTCGTGGGGATGCCGGCGCCGTCCAGGAATGCCTTGAAGGCCTCCATCCGCGCGCGCGAGGGTGGCCCGAAGGCGGCGTCGGTGGCGTTGTACGGAATCAGGTTGACGTGGCACAGTAAGCCGCGCAGCAGCTCGGCAAGGGCCCCCGCCTCCGCGTCGCCGTCGTTTACGTCGCGGAGGAGAACGTACTCGAAGCTGACGCGGCGGTTGGTGGCCGCCAGATAGTCGCGCACGGCCTCGAGCACGGCGCTCACGGACCAGGCCTGTCCGGTGCCGCCAATGAGCTCGCGCCGCAGCTCGTCGGTGGGCGCGTGCAGCGAGACGGCCAGGTTCACCTGCGGCTGGTCGCGGGCGAAGCGGCGGATGCCCTCGGGCACGCCCACCGTAGAGACGGTGATGGCCCTGGCGCCGACGCCGACTTCCCCCCGCAGCAGGGCCAGTGACTCGATGGTGGCCTGGTAGTTGAGGAAGGGCTCACCCATGCCCATGTAGACGACGTTCAGCGACTGTTCGCGCAGGTCCTTGACAGGGCCGGCGCGCGCCTCGGAGACCGCGACCAGCACCTGCTCGACGATCTCTCCGGCAGTCAGGTCCCGCTGGTGGCCGCCGGCTCCCGTGGCGCAGAAGGCACACCCCACCGGGCAGCCCGCCTGCGTGGACACGCACACGGTAGCCGCGCCGGAGGCGGTCGAAGGCATGTGCACGCACTCGATGAGGGCTCCATCTGCCAGGCGCACTGCGAGCTTGAGCGTGCCGTCAGCGGCCTGGGCGGTGCCTGCCACGCGGCTGGATCGGGGCTGGTATTCTGCCGCCAGGCGCTGGCGGAGCGAAATGGGGAGGTCGGTCATCTGGTCGAAGCTGTGGGCGGCGTGGCGGTAGATCCAGCGGGCGATCTGCCGGCCCCGGAAGGGCTTCTCTCCTAAGGAGTGCGACAGCTCCACCAGCGCGTTGGTGTCGAGCCCCACCAAGGGCGTCATGGCGCCCGCAACTCCAGGACCCGGTGGCACACCGGGCACTGCCCCTGCGGGACCACCCAGTCGCCGTTGGTCCACACGCCGCAGTCGAGCCTGCCGCCCTTGTTGGCGACCTGGAAGGGACAAGCGTGGTACATCTCGTGAAAGCCCTCGAAGGCCTGGCAGCCATCGGAGGTGCGCCCGCAATCGGTGCATTCGAACTTGGGGAAGGGGAAGGAGCCTCCCTTGCGTTTGTAGCCGACGAAGGCGACCTCGCCGGCGCACTTGATGCACTTAGCGCCGTCAATGCTGCTGAAGTTGATGGGCCTGAAGACGGGCACTCGCTGAACGCCCAGGTTCAGCTCGCGCTCGAAGTCGGGCGGGACCATGACCACGCGCGGGACCTTGACGCCCATCAGCTCGATGGCGCGCAGCGAGAGGGGGACGACTTCGAGGAGCGGCTGGGCCAAGCGCGACTGGCTGATGGGGTCCTCGGGCAGCTCCTCGACGACCTGGCCCGGCACGCCCTGCCACTCGGGCTTGACCTGCCGGCCGGCCGAGGCAGTGCCCATGAGCACCAGGAAGGCGCCCAGCCCGATGGTGGCCAGTACCAGGCCGGCCAGGCCGCCCACGACGCGGCTGGTGCGCGAGGGCTGCTCCTCGCGCGCGGCCAGGGAGCGTCCCAGGAACCAGATGGCGGCCGCTGCCACGACGACCATGAGGGCGAACCCCAGCGGCCCCGAGAGCAGGTCGGGCAGGCCCAGCGCGCGCCGCAGCAGCCAGTGGCCCAGCGGGTAGGTGAGCACGCCCACCAGCAGTCCGCCCACCAGGCAGGCCACATCCAGCAGCCCGTAGTAGGCGCCGCGCTTGGCGCCGCCCGTAGCGGCCAGGAGCATGACTATGATGATGACGGCGTCAACGCCGTTCATGGTTGGCCGCTCTGCGCTTTCGCCGCGGCGGCCCGACTGGCCTCGGTCAGGCGCTGCTTCATGGCCGCCATGTCGCCCCTCACAGTGCGAACGCCCAGCAGACACACCAGGCCGCCGACCAGGCAGAGGGCGGGCAGCACCATCATGGCGCGCTGGAGCGCCTGAGCCGGCGGCAGGCCCATGGCGCGCAGGGCGTCGGACAGAGCCCCCACCAGGGGCGGGCTGACGGCGTCGCCGGCCAGGTGGGTGATGAGCACGAATACGGCTACGGCGGTGGCTCTGAGCTTGGGCTCCACCAGGCTGTGCAGCAGAGCGCCCATGGGTGCCAGGGGCCAGCTCAGGAAGAAGGCGGCCGCACCCAGGGCGGCCAGGTGCAGGGAGTGGTGGTCGGAGACCACGAACAGCAGGAAGGCGGGCGTGGCCAAGATCAGCCCGGCGGCGATGATGAGCACCATGGCCAGGTCGGTGACGGCGGCCAGCCGAGGCCCCGCCCAGGCCGAGAGCAGCACGCCCAGCAGGCTGCCGCCCACGGCGATAGCCCCGGCGGTCACTCCCGCCTGCTGCTGCGTCAGCTCTCTGGCCACCTCCAGGAACTTGGGTCCCCAGTGCATGACGGCCCCGATGGCGCCGGTCAGGAGGGTAATCCCGGCGCAGATGGCCCAGAAGGTCGGGATGCGCAGAAGCACTCGCAGCGGCGGGGCTTGGGCGGCGGCGGCTCCGGTGACCTCCTCAAACGAGCCCTTCTCTGGCTCCCGCAGGCACCAGGCCATACCGGCCACCAGCAGCGCGGGGGCACCGGTGAGCAGGAAGGCGTACCGCCAGCCCAGATGGTGGCCGATCAGGCCTCCCGCGGCGATGCCGAGGCCGGAGCCCAGCAGCATCCCTGAGGCGAAGATGGCCATGGCCCGCACGCGCTGCACCCCCGGGAAGAGGTCGCTGATCAGCGCGACCGCCGAGGGCAGGCAGAGGGCCTCGCCTATGCCCACCAAGGCCCTGGAGAGCAGCAGTTCGCCATAGGATCGGCTGAGCGCGCCGGCCATGGTGAAGAGGCCGCAGGCGGCCAGGCCCATGGCGATGACGCTCCTGCGCACCCATAGATCGGACAGGCGGCCGAAGGGGATGGCGGCCACCGCGTACACGGCGATGAAGGCGGTCGCCAGCGCCCCCTGGGCCGTCTCGCTGAACCTGAACTCGACCTCCAACTGGCGCAAGACCCCGCCGATGACCAGGCGGTCCACGTAGCAGAAGATGTTGACTAGCAGCAAGACGAACAGCGCGTACCAAGCATAGCGGGTGGGCGCGGGCGGGTCTGTCACGTGGTCGCCGTCCGTGGGGGTGGTCGGGGTGTCTCCTGGAGCGCCGATGGCCATGTTGGGGTCAGTCCGGTGTGGGGGGGCGTCCTGCCTGCACCAAGGCCTGCGGTCCGAAGGCGGCGCGCAGCGCGGCCTCGGTGGCGGCCTGCTCATCGAGGAACAGCGGCAGCGGCAGGGCCAGTGGCGCGCCGCCGGCATAGCCGACCGCAGGCGCCACGAAGCCGACGGTCATGACCTGCGCGGCGCGCAGGAGCTCGCGGTACTCGGCCAGTTGCTCATCCAGCGCTGCAAGCTGACGCAGACGCTCCTGCGCGGCCGGGTCGTCGCGCAGCTCGAGGCTCTGTAGGGCCTGGCGCTCGAGCTCCAGCCCCGCCATGGCCAGGACAGTGGCGTGTGGTTGAGCGGTGCTCAGCTTGCGCCCCGTGTCGGCGGCCTCCAGGGGCGCCAGCACGCCCTCGCGGAGGCGCTTGGAGACGGTCTCCTGCACGTCGTTGATCAACGTTGGCGTGGCCACCGCGCCCAGGGCGCTGCCCAGGCGGGAGGGGTCGCCCGCCAGTCCGGGCGCGGGCGGCAGGTAGAAGCGGCATAGGCGCCGAGCGTTCCCCTCTCGGATGCGCTCGGCGGCGGCGGGCAGGTCGCCCATTTGAGCCAGCATGGCCGCCGTCAGGTAGAGCGGGAGGGCGTTGTATTGGTCCTGCTCGGCCCCGGCGGCGAAGGCCTCGGCGGCCTCCTCCCAGCGGTGCGCTCCGCGCAGCAGCACGCCCAGCTCCACGTGGAGGCGGGGCTCGGCCACGTCAAGGTCGAGCGCGGCGCGCATCTCCTCCAGGGCGCGGCCGCCCTGGCCCGGCATGCGGGCCAGGGCCAGGGCCAGGGACTCGTGGTAGACGGCCACGGCCGGGTCCTCCTGGACCGCCCTCTCGAAGGCGTTGCGGGCAGGGGTGGCGTCGAGCTCGGCGCCGACGAAGGGTGGGGCCAGGAGCTGCCAGCCCCGGGCGAAGCTGGCAGCGCCCGGCGGCTGGGGGCCTTCCTCCGGCTGTGGGTCCTCTCCGACCAGCTCGTTGGTGAAGCTGACCTTGGTGGTCGAGATCCACGGCTCGGATGGGCGCAGGATGCTCACGGGCCGCATGAGCACGGTCTCGATGGCGCCGGTCTGTCGCAAGGTGCGTCGGCTCTCGATGTCATACAGGGTCTCCCACGAGCCGACGTGGGCGGCGTCCACCTCCTCGATCTCGGCGCCGGGCGTGACCTGCGCGCGCGTACGGGCCTCGAAGCGCCCCTTGACCACCGCGCAGGGCCGTCCGTCCACCACCTCGCGGCGTTCGAGCCTGCCGTGCACCGACATGGTAGCCTGCGAGGCGCCCACCACGGCGGTGACCGTGTCGCCCCAGGTCCCGGCCGGCGCCAGCGCCTCCTCGGCGAGCGGGAAGCGGACCGCGTAGGCCCTCCAGATGATCTGCGGCAGCCAGCTCAGGCCCCACTGCTCCGGGAGCCTGCCGCAGCCGGCCAGCAGGCTGCCGTCGTCGCGCGGCTTGCAGGTGATCTCGCCGGTCAGCGCAGTGGTGCCGGCTCGGAGTCCAAGCAGCTCGAAGTCGGCGGCCAGCGTTCGCAGCGTGAGGGGGCCCTCGCGCTCCTTGGGGCCGGGCTGATGGTCCTGCACGTATCGGACCTCGCCGGAGAAGGTCAGAGTCCTGTCGCCGAAGCGCTGCATCTCCCGGAGCACTCGGGCTTCCACCTCGACCTCGACGGTGAGTCGGTAGAGTAGTCTGCCGGGGCCGGTGTAGAGGCGCACGCCCTCGGGCGGGGCAGCGTCTTCAGCCGCGTCGTCTATCTGGGCCAGCTCGCGCGGTGTGGCGGACTCGTTGGGGAGGTGGCCGGGTGGCGGCGTGGGCCTCTGACGGGAGGAGGGCGCTTCCTGTCCCGGCACGGGGGTCAGGCAGGCAGCCAATAGCAGGGCCGCTGCACTGCACAGGCCGCGGCCCCAGGGAGCGATCCGCATGACGCCTGATAGTTCGCGCTACGGACTGCACTTCCTTCGGCAGGCGTGCGGATGGGTGAGCAGGGACACGAGAGAGTGGCGAGGGTCGGCGCGCCATCCGACAGCAGCAGTTGCACAGGCCGGTGGCAGGCGTGCTAGTCGGGGCGAGACGCCCCTCTCACACGGTTGGAGGGGCGGGCGATGTAGACCCCGTAGGGCGGCTCGGAGATGGTGAGCTCCGCGCCCAGGTGATCTCTCAGTTGGGCTTGGATCCGCAGGGGAGCGACGATCCACAACTCCTGCCGGGGGCCGCGCAGGCCGAGCTGCTCTAAGTCCCTGAGGCCATACACGCGGCGCTTGCCGTAGTAGACCACCAGCGAGGGCAGCTCGAGGCCGGTGACGGCCAGGCGTGCTTGGGGTGGGGCCATCTGCCCGGCCTGCTGCGCGGCCCTGCTCAGGGGCGCCTGCCACGCGCGGTCCATCGCGCGCAGCATCGGGCCAGTCATGGCGATGGCGGTCAGTCCCATGCCGCCGGCCAGGGCCCAGGGCACGAGATCCGCGCGCCTCAGCAGGCACAGCAGGGCCCAGGCCAACAGGCTCAGCGCCAGGCCGCCCCCGGCCACGTAGTGTGCGCCGGCGAAATCGGGTGTGGGCAGGCCGGAGAACACGTGCTGCTGCGCCAGTCGGAGCGCGCCGGGCAGGTTGAACAGAAAGGCGGCTACAGCTGCCAACAGCAGGGCCGCGAAGGCGGTGGAGGCGTAGAAGCCGAAGCGGCCGGCCAGGCCTCGCCGCCACTCCTCCCACTGGATGGCCACCAGAATGGCCGCGGCCGGCGCCAGCGGCAGCACGTAGCTGATCAGCTTGGCCTGCGAGAAGGTGAAGAACAGGAACACCACGGCAAACCAGAGCGTGGACAGCAGGCGCAGACGGTGGCCGGAGTCCTGAGACGCTCGCCGGCGCGTACGAAAGCCGCGCCACAGTGCATAGGGCAGGAGGCCGCTCCACGGCAGGAAGACGACCAGGCAGACGGGGAGGTAGAGATACAACGGCCCGCGCTGCCAAGTGCTGGCGCGGAAGTAGCGGAGGATGTTCTCCGCCAGGAAGAACTGCTCCGCGAACTCGCCGCGCGTGCGGAGCGTGACGATGAGGTACCAGGGGGCGGCGATGGCGAGGAAGATGAGCACAGCCGGCACCAGGCCCCCTGCGCGCAGCTCGGCTCGCAGCCCTCGGCGCAGCAACAGGTAGGGGATCATGACCATCAGCGCGATCAGAGGCGCCACGGGACCCTTCATTAGCGTGCCCAGAGCCAGCGCCGCGGCGGCGGCGCAGTGCCAGCGGGCCTTGGCTGCCGCGGAGGACTCAGTGGCGTGGAAGGCGGCGAGGATGCCGAAGCTGACGAACAGGGCGAGGGGCATGTCGGTGACTGCCATCCGACCCCAGGTGAACATGGCGGGGCAGACGGCCAGGAAGATGCCGGCGACCAGCGCGGTGCGTCCGCCGAGGTGCGGGGCGGCGAACAGGAAGGTGGTCAGGGCGAGCAGGACGCCGGTGAGCGCGGGGCACAGGCGCGCGCTGAATTCGTTCGCCCCGAACAGCTTGTAGGCGCCGCCCAGCAGCCAGTAGATCAGAATCGGCTTCTGCGCCCGCAACTGCCCGTTGAACCGGGGGACGGTCCAATTGCCGCTCCGCACCATGTTGCGCGCGGTGTCGGCGTAGCGAGCCTCGTCCTCGCCCACGAGATGGGTGGAGCCCAATCCGGGCAGCAGCAGCAGCGCGGCCAGGGCCGCCAGCAGGGCGGCGGGCAAGAGACGGTCCCCGCCGGGCCGCCCGGTGGAGCCGTCGGCTGCGGCCGAGGGGGCAGCGGGGGTCATTTCTGGGCGAGGATGAAGGGCGAGCCCTCGGGGTTGTCGAGGGTGGTGGGGGGGCGGAAGCCGACCTCCTGGAGCCAGGTGGCATACTCGTCCAGGGTGAAGGCATCGCCCTCCTGCGTCATGACCAGCATGTTGACGGCGAACAGGAGGGGGTACGGCGGCCCGGTGCGTTCGTCGTTGGGCATCATGTCCACGATCACGATCCTGCCGTCGCGCGCCAGGGCGGCAAAGAGCTTGGCGAACAGCCGCCTGGTGTTGGCGGCGCCCTCGGAGTGACAGATGTTGGCGCAGATGGCCAGGTCGTACTTGTCTTTGCCCAGGTCAAGCGTGCGGATGTCACCGGCCAGGTAGTCGTATTGGTCGGTGACGCGGTGCCTGCCCGTGTAGGCCTGGGCGACCGGCAGTACCTGCGGGAAGTCCACGGCCGTCACCTTGGAGCCGGCGTCGCGCTGGGCGATGGGGATGCTGTAGGCGCAGGTTCCCGCGCCCACGTCTATGACGTTCAGCCCGGTCAAGGAGCGGCCGATCTGGAGGCGATCGGCCAGGATCTGGCCGCCGCGATAGCTGACGGGGAATATGGACTCGGCCACCGACCAGGACGCCTCCTCTTCTTCGACGGGGGCCTCGCCGGGCTCGGGCAAGGGGTCGGTGGGCCGATGGCCGAGCTTGACGGCCTCGGTCAGCCTGCTCCAGCCCTGCCACAGGTGCTCCAGGTGCTCCACGTGTCCCTCACGGTAGCCGGGAGCGCCCTCCACGAGCTGCTGTTCGGCCTCCTCGGTCAGCCCGTACTCGCCCTCGGTCTTGGTGAGCAGCCCCACGGCCAGCAGTCCGTCCAGGAGAATGCGCATGCCCCGGTTGCTGGCGCCGGCGGCCTGAGCCACCTCGTGGGCCCGCGTCTTGCCGTTGGCGATGTGGGTGAAGACCTTGAGCTCCAGGCCCGTCAACAGCAGTCGGGTGCGCGCGAATCCCCAGCCGACCTCGCTGATGTCAACGCCAGGTCCCGGCGGCATGGGCTGCTCCTTGGTGGCCTCTGGGTCCATTTTGGCGGCTCCTCTGGGGCGGATAGGCGGGTCACGCCGAGTCGGTGCGTGGCTCGCAGGCGCGCCAAGTCTAACAGACAGACAGGGCCGAGTCAACGCGACGGGGGCGAAAAGGAGTCGTTGTCGGAGGGCAGGGAACCGTGGGGCGAGAAGAGGTGTCCTTACTACTGTGGACTGGTTGACCGGTTTCATCCTTGGCGCTTGGGCGCCGGATGGGAGGAACTGATATGCTCAGCAGGTGGACAGCACCGAAACTGATCGCCGTGGTGGTTCTGGTGGCCGCAGGCGCGGTCGCCGCGGCCCTCGTCTTCACGCCGGCGATGGCTCAGGAGGGGGACGCGCCCCGCGCGCCGGTGGTGGAGGATGAAGAGGGCGACGCGCGGCGGGACCCGGGCGCCCGTCGGGAGGAGATGCGCGAGCGCTTCGAGCGCCTGCGCGACCGCGGGGGAATGGGCCCGGAGGCGATGGCGCGCCTACGCATCATGCAGGCGGAAGCGGCCGCTCCGCCGGCCATCGCCGTTGCGGGCGATGCGGTGTTCGTGGTCAAGGGCAACACGCTGTACAAGTTCAGCGCGGACGACCTCTCGCTGATAGCCAAGGCGGAGTTGGAGGAGGAGCCGCCGCCCATTCTGGAGCGCTTCCGTGGTCGAGGCCCGCGAGAGAGGGTGCCCGAGTAGACGCTGGCGCGCTCGACGGTGAAACACTGCCACTGACACGGGGGAGCCGCTCCTGGTGGCTCCCCTGGTTGCCGTCCGGGAAGGAGGCCGCGCCCGGCAGGGCTAACCAAGGGCGAGGAAGATGCTGAGCGCAGAGCCCATCAACCTGGACGACTACCGCGAGCGCATCGAGGCCTCCCGCGAGCGCCTGGCGCGGGCGCGGCGCTTCGAGGAGCCGGATCGCGTGCCCATCAGCATCAGCGTGGGGGGCAGCTTCTTCTGCACGCTGGTGGGCGTGGACATCGCCGACTACTACCAGGACCTCGACCTACAGATTGACGTGCAGCTGGCGGGCCAGCGCTGGTGCTTCGAGGAGCTGGGGGACGACCGCACCGGCTACGGCCTGCACCTGGACCGCGGGCCCATCTCGGAGGCGCTGCTGTTCGGCCTGGAGATCGTGCGCCCGCGCGGCACCTCGCCGTGGATCGTGCGCGGCCTGCACACGGTGGAAGACATCGAGCGCCTGGAGGTGCCCGACCCGGCCAAGTCCAGCGGGGTGCAGGAGCACTACGAGCGCGTCGAGCGGTTCAGGGAGCGCGTGCGGGAGCGGGGCCTGGAGGTGTCGGTGGGCGGGGGCTTCGGCATTCACCCGCCCCTGTCGTGCGCCACTGCCATCGCCGACTCCGACCTGGTCTACGAGCTGATGGTGGAGCGCCCCGAGGTGATCCGCCGCTTCTTCGACAAGCTGCTGGCGGCGTTCATGGTCTGCGTGGAGTACAACGCCACGCGCACGGGCGGCGCCCTGCCCAGGAGCATCGGCCTGGCGGACGACAACTCGGCCATGGTGAGCCTGGAGACCTGGCGACGACTGGTGCTGCCGTACAACCTGGCCATCTACGAGCGCTTCGGCCAGGAGGGGCGCAGTCTGCACATGGACGGCCCGGCCGATCACCTCTTCGAGGACCTGGCCAACGTGGTGCGGTTGACCGAAATGGACATCGGCGGGTTCTCCGACATTGCCGTGGCTAAGCCGGCCCTGGCGAAAAAGACGGTGATTCGCGGAAACTTGAACTGCCGCGACTTGTACTATGATATGGAGAGGGCGCGCCCGGCGGCGGATCGGTGCCTGGAGATCGGCATGCCCGGCGGGGGGTACATCTTCGCGGTGGGTGGCGAGACTTACGCGGGGGTGAACCCGAAGACGCTGTGTGAGGTGGTGACCTACGCCAAGGAGGCGGGGCGCTACGATGGGAAGGCTGCCTGACGACGGTGGGCGGAGAGCGAGAGGGGCGAGCATGGGCGCCAAAGCGAGAGCAGGCCTGCTGATAGTGGCAGCGGCGGCGGTGGTGCTTGCCGGCGGCCGAGTGGGGGCGCGGCCGGAGCACCAGACGCAGTTCCGGCGCATATATCAGCCCCCGAGGCGCAGTGAGCTGGTCAAGGCCTCGTGCATGCTCTGCCACCTGAAGCGCCGCGGAGGCACCAAGCTGAATCCGTACGGGGAGGACCTCCGCAAGACCTCGCGCAAGCTCAAGCGCGAGTACAAGAAGAAGAGAAACGAAATCCCGAAGTGGGATCCTGAGCGCGGCGGGCTGGGCCTGTATCAGCGGGCGGCATATCGGGCGGTGGAGAAGCTCGACTCGGACGGGGACAAGGCGCCGAACGGCTGGGAGATAAAGCACGACAAGCTCCCGGGCCAGAACTGGTCCGTTCCCGCCAAGCTGCCCAAGAAGCCGGAGCCGCCGCCGGAGGAGGAGGGCGGCGAGGAGTCGGAAGGGGAAGAGGAGGAGGGGGGAGAAGGGGAGGACGCCGAGTAGGCGTCGGGAGGTTCAGCTTGGCCGAGATCGCGTTCGCTCTGCTCCAGATAGTGCCGCTGCCGGGCGAGGTGCTGAGCTTCCAGCGCGAGGGCGTGGAGCTGTGCGCCTATCGGTTCGGGGAGGGCTCGCCCTACTTCTTCCCCGTGGTCGGCCCGGCCGGGCGGTACGTTACCCGCTACGGACACCCCATAGACCCCGTCGGGCACAGGCACCATCGCTCCGTGTGGATAGCCCACCACGACGTGGCGGGGCACGACTTCTGGAGCCTGGGCGGCAAGTCGGGCGCCATGCGCCAGCGCCGTATCCTGAGGTTCGAGCAAGAGGGAGAGACGGCCGCCTTCGCCGCCGAGCTGGAGTGGACCACCGCCGAGGGCGAGGTGCTGGTCAACGAGGTGCGCGAGGTCCGCGTTAGGCTGCTGCCGGGCGACGAATACGTGATTGACCTGCACCTGGACCTGAAGCCCGCCGCCGCTGGCGTCAAGCTGGAGAAGACCAACTACGGCCCGCTGGGCGTGCGCGTGGCCGAGACGATGTCCGTGCGCAACGGCGGGCGCGTGCAGCTAGCCACGGGCGAGGTGAACGAGGAGCAGTGCCTGTTCAAGCGCGCCGACTGGTGCGACTACTCGGGACCGGTCGCGCCCGGCACGTGGAACGGCATCGCCATCCTGGATCATCCCGACAATCCCCATCACCCGCCGGCCTGGATCATGCGCAACGAGGGGTGGATGGGGCCGATTCCCTGCCACGAGGAGCCGGTGGCCCTGCCGTGCGAGTTTCGCTATCGGCTGTACGTGCACGACGGGGACGCCGAGAAGGCCAAGGTCGCCGCGCAGTGGGAGCAGTATGCGGCTGAGTAGAGGCTGCTGCCCCAGAGCCGCCGGCCCCACAACTTGCCACTCCCCTGACCGTTGGCTATAATCCCCCTGACGCGCACTAGCTAGCGGGTCGCCGCCAATGCCCCCAAGGATCATCCTGCTGGACGAGTCGGTGGTCAACAAGATCGCGGCCGGCGAGGTGGTCGAGCGCCCGGCCTCCGTGGTCAAGGAGCTGGTGGAGAACTCGCTGGACGCCGGGGCCACGAGCATTGCGGTGGAGGCCGTAGAGGGCGGCAGGGAACTCATCCGCGTGGCCGATGACGGCTGCGGCATGTGCCGGGAGGACGCCATCATGGCCCTTCAGCGGCACGCCACCAGCAAGATACACAGCGCCGAGGATCTGGGCTCGATCGGCACGCTGGGCTTCCGCGGGGAGGCCCTGCCCAGCATCGCCTCGGTCTCCCACCTGACGCTGACCACGCGCGAACACGACAGCGAGGAGGGGGTGAAGGTGGTTGCCGAGGGCGGGGAGGTGACCGAGGTGAAGGCCGTCGGCTGCCCGCCGGGCACCAGCGTCGAGGTGGCCAGGCTGTTCTTCAACACGCCGGCGCGGCGCAAGTTTCTGCGCACCTCGGCCACGGAAAGGGGACACATCGCGGACGTGGTCTCCTGGATGGCGCTGGGGCATCCCGAGGTGGCCCTGCGCCTGACCCATAACGGCAAGATCGTGTTCAGCACGCCGCAGGGCGCCGACCTGCGCTCGGTCATGGCCACGGTGTACGGCAAGAACGCCGCCCGCGAGCTGTTGCCGGTGGAGCTGGCGTCGGCGGGTATCTCCATCCACGGCTTCGTGTCCACGCCGCAGCTCTCGCGGGTGAACCGCTCGTACCAGAGCATCTTCGTCAACCGGCGCTTCGTGCGCAGCCGCACACTGTCGCACGGGCTGAATCAGCCCTTTCAGTCGCTGCTGCCCTCGGGGCGGTTCCCAATCGCCGCGATCCACATCCAGATCGCGTCGGAGCTGGTGGACCCGAACGTGCATCCCACCAAGATCGAGGTGCGCTTCACGCGGGACTGGGAGGTGCACAATCTGGTCCAGCAGGCCGTGGAGCAGGCGCTGAGCGGCACGGCGCCGGTGCGGGACCTGTCGCTGCCGCCGGGGGAGAGCCGGACGGCGGCGCGGCCGCACCAGCGCTCCTTGGGCCGCGACGACCTGCGGGCCGACCTCCAGACCAGCCGCCAGTACGAGGGGGGACGCGAACGCGCCTGGCTGCCTCGGACGGAGGCGGAGGCAGCGGCCTTCGGGGAGGAGCTGAGCCGCAGGACGGCAGGGGAGCCGGGCGCCGAGGGCGAGCGGGAGCCGCTGGAGCCCCAGGCGGCGCAGATTCCGGAGGGGGCCACGGACAACGTTCGCATTATCGGCCAGGCGGACAACACCTACATCGTGGCCCAGTCGGGCGGGTCCATTCTGCTGATTGACCAGCACGTGGCCGCCGAGCGGGTCATCTACGAGCGCCTGCTGAGTGCGGCGCGGGCCAGCACGCCAGCCAGTCAGGGGCTGGTGGTGCCGGTGACGCTCGAGCTGAGCCATCGGGAGGCCGCGGCCCTGGAGGACAACCTGGAGACGCTCCAGGCGCTGGGGTTCGAGATCGAGGACTTCGGCAACCGGTCCTACGTGATCCGGGGCATTCCGCTGCTGCTGGAGGGCCAGAACTACGAGGCCGTGCTGCGGGATCTGCTGGAGGAGTTGGCCGGCACCAAGCTGCCGCAGAGCCTGGAGGAGCGGCGCAAGGAGGTCATCACGGCGGTCGCCTGCCACAGCGCGGTCAAGGCGGGGGAGGCGATGGGGGAGAGGGAGATGCGCGCCCTGGTGGGCGACTTGCTGAAGACCTCCTCGCCGGCGCTGTGCCCGCACGGGCGGCCCATCATCGTCACCTTGAGCCTCAGCGACCTGGGCAAGCGCTTCGGCCGACCATGAAAGGCGAATCCCCGGACGCCTCCGAGTGCGTTCCCCTGCTGGTCATCGTCGGCCCCACGGCGGTGGGCAAGACGGCAGTGGCCATCGAGGTGGCGCGGCGGCTGGGGGGGGAGATCGTCTCGGCCGACTCGATGCAGATCTACCTGGGTCTGGACGTGGGCACGGCCAAGCCCACGGCGGAGGAGCGGCGGCGGGCGCGGTTCCACCTGATTGACTGCGCGGACCCGGCCCAGCCCTACAGCGTGCAGCAGTACCAGCGGGACGCCGAGGCGGCCATCGCCGACATTCACGCTCGGGGGAAGCTGCCCATCCTCTGCGGGGGCACGGGGCTGTATGTGAGTGCGGTGGTGGATCACTACGTATTCCCGCCCGGGGGCGAGGACTCGGGGCTGCGCGAGAGCCTCCAGGCGGAGGCGGAGCGCCTCGGGCCCGAGGCGCTGCATCAGCGGCTGGCGCAGGTAGACCCGGCGGCGGCCGCCAAGATCCACCCGCACAACGTGAAGCGCGTGATCCGCGCCCTGGAGGCGTACAGCGTCAGCGGACGCCCCATCAGCGAACTCCAGGCTGTTGACGCTGCGCCGCGCCTGCGCTATAATGACCGTCCGTTTGGGCTGACCATGCCGCGTGAGCTCCTATACGCGCGCATTGAGCAGCGCTTCGCGCGCATGGTCGAGGAGGGGTTGGTGGCCGAGGTGGAGCGGCTGCTGGCGCAGGGGCTGTCGCCCGAGTGTCAGGCCCTCCAGGCGTTGGGATATCGGCACCTCGCGGCGGCGCTGCGGGGCCGCGGGACGGTGGCCGAGGCGCTGAGATTGGCTGAGCGTGATACCAGGCGGTACGCCAAGCGGCAGTACACCTGGTTTCGTCGCGACCAACGTGTGCAATGGGTTGACGTGCACAAACTGGGCGGCCTTGAGGCCGTCGGACGGTGGATCTGCGATGGATACCTTCATCCCCCCGCCGCGTGAAGAGCCCGAGGTGGAGCCGGAGGCGGCCCCGGAGGCGCCGCCGGCAGCGCCCCCCGAAGCGCCAACGGAGGCCTCGAAACCGCCGCGGGGCAAGGGCAACATCCAGGACGAGTTTCTGAATCAACTGCGTGTGGCCGGCACGCTGGTCAAGGTGCTGCTGATGTCGGGCCGGGAGCTGCGGGGCACTATCAAGGCGTTTGACGCCTTCACCATACTGGTGCAGTGCGACGGCAAGGACGTGCTGCTTTACAAGAGTGCGATCGCCGCGCTGGGCCCGCCGCCTGACAAGCGACGCGGCGGTCGCTACTAGCGGCCGCCGCTTCCCCTGACGTCTATCCCCGTGGAGGCGTGATCCAGTCACAGCGCCGCGCGGCCGAGGCCACGCGCGGCCCGAGAGGGAGGCTGCCCGCCCATGCGGTTCGCCAAAATGCACGGTGCGGGAAACGACTACATCTACGTTAATGCCGTCGGCCAGGACCTGGCCGGATACGATCTGTGCAAGCTAGCGCGGGCGGTCTCGGATCGCCACTTCGGCATCGGCAGTGACGGCCTGATCCTGATCGAGACGGCCAAGGCTGCGGACTTCCGCATGCGCATGTTCAACAGCGATGGCAGCGAGGCGGAGATGTGCGGCAACGGCATGCGCTGCTTCGCCAAGTACGTGTACGAGCGGGGACTGACCACTGAGCGCAACCTGGAGGTCGAGACCGGCGCGGGCCTGATCAAGACCAAGCTGGTCTTCGAGGGCAAGCGGGTGGTGGGCGCGCGGGTGGACATGGGCCGGCCGCGGCTGGCGCCAGACCAGATTCCCGTGCGCCTGAAGGGCCACACCACCTCCGAGCCGGTGGTCGCGGAGACGCTGCGGGCCGACGGCAAGAAGCTGGCGGTGACGTGTGTGTCCATGGGCAACCCGCACTGCGTGCTGTTCGTGAAGAACCCGGACACCTACCCGGTGGCGAGGCTGGGCCCGGCCATCGAGACGCACCCGGCCTTCCCGGCGCGCACCAACGTCGAGTTCGTCCAGGTGCTGGGGCATGATCGGGCGAAGATGCGCGTGTGGGAGCGGGGAGCGGGGGAGACGCTCGCGTGCGGGACGGGGGCGTGCGCGGCGGCGGTGGCCTGCAATCTGACCGAACAGACCGGGCGCAGCGTGACCATGGCCCTGCCCGGCGGTGAGCTGCACATCGAGTGGGCGGGCAATGACCACGTCTTCCTGAGTGGCCCGGCCGAGGAGGCCTTCAGCGGCGATTTCGACGCCGAGGCCCTGATCGCGTCGCTGGAGGAGCGGGTGGGGGGCTAGGGCGGCGGGGGCGACGCTACCACCGCCGGCCGCAAGCCTGCGACTACCCACCGCACGCCAAGCCATGCCCGGCCAGCCCGCCGAGCGCGCTCGGGCGCAGTCTGCGTCAGGTCCTCTCGACATTGAGTGGCGGGGTGGGTACACTGCGACAGGCGTTGAAAGGGAGGGTCTGCGTGCAACCGGCTCAACGACTTCTGGAGATTCCGCCGTATCCGTTCCGCGAGATCGCGGAGCTGAAGGCCAAGGCCATCGCGGAGGGGCGGGACCTGGTGGACTGGGGCATCGGCGACCCCGACCAGCCCACCCCTGACCACATCGTCGAGGCCTACCAGAAGGAGATCTGGAACCCCGAATGGCACCGGTACGACGAGACGGGCTACGGGGACATGGAGCTGCGGGAGGCCATCGCCTACCACGCCAGGCAGCGCTTCGGCATCGAGGTGGACCCGGAGACGGAGATGCACGTGGCCTCGGGCACGAAGGACAGCCTGGCGCTGATCAACTGGGCCTTCGTGAACCCGGGCGACGTGGTGCTGGTGCCCGATCCGGGGTACGCGGTCTACCGGGCCAATGCCAGCTTCGCCGGGGGCACGCCCTACGCCACGCCGCTGCTGCCGGCGAATGACTACCTGCCGGACCTCAGCGCCATCCCCGCCGAGGTGGCCGATAAGACCAAGCTGCTGTTCCTCAACTACCCCCAGAACCCCACCACGGGCCTGGCCACGCCGGAGTTCTTCCAGGAGGCGGTGCGCTGGGCGCTGGAGCACGACGCGCTCATCTGTCACGACGCGGCCTATGCAGAGGTCGCCTTCGACGGCTACCGACCGCCGAGCATCCTGGAGGTCGAGGACGCCAAGCAGTGCTGCATCGAGTTCTACTCCTTCAGCAAGACCTACAACATGACCGGCTGGCGGCTGGGGTGGTCGTGGGGCAATGCCGACGTGATCGCCGCCCTCAGCAGGATGAAGGCCAATGTGGACAACGGGGTCTTCCTGGCCCTACAGCGCGCAGGAGCGGCCACGCTGCGCGGGTCGCAGAAGTGCGTGGAGGAAGTGTGCCGAGTCTACCAGCGTCGGCGGGACCTGCTGGTGGACGGCCTCAACTCCCTGGGCTGGAGCCTGGAGAAGCCCAAGGCCACCTTCTACGTGTGGGCGCCCTGCCCCAGGGGGGTGCCCTCGGCCGAGTTCGCCAAGCGGCTGCTGGTGGATTGCGGGATTCTGGTCATCCCCGGCGCGGCCTACGGCGAGCACGGGGAGGGCTACTTCCGCATGAGCCTGACCATCAAGGCCGACAACCCCGAGGCGAAGATCCAGGAGGGAATCCAGCGCATGAGCGACAACCTCGACCTGGAGTTTTGAGCCCGAGCGCGCAGTGCGGCGGTTACCAACGCCGGCGGGCGGGCATCTATGGGTTGGGGAGGGCCGCAGCCGCGTGCGTCATGGAGACTGCCTCCGATCTCCCAGTTCTCGACCGTCCCGAGCGAGCCATCATCGTCGCCCTGGGGCAAGCCGACGACCTGCGGCGCCAGCTCCTGGAGCTGAAGGAGTTGACGCGCACGGCCGGGGCGCAGGTGGTGGCCACGGTGCTTCAGGACCGGGACCAGCCGCACATCGCCACCTACGTGGGCAAGGGGAAGCTGGAGGAGCTGAAGGCCGCGGTGGCGGCGCAGGACGCCGACCTGGTGGTGGTGGACGACGAGCTGCGGCCGGCGCAGCAGCGCAACATGGCCGACGCGGTGGAGGTGAAGGTGATTGACCGCGCCGAGCTCATCCTGGACATCTTCGCGCAGCGGGCGCGCTCGGCCGAGGGCAAGCTCCAGGTTGAACTGGCGCAGCTCGAGTACACGCTGCCGCGGCTGACCGGCTTCGGCGTGATGATGTCGCGGATCGGAGGCACGGGTCGTGGCGCCGGACCGCTGGGCGTGCGGGGGCCGGGCGAGACCAAGCTGGAGTTGGATCGGCGGCGCATCCGGCACCGCATGACGGTGCTGCGGAGGCGCCTGGAGGAGGTGCGGGCGCGTCGGGCGCGGGCGCGGCGCGAGCGCAGGCGCTCGCGCCTGCCGCTGGTGGCCGTAGTGGGCTACACCAACGCCGGCAAGTCCACGCTCCTGAACGCTTTGGCCGCCACGGACATCGCCACCAGCAACCGCCTCTTCGAAACGCTCGACCCGACCGTGCGCAAGGTGGACCTGGGGCAAATGGAGGCGCTGATGAGCGACACGGTGGGCTTCATCGAGCGCCTGCCGCATCAACTGGTGGCCGCCTTCCGGGCCACGCTGGAGGAGGTGGTGGAGGCGGACGCGCTGCTGCACGTGGTGGACGCCAGCGACCCGAACGCCGGCGAGCAGATCGCAGCCTCGCGGGCGGTGCTGGAGGAGCTGGAGGCGCTGGATCGGCCCATGGTCATCGCGCTGAACAAGCTGGACCTGGTCACCGACGCGGAGCGCCTGGCGGGCCTGCGGGCGGAGACGGGCGGCGCGGTGGCCCTCTCCGCGCTGCGGGGCACGAATCTGGACGCGCTCCGGGCCACGCTGACCGAGGCCCTGGTCGAGCGGCTCGTCCCGCTGACCCTGCACGTGCCGTACGATCGCCTGGGCGTGCTGAAGCTGCCCCACGAGCACGGGCGGGTTGTCAGCACCGACTACCAGGACGACAAGGTGGTGGCGGAGGTGGAGGTGGAGCGGGACCTGATGCCGCGCCTGCACGAGTTCATTGTGGCCGAGTCGTGATGCCCGCCACATGACGTTGGGAACGGCGGGGAACCCCCCAGCGTTCGGACCCTCAAGCATGAGGCGGTGATTGCCGTGACCGAAGAGGAGCGGCTGTTTGACTTCGGCTGTCGGTTCGAGGAGACCATGCGCTGGCTCTACGCGACCGCTGCCAGCGAGGTGACCGACCCTCGGGCCGCGGAGGTGCTGGGCCAGTTGGCGCGTGCGGAGGCGGAGCACCTGGCGGCTCTCGAGGAGTTGTTCGGCAACCGGCTGGAAGATAAGCGCTGGTCGAGGCCCCTGGGCTCGTACGTGCGGGCGCACGTGCTGAAGACGGCCGCGCCGCGCATATCGTCGGACGATGCGGCGGCCGTGCTGAAGACGGCGTACGCGCTGGAGGTCGGGAGCGGGAAGTTCTACCGCCGCTGGCGCGAGCGCAACGAGGACTCCGATCTGGACGAGGTGCTGACCTGGTTCATCGAGGCCGAGTCCAGGCACCGCGGGTGGGTGTCGCAGTGCCACGAGGAGCTGGTGGGCACGCCGCTGGCGGACGAGGGGCTGGACACGGAACTAGTGGAGTGGCCGGAGCTGTAGCGCGCGCGCTTGGCGTTGCCTTTGCCGGTCCATGTCGGCGCGCTGCACGAGGGCGTGCAGGGCGCCGTCCTTTGCACCCCTGCCCTTTTCTGGTATAATCCTGTCTCCGCCTGTAGTCCTGGCCCGCGCATGTTGCAGGGGAGGCATGGCCGTGCGGCTTCACATTCCCGCCGACCTGAAGGACGGCTGCAACTCCATACGCATCGCCGAGTTCGCCAAGGGCGAGCAGATAGGCTTCTGCATCGAGCGCCTCAAACAGGGCGACACGCACGAGACCAAGCTGGCCAAGGCGGAGAGCGCCATCGTGGTGCTGGGCGGGACCTGCACGGTCAAGTGCGGCGACACTACCTTTGAGCACGTGGGCCAGCGGGCCAATGTCTTCGCCGGCAAGGCCTCGGCCGTCTACGTGCCGCCGAGTGTTCCCCAGGAGATCATCGCCGAGACGGACTGCGAGGTGGCCATCTGCGCCACGCCGGCGACGGTGGAGGCGGAGCCGCAGCTAGTCACTCCCGACCAGGTGCGGGTCAAGTCGGCGGGGCAGTGGAACTGGCGCCGCGACGTGCAGGACATCATCTACGAGAACGTCCCGGCCGAGCAGCTGCTGGTGGGGGAGACCTACAACCCGCCGGGGAATTGGTCCAGCTACCCGCCGCACAAGCACGACGTGGAGAACCTGCCCCACGAGGTCAAGCTGGAGGAGATCTACCACTTCCGGGTGAATCCGCCGCAGGGCTTCGGCATCCAGCGGATCTACAGCGCGGAGGGCGACCTGGACGAGACGTACGTCCTGCGCGACGGCGACACGGTCATCATCCCCAAGGGGTATCATCCGGTGGTGGCCGCGCCGGGCTATCAGCTGTATTACCTGTGGATGCTGGCCGGCCCCACGCGCCTGATGCGGCCGGCCGACGACCCCGCTCACGAGTGGGTGAAGGCCGAGGAGGCGCTGCTGCGCGAGGTCAGCCCCTGAGGCCGAGGGAAGTCCTGCCTCTGTGGGCGCAGCCTGGCTATTGGAGGCCTGATTGATGGACACGGATTGGCGCACGATGATGGACCTGGGCCTGGTGCACTTCATGGCCTGGCCCGATATCATCAAGGACGAGGGGCCGATCGTGGAGACCGCCGAGCAGATAGCGGCGGACGACTTCTTCGGGGTGCTGGAGGTGCGGCGCAGCGAGAACCCCGAGGTGACTAAGGGGCTCAAGCAGGTGGCCGAGGTGAGTGGGCTGAGGCTGGGGGTCGGCGCCCAGCCGGGCCTGCTGCTGAACAAGCTCAGCCTCAATGATCTGGAGGAGGCCGGTCGTCAGGCGGCGGTCGAAGAGGTGAAGAAGTCGGTGGACTTCGCCGCCGAGCTGGGTAGCCCCCTGGTGGCCTGCCTGGCCGGCCCCGATCCGGGCGACGCGGACAGGCCGCAGGCCATGGACCTGCTGGTCGAGTCGCTGGTGGACATCTGCAAGCACGCTGCCGATAAGGGAGAGGACGGCCCCATCTGGGTGTCGCTGGAGCAGTTCGATCGCTCCTACGACAAGAAGTCTCTCATCGGCCCGAGCGAGGAGGCCGCGACCCTGGCCTATCGCGTGCGCGACAGCGTGGAGAACTTCGGTCTGTGCGTTGATCTGAGCCATATCCCGATCCTGGACGAGACCATCGAGGACTGTCTGACGGCGGTCAAGAACGACCTCATCCACATCCACGCGGGCAACTGCATCAAGCGCGACGCGGAGCACCCGGCCTATGGCGACTACCATCCGCGCTTCGGGCATCCAGACGGAGAGAATGGGGTGCCCGAGCTCCAGCGCTTCCTGGAGACTCTGGTGTACATCGGCTACTTCCAGAGTGAGGTGCCCACAGCCAAGCCGGTGGTGACGTTCGAGGTCAAGCCGCTGGAGGGCGAGTCGCCGGACCTGGTGATCGCCAACGCCAAGCGCACCTTCCGCGAGGCCTGGGCCGGGCTGTAAGAGCCACCGGTTACCTTCCCTCGCTGCCGAGACGGAGGGACGGCGTGCGCTACTGGGACCAGCTAACCAACGTGGCCCGGCGGGCGGTGTTGGTGGCGCAGGACGAGGCCGCCGGCCTGGGCGCCGCCGAGATCGCCCCCGGGCACCTGCTGATGGGCCTGCTCCAGTTGGGTGAGGGTGGCGCCGACGAGGCCCTCCGGGCCCTGGGAGTGGACCCCTCGTGCCTCATCGCCGATTGCCGACGGGACGTCGCGCGCGGGGAGGAGCCGACGCCGCGCCTGCGCGGCTTCGCGGCGGACTCCGAGGCGGTGTTCCGCGCCGCGGCGGAGGAGGCTGAGAGCGCAGGCAGGCCAGCCATTGGCTCGGTTCACCTGCTCATTGGGCTAGCGCACGAGCAGGCGGGTGAGGTAGGGCGGCGTCTGACCTCGATCGGAGTCAGCGCGGAGGCCGTGCGCCAGCTCGTGCCCAACCTGACGGAGGCGATGGAGGAAGAGCCGCACGTGGCGGCGGTGGCCTCGGAGAGCGAGGAGATCCACGCGGCCGTCATGGACCTGGTGCGGGCTCGGCGAGCCGTGGAGAGGGCGAAGACCTCCCTGCGGGAGCTGGGAGTATCCCTCAAGGAGCAGACGGAGCAGTCCGCCCGGGCGGCCCAGGTAGTGCCGTTGGCGTGGCCGAGGGTGCTGGTGGCTCCGGACTCCTTCAAGGGCTCGTTGACCGCCAACGAGGCCTGCGAGGCCATCGGCCAGGGCGTAGAGCGGGCGCTGCCGGAGGCACAGATCACCAAGATCCCACTGGCCGATGGGGGAGAGGGCACGGCGCAGGCCCTGGTGGATGCCACGGGCGGGCGCATGGTGAGCCTGGAGGTCACCGGGCCGATGGGCGAGCCGGTGGAGGCGGGCTACGGCCTGCTGGGGGACGGGGAGACGGCCGCCATCGAGATGGCCGCGGCCTCGGGGCTGACGCTGGTTCCCCACGACCGGCGCGATCCGGTGGTGGCCACCACGTACGGCACGGGCGAGCTCATCAGCGACGCGTTGAGCAGGGGCTGTAAGCGGCTCATCATCGGACTGGGGGGCAGCGCCACCGTGGACGGGGGCGCGGGCATGGCCCAGGCTTTGGGCGTGAAGCTAATCAGCATGGACGGGCACGAGCTGGGCTACGGGGGCGCGGAGCTGGCGCGCCTAGCACGCGTGGAGATGGGCGAGCTCAGAACGCGGCTGGCCGGCGTGACCGTCCTGGCGGCCTGCGACGTCAAGAACCCGCTGTGCGGCCCCACGGGCGCCGCGTTGGTCTACGGGCCACAGAAGGGTGCCACTCCGGAAGCCGCCGAGCGCCTGGACGCCGCGTTGGCCAACTTCGCGCAGGTGGTGAGGCGCGATCTGCGCGCGGACGTGGCCGACCTGCCCGGGGCCGGTGCCGCGGGCGGGCTGGGGGCGGGGCTGGCGGCCTTCCTGGGCGCGGAGCTTCGTCCCGGCATCGAGATCGTGCTGGAGGCGGTCGGGTTCGAGCAGGTAGCGGCACAGGCCGATCTGGTCATCACCGGCGAGGGGCGGCTGGACATGCAGAGCGCCTTCGGCAAGACCATCAGCGGGGTGGGCAGCGTAGCCAAGCGCCATGGCGTGCCGGTCATCGCCTTCGCGGGGAGCCTGGATGGCTCGGCGCTGCTGTTGGGGTGCGAGGGCGTTGACGCCATGCTGCCCATCATCCCCGAGCCCATGTCGCTGCAAGAGGCCATGCTGCCCGACAACGCCGCCCGCATGCTGGCTCAGGCCACGGAGCAGAGCCTGCGCGCGGCCGTGTTGCTGCGTTAGAGGCAGGTTACAGCTTTCAGGTGTCAGGTTTCAGGTGTCAGGTTTGCGCCGGCCGGGCGGAGGCCTGGGCCGGGCACGATGCCCCCCCCCACTCGTCGCTCCTGTCGAGAGTGCCTTGCGAATCCGTAGTACTAGGGAGGAATCGCCGTGGAAGTCGGCCTGCTCACCGCGCCGTTTCGCCAAGAGTCGCTGGAGCACGTCGTCAAGTGGGCCGCAGACGTGGGCTTCGACTGCCTGGAGGTCGCCTCGGGGCCGGGCAGCAAGCACTGCGACCAGACGGAGCTGAAGGACGAGGACGTTGCGGCCGTCAAGGGGCTGGTGGAGGCGCACAACATACGGATCTCCAGCCTGGCCAGCTACGTCAACGTCACCGACCCCGACGCGGCGGCCCGCAGCGAGACCCTGGATAACCTGAAGAAGCTGGTGGACGTGGCCGAGTCGCTCGGCGTGGAGGTGGTGTGCACCATGGCGGGCATGCCCGTGCCCGGCAAGGACCGGCTGGAGACGATTGCCGAGGACTGCCCGCAGGTGTTCGGCGAACTGTGCCCCTATGCGGCAGAGAAGGGCATCAAGATCGCGCTGGAAAACTGGTTCGCCACCAACCTGCTGAACCTGGAGTGCTTCCGGCTGCTGTTCGAGGTCTGCCCCCACGAGAACTTCGGGCTGAACTTCGACCCCAGCCACCTGCTGCACCAGCAGATTGACTACCTGCACGCGGTGGAGAGGTTCGCCGACCGCATCTTCCACACGCACGCCAAGGACACCGAGGTCAACCAGCAGAAGCTGCGCTGGATCGGCAACCAGGCGCGGGGCTGGTGGCGGTACGTGATCCCCGGCTACGGGAAGATTGACTGGGGCGAGTACATCGCCTGCCTGCGCCACAACGGCTTCAACGGCGTGCTGAGCATCGAGCACGAGGATAGCGCCTTCGGCCGCGAGGAGGGCTTCGTCAAGGGCCTGCGGCATTTGAGGCAGTTCGCCTAGCGGCAGGGATCAGGTTTCCAGTGTCAGGTTGACGGCCCCCGGCGCGATGCCGGGGGCCGGTTCGTGGTTGCAGGGCGGTAGAAGGGGCTGGGCGCATCGGCGTGGAATAGGAGAGCCCCGCGCCAGAGCTAACGGTCCCCGCGACTCGGGCCCTCACAGGGAGGGATGAGCATGGCCCGCAGGATCAAGATCACGGCCGGCGACGTCAGCGCCATGGCCACCATCAACGACGGCAACACCGCCAATGCCATCTGGGAGGCTCTGCCCATCGAGGCCAGCGCCAGCACCTGGGGCGACGAGATCTACTTCTCCATTCCGGTGGAGGTGGGGGAGGAGAATGCTCAGGCGACGGTGGACCTGGGCGATCTGGGCTACTGGCCGCCGGGGACGGCCATGTGCATCTTCTTCGGCCCCACGCCCAGCAGCACTGGCGACGAGATTCGCCCGGCCAGCCCGGTGAACGTCTTCGGCCAGGTGGAGGGCGACCCCAAGGTGTTCAAGGCCGTGAGCGCCGGCGCCACGGTCACCGTCGAGAAGGCGGAGGAGTGAGACTATGCCCAGCCTGGTAGGCATTGACGTAGGCACCACCGGCGCCAAGACCATCCTCATCAACACGGATGGCGAGGTGCTGGCCAGCGCGACGGTTGAGTATCCGCTGTATACGCCCAAGCCCCTGTGGGCCGAACAGGACCCGAGGGACTGGTGGGAGGCGACGGTCGAGAGCATCCAGATCGTGCTGCGCGACTCCGGCATTGCCCCCCAGGACGTCAAGGGCGTGGGCCTGTCGGGGCAGATGCACGGCTCGGTGTTTCTGGACGAGAAGGACGAGGTGATCCGACCCGCCATCCTGTGGTGCGACCAGCGCACGGCGGACCAGTGCGACTGGATCACCGAGCAGGTGGGGGAGGAGCTACTGCACGAGGAGACGCTGAACCCGGTGCTGACGGGCTTTCAGGCGCCTAAGATCATCTGGCTGCGGCAGAACGAGGCGGAGAACTACGGCAAGCTGCGCAAGGTGCTGCTGCCCAAGGACTACGTGCGGCTGCTGCTGACGGGGGAGTATGCCACCGAGGTCAGCGATGCCTCCGGCACCTCGCTGCTCAACGTGAAGGAGCGACGCTGGTCGGACGCGGTGCTGGAGAAGATCGAGTTGCCCAAGGAGTGGCTGCCGGAGGTGTACGAGTCGCCGGAGATCAGCGGCAAGCTGACCGCCAGGGCTGCCGAGCTGACCGGGCTGCCCGAGGGCACCCCGGTGGCCGGAGGTGGGGGAGACCAGGCGGCGGGCGGCGTGGGCAACGGCATCGTCGGGCCAGGCATCATCTCCAGCACGACCGGCACCAGCGGCGTCGTGTTCGCCTACCTGGACGAGCCGTTGGTGGACTCGGAGCTGCGCACGCATACCTTCTGCCACGCCGTGCCGGGCAAGTGGCACACGATGGGAGTGATGCTGTCGGCTGGCGGCAGCCTACGCTGGGCCCGCGACACGCTCTGCGACAGCGAGCGCAGTGTGGCCGAGCTGATGGACAGGGACCCGTATGAGATCATGACGGCCGAGGCCGAGCAGGCGCCGGTGGGCTGCGAGGGGCTGGTCTTTTTGCCCTACCTGTCGGGCGAGCGCACGCCTTACCCCAACCCGAACGCGCGCGGCGTGTTCTTCGGGCTGACGCTGCGCTGCGACCGCGCGTACCTCATCCGCTCGATTCTGGAGGGTGTCGCGTTCGGGCTGCGCGACAGCTTCCGCATCATCGAGGGCATGGGCGCGGAGATCAAGGAGGTCAGGGCCTCGGGCGGCGGCGCGCGCAGCGCGCTGTGGCGGCAGATCCAGGCGGACGTAACCGGCCACGCGCACGTGCGCATCATGCCGGACGAGGGCGGGGCTCTGGGCGTGGCGCTATTGGCCGGCGTGGGCACGGGCATCTGGAGCACGGTGCCCCAGGCCTGCGAGGCGGTCATCAAGGTAGTGGAGACGACGGAGCCGATAGCCGAGAACGTCGAGCGCTACAACAGCTTCTACCCGATCTACCAAGGCCTGTACGAATCGGTGAAGGAGCACTACGACGAGGTGGCGGGGTTGATGGAGTAACGGCAGCCCTCACCCCGCCTTCGGCACCCCTCTCCCATGCGGACTCGACCGTCCGCCAGGAGAGGGGGAGGGGGGCCCGGCGCGCGGCTCACCCAACCCGAGCTCACGTGGGAGGCGGTACGGGGTCCGCGTCCTGCCCAAGCGTCTCGACGTACAGCTCAATGGCCTCGCGGACGTTGTCGAGTGCCTGCGCTTCAGTCTTGCCCTGGCTCAGGCAGCCGGGAAGGTCGGGCACCTCGACCACGTAGCCATCGTAGTCGGCATCGTACCCGAGGAGGACGGGATACTTGAGGACGGTTGCTTCCTGCGCTTCGCTCATCCTGCACCAATTGTAGCCCGCTGGGTGAGCGGTGTCAATCGGTCGGCTACATGTGCGCCGCTGTCCTTCTGTCGCCAGGCGGCGTCCAGCCAAAGGGAGAGCAAGCATGGCCAAGATCAAGACCTTGCTGTTCTGCGGAGGGGAGATTCACGACGGCATGGGCTGTGGGGATGAGATTCAGAGGGTGCTGGAGGCGGCGGGGGACTTCGAGCTGACCCGCGTGGACGAGGACCTGTCGGTGCTGGAGGCGCCGGGGCTGGACCCGTACGAGCTGCTCGTGTTCTACTACACGATAGGGGAGATCAGCGACGCGCAGAAGAACGGGCTGCTGAACTGGGTGGCCTCGGGCAAGGGGTACGTGGGCGTGCACTCGGCCGCCGACTCCTTCCGCGGCTGCCCGGAGTACCGGGCGATGGTGGGCGGCTGGTTCGTCACCCACCCGGCCTACCGGGAGTACCAGGTCAGCGTTGTAGACCCCGAGCACCCCATCACCGAGGGCCTGGACGAGTTCGTGGTCACCGACGAGCAGTACATCACCGACTACGACCCGCGGGTGGACATCCTGGCCTCGGCGCTGTGGCAGGGGGACAAGATGCCGGTGGCCTGGACCAAGTCGTGGGGCGAGGGCCGCGTGTTCTACCTGGCGCTGGGGCACAACCCGGAGTCCTGCCGGGACCCCAACTTCGCCACGCTGCTGGCGCGCGGGGCCAAGTGGGCGGCGGGGGGGAGGCGGCTAACGGAGGGGTAGGAGGCCAACTCTTGCCCTACGACTGCGGCGGTGGTGAGGCATGAGTGAGGGAGATGGTTCGGCGCGGAAGGCGGCCGACAGGCAGGCAGTAGATATCCTCGCGGCGGTGCTGGCGGCGGTCGTCTCCGCGTTCGCCGTGCTGAACGCCTTCCTGCTCCTTCTCCTGCCGCCGAAGTGGGCGGCGTTGTTCGAGGAGATCGGCGTCGAGCTGTCCCTGCTCCCGCGCGTGTTCCTCGGTCTGGCGGCGACCGGGTGGCCCTACGCGCTCCTGGTGCTTCTCTTCTCCACGGGCGTGATCGTCGCTGCTTGGCTCATCGCGCGCTCT
>JBHIEF010000031.1:0-28433 GCA_046760465.1 Armatimonadota bacterium | reverse complement strand
CCCAGCACGAGATTCTCCGCTGCGCTCAGAATGACAGCCGACCGAGAGCGTCGGTCTTGGGATAGGCTCTTAGCTGGGGCGGTTAGCGGACGGACCAACTGGGGCGCGCCCACGTGTCCAATGGGGACTGGGGGGCGCCTTCTTCGTCTGCGGGGGGAGTCAGGTCCTGGAGGTCTGGCGCCAGAATCTCGATGTCGGTACGCTGCCACTGCTCGCGGAACCAGGCCTGCTCGGCCTGCCGCCTCTTGAGTTGCAGGACCCTCCCGCGCACTCGCTCGCGCACCTCGTCCAGAGGCTGGACGCCGCCCGGGCGTCGCCCGATCAGCTTCAGGATGCACCAGCCATCTGGCGCCTCGAAGACGGGGCTGATCTGGCCCTCTTTCTTCAGCGCGTACGCCTGCGTTTCGATGGCCTCGGCGTAGTCGCCAGGCCCAAACCACCCCGTGTCACCGCCTTTGTCCTTCGTGCCCGGATCGGTGGAGAAGGCCTGGGCCAGCCCGGCGAAGTCTGATCCGGGCAGGTCCAGGACCGCGCGCAGTTCGTCGGCATTGGCCTTCGAGCCGAGCATCATGAGCCGCACGCGCACCTGCTCGGGCCGGCGGTACTCGTCCTTGTGGGTCTCGTAGAAGCGCTGGATCTCGTCCGGCGTGGCCCGGACTGACAGCCCAAGGACCCTCTCGAAGAGCGCTTGCCGGTACAGGTCGCGCGCGAAGTCGGCCTCGTCCATGCCCTGGCGCCGGAGCAGGCGCTCCAGGTCGCCGGGCGAGCCCGCCTCCGCGATCCGGGCTTGCCGGGCACGGTCCAGGTCTTGCTCGGTCACGCCGGCCCCGCTCCGCGGCACGCCCGAGGGCTGCTGGTGCTCTGCGCCGGACTCCCCGCGCGAGAGCCAGACCCTCAGCAGGCGTTCTCGCTGGGCCTGGCCGACCTCGAGGCCCAGCTCCCGCGCCCGCCGCTCGAGCAGTTTGTCGAAGATGATGCTCCTGAGCACTGCCTCGCCATGGCTGCGTCGCAGCTCGGCGCGATAGTCGTCAGCGCGTATCGGATGGCCTTCAACGGTGGCCACCGTCCCGCCTCGGCCGCCGCACGAGGCGGCCAGCGCCAAGGCGATCCCGCACAGGGCCAGCAACGCGCTAGCTTGCCTTCTTGGCACGGCGCTTCTTCCCTCGCTTCTTGGTGGGCTTGGCCACCTGAACCGACCCGGCCCACTCCGAGGCGATGATGAGGGCGGCCCGCTTGTCCAGGGGCGAGTTCATGTCGCCGCACTTGGGCGACTGAATGCAGGAGGGGCACCCCGCCTCGCATTCGCAGTCCCGGATCTGGTTGCGCGTGGCCTCCATTAGCTGGGGGAGCTTGGCGAAGGCGGCCTCGCAGATGCCCACCCCGCCCGGGTAGCTGTCGTAGATGAACAGCCCCGGCTGCCGGAGGTCTGGGTGCTTGGGGTGGGAGACGCCGCCCACGTCGAGGGCGTCGCACAGGGCAAACAGCGGCAGCAGGCCGATCATGCAGTGCTCGACGCCGTGCAGGCCTCCGGCCAGGTCCGCCGCGTCCGCCTTGATCCTCGCCTCCGTCTCGGGGGCCACGCGAATCCAGAAGCCCGTGGTATCGAACTCCTGTGGCGGCAGGTCCAGCGACTCGGTGCCGATGGTCCCCTCGCCGAGCTGGCGCCGCTTGGCGTAGCCCGTCACTCGTTCGCTCACCTGCACCTCGCCGTAGCTGGCCGTGGTGGTGGGCAGGTCCTGGTCTTCATGCTGCTGGAGCACTCGCACCTCGGAGGCGACCAGAGGGTCGGTGTAGTAGCGGGCGCGGCTGGGCCGCACGTAGGCGACCTTCTCCTTCAGGTCCAGCTTCTTCACCAGGTACGATTCACCGCGGTGCAGGTAGATGGCTCCCTCGTGGACCATCATGAAGGCGGACTGCGAGTCAACCGTGCCCAACAGCGCGTTGCGCTTCGACTCGTCCACGATGTCATAGCCCTCGCCCGAGGCCGAGCGGATGCTCACCTGCCCCGCGGGGTAGCCGTCACCTATCCAGTACCAGCGGTGTCGCTTGACCACATACCGGGCCTCCGCCAGGATGTCCAGGATGGGCTCCATCTCCTCGCCGAAGAGGGCGGCGTCCTGGGCCTCCAGCGGCAGCTCATACGCCGCGCAGAGCAGGTGAGCGGCCAGGATGTACCGGTTGTGCGGGTCAATGATGGCCTGTTCGCTCTTGCGCTCGAAGAGGTAGTCGGGGGTGCGGACCAGGTACTGGTCCACGGCATTGTCCAGCGCCACCAGGACGGCCAGGGAGTCCTGCTGGCCGCGCCCGGCGCGCCCGGCCTGCTGCCACGTGCTGGCGATGCTGCCCGGGTAGCCAGTCAGGATGGTGGCGTCCAGGGCCCCCACATCCACGCCCAGCTCCAGCGCAGTGGTGGAAGTAACGCCCAGCAGCTCTCCCTCGAAGAGCCGGCGCTCGATCTCGCGGCGCTCCTCCGGCAGGTAGCCGCCGCGATAGGACATGATGCGCTCGGCCAGGTTGCCGTCGGTCTCCTCGAGCTGCTGGCGGGCGTACTGGAGGATCAGCTCCGCCACCTTGCGGGCCACGGTGAAGGTGATGTTCCTGACCCCGCGCCGCACCAGCTTGGCCAGCAGGCCGGCCGCCTCGACGTTGGGGCTGCGGCGTCCACGGTCCCGCCGGGCCAGGAGCGGGGGGTTCCAGAGGATGAAGAACTTGCGGCCGCGGGGGGAGCCGTCGTTGTCCACCACCTTGACGGGCACGCCGGTGAGCTTCTGGGCGAGGTCGCCCGGGTTGCCGATGGTGGCAGAGCAGCAGATGAACTGCGGCCTGGCGCCATAGTGACGACAGATCCTGTTGAGTCGTCGCATGACGTTGGCGGCATGAGAGCCGAAGACGCCCCGGTAGATGTGCATCTCGTCCAGAATGACGTAGCGCAGGTTGCGGAAGAAGTCCGACCAGTTGTGGTGATAGGGCATGATCCCGATGTGCAGCATGTCGGGATTGGTGAGGATGACCTGTGCCTCGCGGCGGATGCGCCGGCGCTGGGACTGGGGCGTATCGCCGTCGTAGCAGTCAGCGGTGAAGGCCTTGCCCGCGCCGAAGCTGCCGAGCTTGCGCAGTTGATCCTGGGCCAGAGCCTTGGTGGGGAAGATGAGGAAAGCGCGGCTGGTGGGCTGCTGGTAGATCGCCTGGGCGACCGGGATCGTGTAGCAGAGGGTCTTGCCGCCCGCGGTGGAGGCCACGACTGCAACGTTCTCGCCGCCCAGGGCCAGTTCTATGGCCTCGGCCTGGTGCGAGTATAGCCTGCGGATGCCGAGGCCGCTGAGCACCTGCTGCATCTGCTTGCTGAGCGGCGTCTTCAGCTCGCCGTACTTGGCGCGGCGCCGCTTCAGCTCGCGCAGGTGCGCGATCTGACCTTGGTAGTCCTCGGCCTCCCTGATGTCGTCAATGACTGCCGCGATTTCCATCGTGCCCGTGGGCTGACGGCGCGCTAGTGCATCTTCATATCGTCCCGCGACTCATCCCATTCGTCCTCGCCTTCGTCCCCCTCGCCCTGGTCGGCCGACTGGTCCTCGGGCAGGTCGGGCTCGTCGGCCACCTCGGCATCCCGCGCTGGGTTGGCCTCGGCCAGAGCCGGCTTGGTCGGTTCGGCAGGCTCGTCCTCCTCTTCCTCCGCCGAGCGCCGGCGCTTCTCGACCACAATGGCGAGGACGATGCTCAGTCCGTAGAGCAGCATGACCGGCACGGCCAGGATGGTCATGGTGAAGGGGTCGGTGGTGGGGGTGGCGATGGCGGCGATGAGGAAGATGGCCACCACCGCGTAGCGCCACTTGTCAATGAGCTGCCTGGAGCTGACCAGCCCGACGAAGCTCAGGAACATGAGCACCATGGGGAGCTGGAAGACCAGGCCAAAGATGAGCAGCAGGCGCAGGATGAAGCGCATGTACTCGATCACGTTCAGCACGGGCGTCATGCCCATGTCCATCTGGAACTTCAGCAGGAAGGCTATGCCCAGCGGAGCGATGAGGTAGCAGAAGACAACGCCGGCCACGAACAGAAGGACCGAGAAGGGCAGTATGACGAGCACGTACTTGCGTTCGTGGTCGAGCAGGGCGGGCTCGATGAACAGCCAGGCCTCCAGCGCCATGGCTGGGAACGAGACCAAGATGCCGCCGAAGAAGGCGAGTTGGAGCGAGAAGATGAAGCCGCTGGTGACCCTGTCGCCGGCCACGATGATGTCGTTGATGGCGGGGTCGTTAGGATGGAACCCGGCCCGCTCGGCGCCGTCCCACAGTGGCGCCTTCACCATCAGGAACAGATCGTGACGCATGAACCAGACGATGATCATCCCGATGATGATGTAGGCGGCACTGCGCAGGATGCGCGAGCGCAGTTCCTCCAGGTGCTCGAAAAAGTCCAACTCCTTGGGGTCTCTCATCGGTATGGACCGCTCAGGTTCACTGTGCGACTGCCGCGAACCAAAAAGACCCCCGTCCGTTGCGGCCAGGAGGAGGTCGGTGCCCCGGCGATGGCCCTTTCTGCCAGCGGCTCAGGACAGCCCTTCAGCTCCCGGGACGGCCCTGCCGACCCGCCCGAGTCGAAGGGCCGGCGTCAACACACGGCCAACTCGGTCTCCTTGTCGAATATGTGCGCGTGCTCCATGTCCATGACCACCTCCAGCTCCTCCCCCTCCTTGGCGCGCGTTTCGCTGTCCACGGAGGCGACCAGGGAGTGGGAGCCGGAGTTGAGGTAGAGGATGGAGGTGGCCCCCATGGGCTCCACCACCTCCACCTTCACGCGCACCGTATTCCCCGGCTCGGGCTTGACGGTGGGCGACAACTCGGCGTCGAAGATGTCCTCCGGCCGCAGGCCGAACTCCATGCGCTTGCCCAGGTGTGGCACCAGGGCACCGTTCTGGCTGTCGGAGGCCCGCACGGCGAAGGACTCGGCGTCCACCCATATGCCTCCGTCGCGCTGGGCCAACTGACAGTCCAGGAAGTTCATGGGCGGGCTGCCGATGAAGCCGGCCACGAAGCGGTTGACGGGGTTGTTGTACAGCCCCAGCGGAGTGTCCACCTGCTGCACCAAGCCGTCGCGCAGGACCACGATCCGGTCGCCCATGGTCATGGCCTCGACCTGGTCGTGGGTCACGTAGACGGTGGTAATGCCCAGCCGCCGGTGCAGCTTGATCAGCTCGGCTCGCGTCTCGATGCGCAGCTTGGCGTCTAGGTTGCTGAGCGGCTCGTCCATCAGGAACACGGCGGGCTCGCGCACGATGGCTCGGCCCAGGGCCACGCGCTGCCGCTCCCCGCCGGACAACTCCTTGGGCTTGCGGTGCAGCAGGTCGGCCAGGCCCAGCATGTCGGCCGCCCTCTGCACGCGGTCGCGTATCTCCTGCTTGGGCACCTTGCGCAGCTTGAGCCCGAAGGCCATGTTGTCGAACACGCTCATGTGCGGGTACAGAGCGTAGTTCTGGAAGACCATGGCGATGTCGCGGTCCTTGGGCGAGACGTCGTTGACCAGCCGGTCGCCGATGTGGATCTCGCCCTCGGTGACCTCCTCCAGGCCGGCGATCATCCGCAGGCAGGTGGTCTTGCCGCAGCCGGAGGGCCCCACCAGGACGACGAACTCCTTGTCCTGGATCTCGAGGTTGAGGTCCTTGACGGCGACCACATCGCCGAAGAGCTTAGTGAGGCCTACCAGGCTCACTTTCGCCATGGCACAACGGTCCTCTGTCGCCAGGCGCCCGCCACCGTGCGGCAAATGGGGGCCGCCAATCCGGAGTCAGTCGGCGGCAGTATACCCCTGCCGAGGAGGGGTTGTCAATGCGCGGAATTGCGGCGCCACGTGCGTTCTCCGGGACGGGAGGTCGCCCGCCTCCGGGCGACCTCGCCATGAGACCGCTAGTGATCATCAGAAGCGAGATAGTCGTTGACAACGGGCAGGCTCACCTCCTCATCGGGCCTCATATATCACCTTGCCCTGTCTGCTCGCCGGATAGGCAAGGCCGCCCACCACGTTCTTGCTCCCCTCATACCACTGGGTGTCCATCACGATCACGTCGAAGGCATAGCCCATCCCGCGCAGGGCGTCCCAGATCCGCACCATCTCCCCCCTCGGGTCGGCAGGGGCGTGCTCAAGCACCAGCAGGTCAATGTCACTGTCGCGGGTCATGCTGCCGCTGGCTGCCGAGCCGAAGATGATGATGCGGTCGGGGTCGGCAACCTGGAGGATGCGTCGGACGATCTCCTCAGTGACTTCCTGCTTGATCTCCATGGCTGCTGCCTTCTGCCAATGCTGCCTGGGGGTGCTAGCCGTTGTCTACATCCACCAACAGCTCGTCGCTGGCCAGTTCTCGGGAGGCCGCGTCCAGGGCCACGACCGTGAGCTCGTGAGTGCCGTTGGCGGCGCGGGTGGTGTCCCAGGCAAACCTGTAGGGCGGCGCATTGCGCAGCGAGACCATGCGCCCGTCCACCTTGAAGCTCACCCACTGCACCGGCTCCTCCGTGCCCACGTCCGCGATCAGGCCCACCGCGCCGCGAAGCACGTCCATGGAGGCTCCCTGAAGCAGCAGACGCACGCCGCGCTGCGGCTCGGGCCCGAGGTCGCTGGTCCAGGGCGCCGCAGGGGGGACCGACGGCGTTCCGGGCCCGCTGGGGCCTGGGGTGGCTGGACCGACTCCGGGCGGCGCCGAGGCAATCCGGATTGGCTGCACCTGGCTCAGGAAGTACGGGCTGGCGACGAGCCTGCGGTATGTCTCCAGCACCTTCGGCTGAGAGGTGAGCGAGTAGTCATTGTGGGCCAGGCCACTTTGCGCGGCGTCAACCGAGAACCAGTTGATCATCTTGACATTCGGCAGGTCCCGCTCCAGGCTGCGGTAGAGCACGCTCATGCGGGCGACGGCGAAGTCCACGATGCTCTTCTTGGCGGCTGCGCAGTAGTGGCTGGCGGCGTATTCGGAGATCTGGATGGGCTTGCGGTCGCCGTACCTCCGGTAGACGTAGCGTAGCAGCTCGCGAGGGTCCTCCCCGGCGGGCTTGCTGGGGTCGCCGTCGTGGCGATAGACGCTGTAGATGTTGACGCCCACCCAATCCACATACTCGTCGCCGGGGTAATACTTGGGAATGGTGGACAGCGGGGTGGCGAACGGCGTCCACACCATGGCCACGTTGGGCGCCAGCCGCTCCAGCACATCGTGCACCAGCCGCCACTTCTCGATGAAGAGCTTGGGATTGCCCGAGTAGGGCATCCACGTGCCGTTCATCTCCGAGGCGAAGCGCAGGAAGATGGGGCAGCCCAGCTCGGCGGCGTCCCTGGCCCACTGGCGCAGGTACTCGTTGTCCCTGACCTTGTCCAGGCCCTCGTTGGGCTCCACGGCGATGTGCGGGACGGCGCCGGCCGCCTTGACGCGCTCGGCCCATTCCTTGGGGAAGGGCTTCCCGTAGCCCAGATAGCGGAAGTAACTGGCGTGCTTCTTGCCGGTCAGGCTCTCGAAGAGCTGGAAGTCACCCTTGACGGTGCTATCGAGCTGGATGAAGGCGCCTACGTAGCATCCGCGCAGGGGCTCGAACTTGGCGAGCGGACGGCAGAGGACGGGAGTCAGAGCCAGCGCCAGAATGGACGCCAAGACCCAGGCAGTTCTAAGGCGCGAGGCGAGCATGACGAGCCGATTATAGCCGCCCGCTCGGACCAGTGTCAACGCGACTCACGCGTGAACGTGGGGTGAGTCCTCGGCCTCTTCGAGCACCCGGTGGGTGAACCCGAGCAGGCTGCCGCGCGTGACGGCCTGGTCGCCGAAGCGGGCGTCTATGGCGTCCTTGGCTGCGGCCAGGCCCTGTAATCGCTGTGAACGCAAGTCGAACAGAGACATCTGCACGTGCATAGGTCCGTGGCGCAGGTTGGACACGGACACGCCCACCAGCCGCACTCCGTGAGGGCCCAGGCGCAGCCCGGCCAGCAGCTCCGCGGCCTGCCGATAGATCACCGCTTCCAGGTTGGTGTGGTCAGGGAGAGTGGTACTGCGAGTCAGAGTAGTGAAGTTGCCCAGCCTGAGCTTCAGGCCGATGGTGCGGCCGCGGTAGCCCTGGTGCCGCAGCCGCCGCGCCAGCTTCTCCGACAGGGCCAGCAGCGACAGCCGCAGCAGCTTTGGGTCGCGCGTGTCACGCTCCAGGGTGACCTCGTGGCTCATGGACTTGGCCGGACGGAACCGGTGGCGAGGATGGACCGGCTGGCGATCAATGCCTCGGCAGGCGTTGTAGAGATGCCGGCCGTGGGCGCCGAACTGCTTTTCCAGCAGTAGAAGCGGCATCCCGCGTAGGTCCCTGACGGTGCGGACGCCCATGCGGCGCAGGCGCTCGGCGCAGTTCTCGCCAACACCCCACAGCGCTGAGACGGGCAGTCGGTCGAGGACGGCCGGCACCTCCTCCGGCTCGATGACCCGCAGTCCATCTGGCTTGTCCCAACCCGAGGCCATCTTGGCCAGCAGACGGTTGGGGGCAACGCCGATGGAGGCCGTTAGTCCAAGCTCCTCGCGGACGCGCCGCTTGATCTCGCGCGCGATCTCCCAGCCGCTGCCGAACAGGTTCTGGCTGTGGGTCACGTCCAGGAAGGCCTCGTCAACGCCCAGCGGCTCCAGGCAGGGCGTGTAGCGTTCGTATATGTGAAGGGCCCTGCGGCCGTCTTCGGCATAGGCGTCGAAGTGTCCAGGGAGGAAGATGCCCTGCGGACAGCGGCGGCGCGCCTGCCAGATGGGCATGCCGGCTTTGACGCCAAAGGGCCGGGCCTCGTAGGAGGCTGACGACACCACGCCACGCCGGGATCGAGTGCCGCCAACGATGACCGGCTTTCCCGCAAACTCGGGGTGGAGCCTCTGCTCAACCGAGGCGAAGAAGGCGTCCATGTCCACGTGGAGGATGGTCCTGGGTCCCTCTGGCGGGCTCTCGTTGGCCGGGAACATGAGGCTGCGGCGCTCCGGACTGGGCCTCGTCTGCCTGCACTACGTAATCGTACGGGTGTTCGACTACCGGGATTATACCCGGAGACGCCCGACTCGTCAAGGGAAACGCGCCGGGATGGCACACCGCGGCGCCGACGCGCCTGTCACTTGACGCCGGGGCCGGGCGGTGGTACGAATAGCCTGAACGTCCTGGAAAGCACCGCAGATGCGCCCTGAACGCCCATTGCTGGCCGTGCTGGTCGCGGCGGTTTCCGTGGGGCTGGCCGCGGCTCCGGAGCCGGACACACCCCTGGGCCATGTGAGCGTCTCTTTCGAGGCCGATGCCCGTCCCGTGAGCCAGGTGCTGTCTCAGTTGTCGCGGGCGGCCGGGCGGGAGATCGTCCTGATCGGGGGCCGTGATCTCAGGGTCACCGCCTCGGCGCGCGACATCGGATTCGGGCAAGCCCTGCGCATATGCTGCTCAGCGGCCGAGTTGGTGGGCCTGTGGCGCGGCGACACACTGGTACTGGTTGCGGTTGACGACTTCGTTGCCGAGCTTCCCGAGAAGCTGGCGCAGGGCGATGCCGAGGCCACGGCACTGGCGGCAGAGCTTCTGGCCTCCCTCCCGAACAAGTACTCCTACAAGCCCCAAGCTGCCCTCCGGCGCATCTGGGAGTCCGCCGGGGAAGCGGCGCGCTTGCACGTGAGTCAGGGCACGCCGGCCGCTGCCGTCGAGCTTCTGTCAGCCCTGGCCGAGGCCGATCCTGGCCGCCTGCCGTCGCAGGTCGCCCGCGAGGTCATCGGAGCCTGCGTGCAGACGCAGGCGCTGGACGAGGCCCGGGAGGCCCTGCGCCTGTGGCAACTGCCCCCGCCCGCGCCAGGCGAGGCTGAGGATAGAGAGGCTGCCTGGCAGGTCGTAGTCGGCCTCTGCCTCGCCGGAGAGGGCGAACTGGCGGCCGATACGCGGGCGGGCTGGGAGCTGACCGGTACGGGCTGGCTGGGGACGCTGAGAACGGCCGCGAACGCGGACGACGCGCAGCTTGACTCGATTGCAGGCGCTCTCGAATTCCTGGTCTCCCCCCGGACGGCCCGCCGGCGGGAGACCCGGCAGTTTGCGCTCGACCTTGCGCAGAGGGCGTTGGCGTCCGGCAACCGCCATGTGGCTGCTCAGGCCTTCGGAGCCTGCCTGGCGGAAGGAGCCCGGTCGGTTGAGGAATTGGGCCTCGGCTGGCGCATCGCGGTCGCGCACGCCACGGCCGAGGCCGCCGGCCAGGTGATCGCTCTTGCCGAGCGCTGGTCGCTGCCGAGGCAAGGCTGGCCGGCAGCCATTCAGGACTCCCTCCAGGAGAAGGCCGCATCCCCGGGGGCGTTAACGAGGACGCTGGCGGAGTTGTCGGAGCGCTACCCCCCCACCGAGACAGAGGAGCGCACGGGACCATCCGTAGCCGACGCCCGCCGATGCGCACTGGAACTGCTGGGCGCGTGGGTGGATGCGGGCGACCTGGCGCAGGCGGACGCCCTCTGGGCCCGATGGTGTGCTCCGGCCCTCGATGATCCGGCGGCCATCGCTGCCGGCGTTCGCCTGGCGCATGCTCACCTCGCACAGGGCGAAGCCCAGTCTGCGCAGCAGCTGGCCGCACAACTCGCCGCGCCAGAGGCGGTGCCGGCGGCGTTCGCCGCCATGTGGCAACAGAGGCCCTCCAGGGAAGCGCTCCACATGCTGCGGGCCACCATCGCGCTGGCGGCTGAGGCCGGGGAGGAGGGAGCTCAGCGGCGTCTGGAAGCGCTGCTGCGGGACTCCCTGGGCGGGCCGCGGGTGCTCACGGTCGCGGCACGCGCTCACCCCAGCGTGCTGGGCGACGCCGACTGGCGTGCGAAGACGCGCGCTCGGATACAGGCCGCCTCGGAGGCGCTGGCCAGGCAGTTCAACATCTCGCTGGAACTGACGGACCTTGCGCCGTGGCGAGGCGTGAGCGAGGACCCGTTCGCGGCCATGCCCGACCTGGTCAATGTCCAGGAGCAAGCCGGCGCCGATCTGGCCCTGGGCTTCGCGGTCACCGTGGTGCCGCCACACCTTCAGCACCTGCTGGACGAGGAGACCTCGGTGGTGGGCATCTCCTGGCCGCCGTTCCGCGGACGCGTGCTGGTGCGCGACCTGGCCATCCGAGGCGGGGCCGATTCGCACGCGCTGGTCTTCGACCCGCTCACCGGGACCCTCACGCCCGAGGCCGCCAACGCCACTCTGGTGCACGAGCTGGGCCACGCCTTCGGGGCAGTCCACTCGCCCGATGGCGACTCGGTCATGAGTTACGGACTGCGTGGCCGACCGTCTACCGATTTCGACGAAAGTAACGCGGCCATCGTGCGGGCTGCCAAGTGGGTGGACTTCCAGACCGGCCCCGACTCCCTAGACGAGCCGGAGCTAGACCAGTTGGTGGATGCCTACAGACGGGCGCAATGGTCCTCTCGCTCGGCCCAGGGCGTCGGCGAGTTCCTGGCAACCGCCCTGTGCGCTCGGGCGCGACTCTGGTGGGAGCAGGGGAACATGCGCGGCGCCTGCCGCCAAGTCGTGGCAGCGATGAGCGCGCTGACCGGCTCGGAGGAAGCTCCGCCCGAAGTGGTCAGCGAAGTCCTCGGCGGGCTGACGGACGCCCTCACCGCGGCGCTGGAGAACGCGCCGGACGACCCGCGCTTGCTGGCAGCCCAGGGCGCGATCTCCTCGGCCATGAGCAACACGGACACCGGCCTCGAGCAACTGCGCTGGGCGGCGGCGCTGGACGACTCCCTGCCAGAAGTGCACCTGGCCCTCGCGGCGGCGTCCGAGGCCGAGGGGGACCTCCGAGGGGCGCTGCAACACGCGCAGGCAGCGGCAGGCGCCGGGGGCGACAATCCCGACCCGAAGGGGCAGTATCTGCTTGGGCGTCTGCTGGCCACCACCGGTGACCTGGAGGCTGCCGTGGCTGCCTGGCAGCGCACTTTGACGCTGGCGCCCGATCACGTGCGAGCGCGCAGCGACCTGGCCCTCGCGCGCCTCGCGGCCCGTCCCGAGCTGGGTCGCTTTCAGCTTCCGCTGGTGCGAAGCAGGCTGGAGATAGCCCTGGACCCGGCCGATTGGAGCCCGTGGCAGGGAACGTTTGAGCGAACGAACGAGGGCCTGACGCTGACGGCACGCCACCTGCGGGTGGCGGTGGAGCTACGCCTGAGGACGGACGCCGACCTGTGGAACATGTGGGCCAGCTCGGCGGCCATCGGCCTGGGCCCCGAGCGCCGCCAGAGGTCGCTGTGGCTGGCAGTGGAGAGCGACATTCAGAAGGAGGGCATCGTCGCGCCCCGGCAGGTGGAGACTCTGGACCCGGAGGTCCCGGGTGCGTGGGCGACTGGCCGAGTCTATGAGACGCTGCGGGGAGAGACGAGCGTGCGACAGGCTTACGTGTTGCTGGAGTGCCCTGAGGACCGGCTGTTCGTGGTTGTGAGCGTGTCGGGGCCGGAAGAGGACTTCGCCGCGGCACGAGAGCCCCTCGGAGCCGTGCTGTCATCCCTCCGACGCGGTCTGGGCGTGTAGGCCGCGTCCTTCCCCCTTGTGAGAGGCGGCGCTTTGCGGGGCTAGGGTGGCAGCGCGCCGTACAGGGTCGCCCTGCCATCCATCAGGCCGGGCCGTTTCTTGCGCGCTCGCCCCGTGACCTTCTTCAGCTTGCGGAACATCACGCGCGGCAGGAAGGTGGCCCACTTGGCCGACCAGAGGGGATGCTGCCACCAGCGCTCGTCCCACTTGGGATGGAACAGGCCGCCCCGCCAGGCCTTCCGCAGGATCTGTGCGTACTGCCGAGGGGTGTAGAACCTGGCCTTCATCTCGCGGGTGGCGCCCTGTATCTCCACGGCGGACAGCTCGTCACTGTATACCTGCCGGCTCTCGGAGACGTGGTAGTTGGGGTACTTGGCCAGCAGCTCGTCCATCCCCGAGTAGGGCTCATAGCGGATGATGGAGGGGCAGACGAAGTCTATCCCGCACTCGTGGCTGAAGTCGGCGATCTTCACGATGTCCTCGCGCGTCTGCCCAAACCACCCGGCGATGTAGAAGCCGACGGTCAGGATGCCCACCTCCCGCAGCACGGCGAAGGCCTCTTTCACGTCCTTCACCGTGTAGCCGCGGTTCATCTCCTGGAGCGTGTCGTCGTCAGTGGCCTCCACGCCCACGCCCAACATGCGGAAGCCGGCCTGGTACATCTTGGCCAGCACCTCAGGATGCTTGGTGCAGTCAATGCGGGTCTCGCCGCCGTACGCCTTCTTGATGCCCCGTGCGATGAGCAGGTCGCAGATCCTCTCCACCCGCCGCGCGTCGAACATGAAGTTATCGTCATTGAAGAAGATGACATCCGCATCCATGCTCTCGATCTCGTCAACGACGTCCTCGGGGTCGCGCGCGGCCCAGGTGCGCTTCTGGCCGAGGGGATTGGTGTCGAAGGTGCAGAACTTGCACTTGTAGGGGCAGCCGCGGCTGGTCAGCATGGTATCGAGACGGACGCCCGGGTCCACCCCATCCACCACGAAGGCATAGGGCTTGACCCGCAGCGACCGGTCTGGGGGGCCGATTTTCCCGATGGGCAGCATCTCACGGTTGGGCCGGTGGACCACCCTCCCGTTGGCCCGGTAGCTGACGCCATCCACCTGGTGGAGGCCCTCGGCCTTCAGCAGGTCCTGGATGGTGGCCTCGCCTTCGCCGCGGACGATGACGTCCACGTTGGGGCAGTCCTCGAGGATGCGTTCACACTCGAAGCTGGCCACGCGGCCGCCAACGACCAGCAGGTCGGTGCCCGGTATGTGGTTGATGATCTTGGTGACGAAGTCGAAGTGTCTGGGCCAGTTGAAGCTCACGGCGATGGCGTCGGTGTCGGGCCGAATGTACTCGCGATAGTCCTGGACGTAGCGCAGGTCCACCAGCTCGACGTCCTGCGCGACCTGCTTGGCGGCGGTGGCGACATAGTCCAGCCCCAAGGCAGGCCACAGGGCGGGGTCGTCGAAGTGGGGGTACAGGCACAAGACGTGGCGGCAGTCCATGCTTGGCGTTCCTCGGCGGGTCAACGGAGCAGCCCGGAAGACACCGCGTTACATCCGCCACAGTGTACCGAAGGGCCGGTAGGCTGGTCAAGTGGCGGCGCCGCCCGATGCGGCCGGCTGCCCCTGTGACCACGTCGGGCAGTGCCCCGGGCGAGGAGGTCCGTGCCGCCAAGGGCCGAAGGTAGCAGCGCCGGCGCAGGTCGCCAGGAGAGAGCTGGGGACGAGATGCGAGGCGAGCCGGGACGTATTAGAACGAGACCGGCCCTGAAGGCCCTTCTGCCCCTCTTGACGGCCGCGGCGCTGGCCGCAGGCGCCACTGCGCTGTCCGCCGCGCCTCGCGGCAGGCCGACGGACAAGTGGCGTGCCAGACCCAAGGTGCTGCTGCTGATCCACAATCCGATCATCGAGGCGCGAGAGGGGCGCAGGCTCCATCACGTGATGGGCTGGAACGATCCGGACGAGCTGACCAGGGCCTACATCGAGGATGTTAGCGAGGTCAGCGGCGGGCTGGTCCGCTACCGGATCGCGGAGCGGCTGGAGGTGGACGGATACCCGATCAAGGCCGACGGATTCAGGTATACCGACGGGAGCTACCTGCGAGCCTGGGAGGAGCGCGAGTTTCACCAGCCGGATGGGGTGGATTACAGGGCCATCATCGAGGAGTTCGGCATCTGCGAGAAGGTGGAGAATCGGCAGATTGACGAGGTCTTCCTGTTCGGGGCGCCCTACTTCGGCTACTACGAGTCCATCATGGTGGGCAAAGGCGCCTACTGGTGCAATGCGCCGCCACTGGACGACGTGGACTGCTCGCGGCGGTTCGTGATCATGGGCTTCAACTACGAGCGCGGCGTGGGCGAGATGCTGGAGGACCTGGGGCATCGCACGGAGTCCATCCTCTGGCATGTCTACGGGAGCTGGGAGCCGAAGGAGACGCACGCCTGGAACCGTTTCACGCTCACGGAGAAGGCGCTGCCGGGCAAGGCGGGGTGTGGCAACGTGCACTACGCGCCGAACAGCGAATCGGACTACGACTGGGGCAACCAACGCTACGTGTGGAGCACCTGCGACGACTGGTACAATTACCCCAACCTCACCGGCGAGAAGAGACGCGTGAACTGCGAGGAATGGGGCGGCGGGGACATTCGGGCACACCACAAGTGGTGGTTCGACCACATTCCTCGCGCGCCCGGGAAGACGGACGGTCACCTCAACAACTGGTGGAAGTACATCATCCGCTTCGACCGCTACGACGAGTAGACGGCACCGCCGCTGGGAGGACACACTCGTGCGAGAGTCGCAGAGCCGTCGCCGATTCCTGCGTACGGTGGCCAGCGGGAGCTTCGCGGCAGCAGCCGCGGGGATGAGGCCAGCCGGGGCGCAGGCCGCGCCGCCCGAAGCCAGGCTGGAGTTGAAGGCGTACCAGTTCGGCCGACAGATATGGGTGCGCTGCGACCGTCGGCCCTTGACGTGTTATCGCGCGCACCCGACGCAGAAGTACCCGTACTTCTACCCTTTCGTGGGGCCGGCCTCGGGGGCCTCGCTGACCACCGAGTCGGGCGACCCGTACCCGCACCATCGGTCGGTGATCTTCGCCTGCGACCGCGTCAACCGGGGCAACTACTGGCAGCAAGGGATTGACCGGGGACAGATCGTGTCCCGCGGGCCGCGGATTGAGAGCTCCGAGGCCAAGCGAGTTGTCATTGCCGACGAGTGCATGTGGCAAGTCCCTGGAGACCAGCCCGACCTGACCGATCAGCGGCGCTACACCATCACTGCGCCGTCCGAGGGCCTGCGCCTCCTCGACGCCGACATCACGCTGACCGCACGCCGAGACGTACAGGTCAGGCGCACGAACCACTCGTTCTTTGCGGTGCGCGCTGCCCCCGATCTGGCCGTCACCGGTGGAGGGACGCTCGTGAACTCGGCGGGAGACCGTGGCGAGCAGGACACCTTCGGCAAGAAGGCAGCCTGGTGCGACTTCTCGGCGCAGCGGGGCGGCGTGGTGGAGGGCATCGCCCTGCTGGGCCACCCCGACAATCCCTGGTGGCCGTGCACGTGGTTCACGCGCGACTATGGGTTCATGTCCCCCACGCCGTTCCAGTGGCTCGACGAGGACGGCTGGCGACTGGCGTCCGGCGAGTTGATCCGCCTGCGATACCGCATCGTCGCGCACGTCGGGGATGCCGCGGCCGCAGACGTAGCGGCGCAAAGCCAGGCATGGGCAGAACTGTAGAGATCAGACCTCATCCGTGTTGAAGTCAACCACTATTGCTCTCGTCCCCACGATTACTTCGCAGCGGCCTTGACATTACGGCATGATACAATATAGGATGGCCATGTGAGGTGGATATGATGAGAACGAAGGTTTCAGCTGGCGGCCAAACAGTGATTCCCGCCGAACTACGTCGCAGATACGGCATCAACGAGGAGACCCGTCTAGATTGGGTAGATGACAACGGTCTCATCTCAGTCGTTCCCGTACCTGGAAAGCCGATTGAGGCCCTCCGTGGGGCGACAGCGGGCCAGGGCATGACTGCCCATCTGCTGCGAGCAAGACGCGAGGAACGACGACGTGAGGAGAGGCAGGAGCGTGGCCAGGACTGACACCTATGTACTTGACACCTCGGCCGTCTTTGCCTTCACGGATGACGAGCCAGGTGCCGACGTAGTGCAGACGCTGCTTAACCGGGCCGATGCGGGGGAGGTCCGGGTCCTGGTGTCGTTCATGACACTGATGGAGGCCTACTACTTACTGTGGCGGCGCGTCGGGCGCGCACAGACTCGAGGCCTGTTAGCAGGGATCCAAGCATTGCCTGTGACTCGCGTTGATGCATCGCCTGACCTGATAGTGGCGGCGGGGGAGTTGAAAGCGCAGTCACGGCTCTCTGTGGCAGACGCATGGGTCGCAGCGACCGCGCAGCAGCACGCGGCCACATTGGTGCACAAGGATGGTGAGCTGAGGCAGCTGGGGGATCTGGTGGCACAGCTTGAACTCGGCGCCGACGACCGATAGGTCACGGAGCCCTATGATTCCCGCGCGCTCGCGGAGCCCGGCGGGATCTTGCCGGGAGTGTGCCAGAGTAGGCTCTTGGGGATCTTCCAGGGCTTTCGGTAGGGGCGGAGCAGGTACTGGTTGGCCTGAGGGTCTTTGAGGCAGCGCTCCCGGCTGGCGTCCCAGACAATCTTGTGGCCGGTCCAGAGCGAGATGTTGGCCAGGTGGGGGAGGATAGTTGACCTGTGCCCCACCTCGACGTCGGCCCACGGCCTCTGGCGCGACTTGACGCAGTCCAGGAAGTTGCGGACGTGTGCGCCGCTGATGCTCCCCGCCGGTCCCTTCTCCGGTTCCATGCGTCCCCCCTCGGGGATCACCTCGTAGCCGCCCAGATTGACCACGGCCGTGCCGTTCACCCCGTGGAACTGCGTGGCGCGCCCGCGCCCGTCAATGGGGTGAGCGTTGGCGCCGTGGTACTCGTAGGTGCCGATGAAGCCCGGGAACTCGTAGGTGGCCAGCAGCGTGTCCGGGGTCTCGGTGAAGTCGTCCACGGCCAGCTTGCCGCCCGAGGCTGATACTGCGAGCGGCGACTCGACCTGCATGCCCCAGAGCATGATGTCCAGGATGTGGGTGCCGATGTCGGTAGTCTGCCCCCCGGAGTAATCCCAGAACCAGCGGAAATGTCGTAGACACCGCTGAGGGTGGAAGGGGCGCCGGGGCGCGGGGCCCAGCCACATATCCCAGTCCAGGTCGCGGGGAGGGTCGGTGGGCTCGGGATGCCCCATGCCGCCGGGGGCGCTGTTGCCCACATGCCAGGTGCGGACCAGCGATATCGTGCCCAGGGCGCCCGACTGGACTATCTCGACGCAGCGGCGGAAGTGCGAGCCGCCGCGCTGCTGGGTGCCCACCTGGACGACCCGGTCGTACTTGCGGGCGGCGTTGACCATGGCGCGACCCTCGCCGATGCTCAGCGCCAAGGGCTTCTCGACATAGACATCCTTGCCGGACTGACAGGCGAAGATGGTGGGCAGGCAATGCCAGTGGTCGGGCGTGGCCACCACCACGACATCGAGGTCGGGCCGGTCCAGCAGCTCCCGGAAGTCCCGGTAGCCCTCCGCCTTGCCGCCGGTCAGCCCAACGGCCCGGTCAAGGTTGGGCCCGTAGACGTCACAGACGGCGGCGATCTCGACCTCGGGCTCCCGCTGGAACTCGCCCAGCAGGCCGCGTCCCCTGCCGCCACAGCCGATCCCGCCCACGATGATCTTCTCGCTGGGCGGGAGTTCCTGCGCCGTAGCCTTGCTGACGCCTGTCAGCACGTGCGCGGCCGTAGTGCCGAGGCCCACGCCCAAGGCCGTGCGGCCCGACTTCTTCAGGAACTGGCGTCTGGTGACGTCGCCGGTCAGATGCGCTCCTCCCTGCGCAAGCCGACTCCCCCCCACTCGCCCCTGCTCTAGGCCTCGGCCGCAGCGTCTGGCGGCTCGGCGTCCTCCGTCCCCGCCTCGGCGACCTCCTTCTCGGGCCGGAAGAAGAGCAGGAAGGCGATGGCACAGAGGATGGTCAGGAAGCACGGCACGAGGAAGACCCAGCGCCAGTCAGTAGACACCATTTCAGTGCCCACGAACTCGCTGAAGAGGTCCTGTACCCAACCAGCGAACTTGGAGCCGATGGCCATGCCCAGGCCGAGGGCCACGACCGCGAAGAGGCTCTGGGCCGAGGCGCGGATCTCTTTGGGGGCGGCCGTGTCTACGTATATCTGGCCCACGACGAAGAAGAAGACGTAGCAGATGCCGTGGAGCGTCAGAGAGGCAATGACCAGCCACAGCGGTGTGCCGATGGCGAAGATCACATAGCGGATTGGCCACGCTATGACGCCCAGGGCCAAGGCCCGACGGGCGCCCCATTTGGGGAGCAGGTAAGGAAGCAGCGCGGCCATGGCGAGGATCTCGGCGATCTGCGCGATCGTCATCACGGCGGGCAGGTTGCTCCCCGCCACGCCGATGCTGGTGAGGAATGGGGCGGTGAGTATGTAGTAGAACTGGAGCTCAGTTGCCACGACGAACGAGATGACCATGAAGATGGCGAAGTTCTTGTCGGCGAAAAGGCCGAAGGCCTCGATGAAGGCCCAAGGGCTCTTCCCCTCGCGCGCGGGGGGCGTGTGCGGCAGCAATATGCAGAACAGGCCCATGAGCATGGCAATGACGCCGGCCAGAGCCAGGCAGTCAATCACGGGGACCTCCGGCAGCACTTCCTGTGCGACTGCGCGGCGCCAGAGCGTTAGCAGCAGGCCGGCAACGATCCAGCCGATGGTGCCCCAGACGCGGATGGCGCCGAACTCGCGCTCGATGTCCTTCAGATGATGGAAGCTGAGGGAGTTGGTCAGGGCGACCGTGGGCGCATAGATGAACGAGATGATGGCCATGAGCAAGAGCATCGGGCCATAGTCCGTCTGCGTGGCGAAGACGAGGAAGACGATGCCGGCCGCGAAGTGCGCCACAGCCAGGAACCACTGAGTCGGCGCCCAGCGGTCGGCAATCTGGCCGCCGATGAAAGGCGAGATCATGGAGGCGAGCGGGAGCATCAGGTACAGCGTGCCGACTTGCCCACCCACGAGCCCCAGCTTGTCCTGCAAGTAGGCGGATAGCACGGGGGCCCAAGCGCCCCAGATGGCGTATTGCAGGAACATCATCACCGACAGCTTCCAGCGTACTCCGCCGAGCATGTGTGAGGGCCTCCCTAAGACGGACGGTGAGATGAGTGGCGGCAGCGACCCGCCCGCGTGACACAGGCGGGAAGTGCGCCGCGCGGCCGACGTATTCCTCCCACGAGTCGGCTTTTTGGCGGCGCGCGGCGTGCGGAGCCCGTCGTCCCGGAAGAGGCCAAGCGCGCGCCTGCCGCGAAATCGCTGGGCGTGAAAGCGTAGCGCCGAAGATCAGGAGGACTCGCAGTGGAACTGATCATGTTCTCGAAGATGCTCCAGGAGTTCGACGTATCGGGGGCCGGGGACATCATCAAGGGCCTGGGCTTCGACGGCGTGGACCTGACCTGCCGCCCCGGCGGCCACGTGCTGCCGGAGAACGTCACTACGGACCTGCCGCCGGCGGTGGCGACGCTGCGGGACAGAGGCCTGAGCGTCCCGATGCTCACCACCGGCATCCTGAGCGCCGAGGAGCCGCACGCCGAGGACATCTTCCGCATGGCCGCCGAGTGCCAGGTGCCCGCGCTGAAGCTGGGGTACCACCAGTACCGGGCCTTCGGGACGATCCAGGACCTGATCGCCGAGGTGCGCGCCGAGTTGGGGGGGCTGGCCAAGCTGGCGCAGCAGTATGGCGTGTCGGCGAATCTGCACATCCACTCCGGCAACTACGTCACGGCGCTGGCGCCCATCCTGTACATCCTGGTCAAGGACTTCGACCGGGAGCACGTCGGCGCCTACGTTGACCCCGGGCACATGTACAACGAGGGCGGCTTGTCGGGCTGGAAGATCGGCATTGACATACTGTCGCCCTGGATCAACCTGGTGGCGGCGAAGTCCATGGGCTGGGTGTGCCAGGAGAACGAGGACGGCACGGTGGCCTGGCACAACAAGATGTTCCCCATCAAGCAGGGCATGGTACAGTGGCCGCAGGTGTTCGAGTGCCTGAAGGCCATCGGCTACGACGGACCGGTATCGCTGCACAGCGAGTACCAGGGCGGGCACAGTTGGCGGGACCTGACCACGCAGGAGCTGATCGCTCAGACGCGGGAGGACATCGAGTACATCAAGGGCGTGGTGCGGGACGTCTACGGCACATAGTCGGCGAGAGGGTGAGTGCACATGCCTGGCGGCTTTGGCGAGGCGTACGTGACGGCGGGCGTGTATTGGGCACTGATCCTGTGCTGGAGCGCCATACTGGTGTTCTACGCCCGCGAGTATCGGCATCTGCGCAAACTCAACCCGCTGATTGCCACGCTCATCGTCGTGATCTTCATTGACGGCGCGCGCACGCTGGTGGAGAGCCTCTACTTCGGCACGTGGTACACCGGGCGCACGCCCTTGCTGCCCCATTCAGTTTACGAGGTCCTCTCCGAGCCGCAGTACGTTATCCTCCCCAAGGCCGTGAACCTCATCGCAGCACTGATCATCATCCTGGTGATCGTGCGGAACTGGTTTCCGCGAGTGGAGGAGGAGACGCGGCGACATCAGGAGCTGGAGCGGCTGTATCGAGAGCTGCAAGAGGCGGAGAAGTCGCGCGACGAGCTCTACGACCTCATCGTGCACGACCTGCGCAGCCCCATGACCAGCGTGATGGGGACGCTGGAGATGCTGCGCGACCAGAGCCTGGAGGAGGCCACACGACGGGAACTGCTCAACGCCGGGCTGGCGGCGGGCGAGAGCGTGCTGGCGACGGCCAACCAGTTGCTGGAGGTCAGCAGGCTGGAGGCCGGGCAGGTGGTCATCGAACGAGCGCGGACCGACCTTGGCGCCCTCGTCGAGGAGGCCTTGCAGCAGGTACGGCCGCAGGCTCTCGACAAGCGCATCGGCCTCGAGACGCGAATGCCCGATGAGCCCATCGAACTGCTCGCCGACGGGCGGATGTTGGCACGCGTGTTGGTCAATCTAGTGGACAACGGCGTCAAGTTCACGCCCGAGGGCGGCCAGGTGACCGTCGCCGCGGAGCTGGTTGAGGGCGGCACCCAGGTGCAGGTCAGCGTGTCGGACACGGGGTCGGGGATATCCGAGGAGTCGCTGGGGCGCGTGTTCGACAAGTTCTTCCGTGCGGAGCGCCCCGAGCAGGCTAAGCGCGTGGGCACGGGGCTGGGCCTGGCCTTCTGTAGACTGGCCGTGGAGGCCCACGGCGGGCGCATCTGGGCCGAGAGCCGGCCAGGCGAGGGCAGCACCTTCCGCTTCGCCCTGCCGCTGGCGCCTCAGCCGTAGGCACAGGCCGCAGCCAGAGCACAACCAGGGGGGATCAGCTTGGAGACGAGAGCGCTTTGGTTCGACGAGCCCGGCCCGGCGAACACGGCAGCGACGCTGGCCGCGGCGCGGGAGCGCTGTGAGGCGCTGGGCTTGAGGGACGTGGTGCTGGCCAGCACTACCGGCAAGACGGCCATTGCGGCAGCCGAGGCCTTCGCCGGCAGTGGGGCCAACCTCGTGGCCGTGACCTTGCACGCAGGACTGTGGGAGAAGTACGACCCGCCGGACCCCGACCTGGTGGCAAGGGCCCAGAGCCTGGGAGTGAAGTTCCATACGGCGACGCACACGCTGCTGGGCAACCTGGGCACGGCCATCCGGGAGAAGTACGGGGGCACGCCAGACGCGGATCTGGTCGCCTATACCTACTACACGCTTTCGCAGGGGTTCAAGGTGGCCGTCGAGGTGGTCGCCATGGCCGCCGACGGCAACCTCATCGGCATGGACGCCGACGTGGTCGGCATCGGCGGGTCCAGCTACGGGGCGGACACGGCTGTGGTGATGAGGCCGGCCTACTCAACCAGCTTCTTCGACCTCAAGGTGCGCGAGATCATCTGCATGCCAAGGAAGCAAGACTAGCAGTGGTTTCGCAGCCCGGCGACGGGCGGCCGCCCGCGGGGTCACTCCTGCTCTGCCACCAGCCGTTTCACGCGGTCGTGGTTGTTCTTGACGATGACGTTGTCGGGATCGGCCTTCAGCAGTTCCTCCCAGACTGCCAGCGAGGCCTGGAGCTGGCCGTCCTTCTCCAGGGCGTGGGCGTACATGCGAGGTATGTAGTCGGGGCAGGGCAGTTCGGCTGCCCGCTTGAGCAGCACGGCCGCTCGACCATACTGCTTCAGCCGGAAGAAGTGGAAGCCGAACTCGTAGTAGCCCTGGTAGTCCTGCGGACTGGCCTCGATGGCAGCCTGGTAGAGCTTCTCGGCCTCACGCGTGCGTCCATTGCTCCACGCCAACCAGGCTGCGCTGGTCCAGGCGTCCACGTGGGAGGGGTCCAGGAAGGTGGCCGCGTAGGCCAGGCGGATGCAGCTCTCGTAGTCTCCCCCATGCCAGTAGGGGTCCGTCAGCATCCACAGAATGTCGGCGGCTGACTCGAAGATCTGCTCCAGCGTGGTGACGCTGCCGGGCGGCAGCGGCCGCGTGGCCTTGGCGTCCTCGGCGCGACGACCGATCGGGCGGGGTGGATCCTCCCCCGTCAGCAAGCCGCTCATCAGTTTGCGGATGTGGGGCGACTGGATGTCCAGGGCGGCTTCCACGGCACGCCTGGCCCGGGACGAGCCTATGCGGAGAAGGGCGTCGGCGGCATACACCCGCCGCCAGTTCGGACCGTCGGCGACGGCAGCCCGGCAGGTGCCGATGGCGCTCTCCTCGCCGAGGAAGCCCAGGCCAATGCCGGCGTGGATGCGCACGTCACGGTCGGCATCGCGGCGCAGGCGGCGGAGGGTCTGCCGACACTCCGGCGCTGCGGTCTGCCCCAGCAGGAAGGCGCTACGAGCCCGGGTGAGCGCGTCGGCTGATTCGGCACCAGCCTTCAGGGCCGGGATCCACTCCATGCGGCCCCTGAGGGCGGGCTCCAGCGGCCGTGTTCCAGCGCGGGGCTGACCGGGAGTGGGCGCGGAGGGAGCCGGCTGTGCCACCACGGCGACCACGGCTAGAAGCAGTAGCGACGACGAAGCTAGGCAGCGCCGGAGGCGCCCCATACGATCCTCTCCTTATCAGGCCGGCATAGGTTGTCGGCGATGGCTAGCGTTCCCACGCACGCTCGACGGGCAGCCGTTACGAGGTACGAAGGAATCCCGCGAAGGGTGCGGCGGCCATCGCCGCGCGAGTTCTGAGCTCCAGGTCTCCCCCTCAGGTTCCGCCGAACGGGAACTCCTCGAAGACGCCCATGGTGAGCTGGAGGATCAAGGCCACGATCTGAAGCACCACCACGATGATGCCGATGACTATGGCCGCGGTGGCCGTGCCGCCCTCGGCCCCTTCGTTCTTGGCCTTGAAGCCCAGGATAATACCCAGGGGCCCAAGGACGAAGCCACAACAGCACAGGCCCAGGATGGAGCACACGAGGGCCCAGGTGGCCGTCTTGTTTGCCTCGGCCGAGCCCTGGAGAGGCGGCACGTACCCCGGTGGAGGCGGAGGGGGCACGCCCGGCCCAGGCGGGGGCGGAGGCGGCGGAACGCCCGGCGCCGTCGGAGTCGGCCCGGGCGGAGGTGGCGGTGGTGGCACGCCGGTCCCGACGGGCGGCGGCACGGGCGGAGGACCGGGGGCCCCTGCCTCCCGCGCCACGGGCTTGCCGCACTTCCAGCAGGTGGTCTCGGTCTCGTACAGCATCTCGCCGCAGTTGGGACACGGCACCTTGTTGATGGGGCCCTCGGGCGGGGGCGGCGCGCCGGGCGGGGCAGGCGGTGTGGGCGGGCCTGCGCCGCTGGGTGGAGGCGGCGCCGGTGGGCCGGGCCCCGAGGGAGGGCCACTTGGAGGTGGGGGCACGCCGCCACCGGGCGGCGGGGGGGGTGGTGGCCCGCCGGGAGGCGTTGGCGGAGGTGGCACGCGCGGACCGGCCGCGGGCGGGGGCGGAACCCCCGCGGGCGGCGCGGGTGGCGGCGGCCCGGGCTGCCGTGCGCCGGGCGCCGGCGGAGCTGGTCTCTCGGGCAGCGGCTTCTGGCAGGCAGGGCAGATGGTCAGGATGCCGGTGGCTGGATACTCAGCTCCGCAGTTGGGGCACTTGAGGTTGGCCATGAGCCCTCCCCCTGTCGAGGAGATGACGCCACCGTGGCAGCGATGGGCGGCAGGACCCTATTCGTCCGCAGAAGGGCTCCCACCTGCCGCGCCGGCGGGAGTTGTGTCCCGCTAGATGCGCCGATGGTAGATATACCACTCCAGGCTCAAGATGAACACGGCCACCAGGGCCAACAGGCGCCATACCTCGCGGTTGGCCGTGACCTGGCCGCCGGTGGAGGCCAGTTCCTCGCGGCCGACCGAGACCGTATCGCCGGGCTGAGTGTTGGATTCTGCGCGGCTGAGTAAGTTGGCAGCGAAGGCCGTCTCCCGCTCTCCGCACGTTGCCCTGTACACACCCGCCTGCTCGGTCTGGTCAAAGGGCACGCTGTGTTGACCGGGCGGAACCTCGACCTCCACCTCCTCCCCGGCCGGGGTCTTCACCACCATCTTGTCGGCATCCCCCTCCGCCTCCAGATCAACGACCGAGCCGGTGGCGAACTGCACGTTCTCGCGCTCGGCTCCCCGGGCCAGCCAACCGAGGGCGTTGGATATCAGGATGGGGAAGCCGACCCGCCAGACGAAGTCGGTAGCCTCCGCGCGCAGCGGCATGCCCACGTAGACGCAGCGGCTCTCGCCGCGCTCGCCCACCACCACCAGCGGGGTCCCGCCGGCCTTGACGAGCGGCCTCCCCCACGGCAGGAGGCGGGCGATCTTGGCCTCGTGAATCTGGACGTCGGCGAAGTCCACGTACTTGGTCACGGGGTGTCGGCGCTCCCAGTCCAGGATGGTGGGGTCCTTGATCTTGCCCAGCAGCTCCACCGGCGCTCCCTGCGTGGTTGCGGCGATGAGCAGGGCGGGAGTGGTGGGCAATGTCTGCGGGCTGTTCTCGTCGAAGATGAGCACATCAGCGTCGTACTCGGCGCCGCCATATCCGCCGGGCGTGGTCTTGGCCAACTCGACGTCGGGGTGAGCGTTGAGCACCTTCTCCAGCAGCACGTTCTCCTTGGTCACCAACAGCACCGAGACCCTCTGGCGCGGGGCCATGACGCCGTAGGCGCTGTTGTCCACGGCCAGATCGTCGTCCACGTCCAGCCGGGCCTCGATGACGCCACTGTCGAAGCCGAAGTCCTCGAAGATGACGGACTTGCTCTGCCCGGCGGGGATGGTGAGCTGCCGCACGTCGAACAGGCTGCCGAGGTTGTACATCTCCAGGTCCACGTCCCGCGGGTCCTCGCCGAAGTTGGCGACGGTGACCAGGATCTGGTCCTTGACCTGGCGGGCGAAGCTGCGGCGCACGTCCAGCGCGGTGAGGGCCACGTTGTCCGAGCGCGAGCCGAACTTGACGAAGTGCAGTCGGGCGGCGCCCAGGTGGATATCCTCCAGCGGCTCGAAGGCGCCGTCCGACATGATGTAGATGTCGGCCCCGCTGGCCTGTCCGGGGGCGGCCAGGGACACTCCCAGCATGACCGCGTCGCGCAGGTGGGTCTCGGTGTCGGTGGGCTGAACCGCGTTGACCGCGGCCTTGAGGGCGCGCTTGTCCGAGGTGAAATGGGACATGACGCGAGTCTTGGCCCCGGCGGCCAGCACCATGACTCGGTCGTCGCGGCTCATGTCTTCGATCATGCGGGCGGCCTCGCGCTTGGCAGCCTCCAGCCGCGAGCCGCGGGCGTCGGTGGACTGCATGCTGGCGGAGGTGTCGAGGATGATCACGGTGCTCTCGGCGCTGAGGGCGTGGACCCTGAGGAAGGGCCGCGCCAGCGCGAAAGCCAGCAGGGCCAGGATGATGATCTGAAGCAGCAGGAGGATGTTCTTGCGCAGGCGCTGGAAGGGCGCGTTGGCCTGGATGTCCTGGGTCATGTGCTGCCAGAGCAGCGTGGAGCTGACCACCAACTCCTTGCGCCTGAGGCGCAGCAGGTACAGCAGCACCACGACGGGGATGCTGAGCAGAAAGAACAGTGAGATGGGGGCCAGCAGGTTCATCCGGCGTCGCGATCTTCTTCGGTGTCGTCGCCCTTGGGCTCCTGCTCGACGCCGCGGCGGCGGCGCCAGAGGGCGCCGCCGACCGCTACGAGCGCGACGCCGAACAGGACGATGATGACGAAACAGAGGATCATGTTCACCCAAGGCGGTAGGTATGCGTTGTCCAGTGCCCTGCCCACGATTCGCAGCCCGCCGCTTGCAGGCCAGGTGGCCACGCGTCCCGCCTCACCCAGGCGTTCGCGCAGGGGCGGGCGCGGGTTCTTCACCTCGGCCAGAGACCGGACCTTGCCGCCGCGCTCCGCGAGGACCATGTCGTCGAGTATATGGTCCTGGGCGAAGCGGCCCCTCAGCTTAGTGAGGACGCAATCGCCGCTGACGAACCCGGCGAGGGTCTCGTGCGGCGCGATCTCATGGGTCGCCACCCTCGCGCAGAACTCCTCGGCCATGTCGTCCGCGCGAACTGCATGAGCAGCCGCCACGTATAGCAGCACCTCGGTGCCGCCTGGGTTCAGCGCAGAGATGCGGAAGGGGTAGACGATGTGCTCGGCGCTGAAGGTGAGTCGCAGCGGCGCGATGATGCCGGAGCGCAGCTTCTCGGCCACGGCCTCCGAGGCGGTGTTGATGCGCATGGCCACGTAGTACCAGGCCTGCTCAACGTAGTGGTTGAGCACCTCCTGGGCACCCTCTGGCTGGGCGTAGCCGTTCTCGTCCAGCCAGTTGACCAGGGCATCGGCTTCCGTCGCTGCCAGGACACTGACGTCGTAGTGGCCGACCTGCTTGCGCTCCAGCACAACGACGCTCGGCGCCATTGCGCCGACCTCCTCCTCGGCCTCTCCCTCCGCTCCATGCTCCTCTTGGATATCGGTCAACTCGCTCAACTCGTGGAAGAGGGCGCCCTCGACCTTGTCCACCTCGGGCTGCGCCGGGACCGGCACCACCCAGGCGAAGTCGGTCACCTCGCCCTCGTAAGCCACTTGCAGGACCAGGTCCTCCTTGCCGTCCTGGTACCAGATGAAGGCCTTCTGCTCGGGCTCGTAGATGTCGGCCGCGTTCTCGGTGGACGTCTTGAAGAAACAGCCGTCAGCGGACGCGACACTGCCAACACACACAGACACGGCAACCCAAAGCGCAGTCAATCCATGCCTACCGTTCATCACACTCTCCCCTTTCTACCTCAGCTATCCGACGAACATGCTGCGGCGGAACTGGCGCAGCACCAGGTCCTCGAAGGGCATCGAGGTCGAGGTGCGCACATAGCCCATGCGGTGGGAGTGGCAGAAGCTCTGCAAGCGCCCGCAGAACTCCTCCAGGGAGCGGCGGTACGAGGCCAGCATGCTGCCGCTGACGGTCACCTCGCGCTGGGCCTGGGTCTCCACATCTACCAGGCGCAGGTCGCCGCGGATGTCGGGGTTCAGCTCGAAGTCATCGAGCACGTGGATTACGTTCACCTCGTAGCGATTCGACAGCAGGGCCATGAAGCCCCGCTCGAAGTCGGCCTCGTCAAAGAAGTCGGAGACCACGACGGCGACGCCGGGCCGGCGCGACCGCAGGGCCCACTCGGACAGCGAGCGGTTCAGATCGGTCCGCCCGCCGACCTCGGCCTTGCTCAGGAACTCCAGCATGCGGTGGGCATTATGCCGGCCGCGGCAGGTGGGGAACACCTGGTGCAGCCGGTCGCTGAAGGCGGCCATCCCCACGCGGTCCAGCGCGGTCAGGGCCACGTACCCCAGAGCGCCGGCCAGGCGGCGGGCGAAGTCCACCTTCTTTGGCTCGCCGAAGTCCATGGACTTGCTGGCGTCGAAGAGCAC
>JBHIEF010000030.1:0-29175 GCA_046760465.1 Armatimonadota bacterium | reverse complement strand
CACCGGCGGCAGTTGGCTGATGATGCTGGCCACGTCGCCGGTGATGCGCGAGGCGCCTATGCCGCCGCCGTCGCCCCCGCCGGTGTTGACCATCACGATCTTGTCGGTGCGGGCCAGCGGCTGCGCCACGGCGGTGGCCACCTGCGGCAGCACCTCGATGACCTTCTCGGTGATGGCGGCCTGGTTGTAGTTCTGCCAGGCGTCGGCCTTCTTCATCATGGCCTCGGCTTCCGCGAACCCCGTCTGGCGGACGACTTCCGCCTCGGCCAGGCCCTTGGCCTGGATGGCTTCCGCCTCGCCCTTGCCGATCCGAGCCGCGGCCGCTCCCTGGCCCGTCGCCTCGGTCTCCAACTTCATGCGCTGCGCCTCGGCCAGGGTCTCGATCTTGTACTTCTCCGCATCGGCCGGCTTGCGGATGGTGGCCTCCAGCTCCCGCTCCTTGCGCAGGATCTCGCGCTCCGGCACCTGGGTTTGCATCTCCTTTTCCACCACCTCTACCTGTACCTGTTCGCGCTCCACCAGCTGCTGCGTCTTGAACTTCTGGAGGTCGTAGGCCAGGTCGGCCTCCGCCTTCTGCGCGGCCACCGCCGCCTTGTACTGAGCTACCTTCACCTCGTAGTCCCGGTCCGCCTCGGCGATCTCGGTGTCCGCCTGGAACTTGGCCACCTGACCGTCGCGGTTGGCCTCGGCCGACTTGGCCATGGCGTCCCGCTGCGCCTCGGCCTCGCCGATGGTGGCGTCGCGCTTGACCTGAGCGGTGCGGGTCTTGCCCAGGGCATCCAGGTATCCCTGGCTGTCGCGGATCTCGCGAATGGTGAAGCTGTCAATGCGCAGCCCCATGCCGGCCAGATCGGCGGCCGCCACCTCCGCCACGCGCCGGGCGAACTCGTCGCGCTGCTTGTAGATGGCCTCCACGGTCATAGTGCCCAGGATGGCGCGCAGGTGGCCCTCCAGGGTCTGCAGGGCGATGTTGCGAATCTCGGTTCCCGTCTTGGACAGCATCCGCTCAGCCGCTGTGCGGACCATCTCGTCGTTGCGGTCCACCTTCACCTGGGCGATGCCGTCCACGGTCACCGCCACGCCCTGCTCGGTGTAGACCTCCGGCGTGGTCACCTCCAGCGTCATCAGCTCCAGCGAGAGCAGCTTCACTTGGTTGATGATGGGCCACACCAGGCCGCCGCCGCCCACGATGACGCGGGGACGCCGGCCGCCGCCGTAGATGATCAGAGCCTCGTTGGGGCCCACCTTCCGATATCTGCTGGCGAACCAGGCGATGAACGAAATGAACACGACCACGCCGGCGACCGTTCCCCAGATCACGACCGAGTACTCTCCCATTTGCGGCACCTCCTATTAGAATGGCCACCGATGTGCCTGCCGCGCGGCCAGCAACCAGCGGCCCCTACGCCGCGTCCGAACCTCTGACCCCGCCCCGGTGGAGCCCGTCAGGACTCCTCAGCCTCCTGGGACGCGGAGGGCTCTTCCCCGGCCTCGGCATCCGCGTCTGCGTCGTGCAGTCGGCGCAGCCTCTCGTCCACCAGCTCGCGCACGATGAGCGTGCTGCCGGCCACCCGCGAGATCCTCACCAGGGCGTGCTTGGGGATGAGCACACCGTCCTCCGAGCGCGCCGGCCGCGACTCGCGGACGTTGGCATAGGAGTAGGACACCTCGCCCACGCCGTCGGCGGGGATGGGGGTGATGACCTGCGCCTCGGTGCCCGCCAGATCGGCCAGGGCCGCGTGGCTGGTGCTCTGCACTGCCACCAGCAGGCGCCCCACCGTGGCGAAGACCAGCGCGGCCAGAGCTACGGAGGAGACCACGGCGATGGGGAGTGACAACAAGGGCCCCAGGCCGAAGACGTTCTCGCAGACCAGGCCCACCACGCCGAAAGTAGTCACCAGAGTGGCGATCACTGGGGGGCTCACGGGCGACAGATGCGCCACGTCGCCCACGCCACCCACCTCGGCGTGCGCGTCTATGCCGTCGGCGTGGACGTCGAAGCCGTCGCCCCCGACGTGGACGTCCACATCGTGGCCCACATCAACGTCAAGTCCGTCGCCGCCGAAGTGCCCCAGGATCTCGCCCAGGAAGCCACTGGCGATTGCGAACAGCACACCGCCTACTATGGCTGCCACGTACGCATAGGCTATGCCGGTCACCTTTGGACACCTCCGCTGCTAGTATGTGGCGCGTTGCGAGAAGCCCGGGCCTTCGCGCGATGGACGCAGGCCGCTAGTTCCCTGAGCCCGAGTGCTTCTCCTGCACCAGAGCGTCTAGGCGCTCAACGAATAGAGCGCACCTGCTCCGAAAGATGGCCGCCAGTACCAGCAGGGCCATGGGGCCCAGCTGCTCGGCACGGCGGCGAGGGTCGAACACCGCGTCGCAGAAGTTCCTGGCCACGCTGGCGTCTTGGCCCGGTGTCCGCTGCTCCAGCAGCCGCACCAGCTCCTGCTCCATGCGCGGCCGCAGCTTCTCCAGGTCCCCTCGCGCCGCCGACCGCGCCGACAGCACGTAGGAGTAGTCGCCGATGCGGTTGAGCCCGAAGCTCAGGGCGTCGGCCACGATCTCAACGATAGTGACGTCCTCCGCGGACCGTATCTCCTCGACCTTCTCCGCCAGGTCGCCCAGGGCGTTGACCACCTGGGCGCGTCGGTTGTGCGCTATGGCAGCCAGGCTGCCGCCCAGTTCCTGGTCGAGTGCGATGATGGTCTCGCTCAGGGCGATGAGGGAGTCCAGCTCGCCCAGCAGACGCCGCACGGGCTCAGTCCTGCTGGTGGCGCTGCGCAGGTGCTCCCGGCACGAGCGCAGATTGTCGCGCGCTCTGCCGATCTTGGCGGCCAGCCCCAACGCCGGCGCGTAGCGCTGGTCCACCAGCCCCGCGGCCGGACGGATTCCGGCCCGGCCCCCGGAGCCGCTCGGCGAAGCCGGAGCCCCCTCCGGCTCGGCGACGTCAGTTGTCAGTTCCGTCGTGGGGGCGCCGCTACTGGGCATCCCCCTCACCTCCCTGCGTTCCCTTGCGCTTGCCTCCGCTCTTGCGGCCGGCATCGGCGCGTGACTGGCGCCTCGCTCTACGCTTCGCCACTCGCTCCTTGATGGAGGCCAGCTCCTCCTCGAGTTCCCGGTCGGCCCTCTTGCTGTTCTCCGCCAGCTTCTCGAAGCGCGTCTCCACCAGCTCCGCGGTGAGCTCAGCGGTGGCCTCTGCCTCGACCTCTAGGTCCTCCACCCGCTCGGCCAGCCGCTCGAAGTCGGGGTCGGGCAGTCCGCGGAAGTGAGAGGCGGTCTCGTGTACGCCCTTGCGCGCCTCGGCCAGACGCCGGCGCGCGATGAACAGATCGCGGCGCCGCTTGGCCTCTTGGATCTTCAGGCTCAGGCCCTCCAGGTGAGCCCGCAGAGCGTCCACGCTTTCCTTCTGCGCCCGCCACTGCTCGTCCAGGCTGTGATGGAGGCGGTCGGCGGCGCGCTTGCGGCGCAGTGCTTCCCGCGCCAGGTCGTCGTCGTCGCGCTCCACCGCCATGACCGCCTTGCGCTGCATCTGCTCGGCGCGGTCGCGCGCATCCGCCAGCTCGTCGGCCAGCCGCCGCTCGTCTCGCGCTGCCGAGGCCACTTCGTGCTTGGCCTCGCGCAGGTCTTCCTCCATCTCGCCGATGAGTTGGCTGAGGGCCCGTTCCGGGTCCTCTGCCTTATCCAGCAGATCGCTCAAGTTGGAGGCGATCAGGCTCTTGATGCGCTCCAGGAGTCCCATGCTCTAACCTCCTGCCGGCGGCCTGGGGCTCGTACCACGCCACGAGTTGCGCCAGGCAGTAGCAGTGCTCCTCAAGTTCCTACGTCTCTTGGGACTGCTCCGGCGCACCCTCGGCCCCGGCGGCCAAGCGCTCCTTCAGCTCCTGGAGCTCGAACTCCACGTCCGCGTCCTCTTCCTCTTTGGCGAACTTGCGCTCCAGGTCGTCCACGTCCAGCTCCGCCGCGGCCGCCACCTCCACCTCCTCGTCCTCCACGCGCTCGGCCAGACGCTCGAACTCGCTGAAGGCACTGGTGTCCACCGCCCGATCTACCATCTTCTGCACCTTCTTCTGCGTCCGCGCGCGCTGCGAGCGGGCGATCAGCACCTTCGACCGTGCCTTGGCCTCGTCCAGCTTGACGTAGAGCGCCTCCAGGCTGGCCTTCAGCGTCGCCACCGTCCGCTCCTGGCTCGCCACTTGCTGCGCGAAGCTCTCCTGGAGCTCGGCGTAGATGCGCTTGCGCTTCAGCGCCTCCCGCGCCAGCTCCTCGTCCTCCTTCTCCAGGGCGGTCACCGCCCGCTCCTCCCACAGCTTGACCTCCCCCGCGTTCTCCTCGCGCTTGCGCTCCAGCTTCTTGTGGTTGGCCATGGCCGTCGCCGTGTTGGCCTTCACCTCGCGGATGCTGTCCTCCATCTCGCGGATGAGCTGCTTGGCCATCTTCTCCGGGTTCTCCGCCTTGTCAATGAGATCATTGACATTGGCGCTCATGATACGGCGCAGTCGGGTCAGTAGTCCCATCGTGCGCACCTCCAGACCAACGGATTGTGAGACGGAAGCTCCAAGGGGGTTGCTGCAACGAATCTGCCAGGGATACTCGGCGACACGTGCAGCCGCAGTGGCGTCATCTACTCACGGGAAGGTGAATACTCCCTCCCCGCGACAATCCGGCTACTCCTCGTCTCCGTCCATGAGCCCCTGAAGGACCCCTCCGACCCCGCGGAACGCCTCCTGCATGGCCTCCACTCGCTGCTGCATGGTGCGGCTGGTGTTCACCTTCCAGGTCAGCCCCTGCCGGTCCAGACACACCGGCTGCGTAAACGAGACGGTCTGTCCGGCAAAGGTGAAGTCCGTCTTGATGTGGACCACTGCCTGGTTCAGGCCGGGCTCCACGCGCTCCACGGACATCTCGGTCTTCTCGATGAAGCGCTTGGCCTCGTCGGCCAGGGGCTTGCTGCCGGGCACGAATCCGGCGATGGCGTCGAGGTCTCGCGTCATCTCCCGCTTCGCGTACGCGACGGCCACCTTCCCCGGCAGCACGCGCAGCTCGTAGACGCCTCCCACCAGCAGGGCAAGCAGGAGCAGGGCCGCGACCAACCACACGCGGCCCAGGCGTCCGCGCTTGCCGGTCGGCGCCTCCGACCCGCTCGGCTTCTCGCTTTCCACTGCGTGACCACCCATCAGAAGCAGGGCGACAGTCGCAGTTGGGGGCCCGGGCTAACTCCGGAACCGCTCTCCGGGCTCGAAGTGCCTCAGCCGCGGGCGCCGCGTCTGCTCCCAGGGGAGCCGGAAGTTGGCTGCGTGCTCCTTCAGGGGGAACTCGTCCATGCGTCGGCGGATGACGGCCCGCTCCTCATCGGAGAGCCCAAAGGCGTCCATGACGGCCTCGTCAATCTGCGCGACAACCGCGAAGTACTCCTCCTTGGCAGCCTCTTGCCGATCCACAGCCTTCTGGTACTGGGCCATGACATCCTCGGCTTGCTCCACAGGCGGGACCATCAGGCCCTGAGCGTCGCCCTTGGACACCGAAGAACAGTCAGAAAGCGCGACCTCCAGCGCCAGCGCTGCGTACTGAAGTAGCGCCTCGTCGCCCCGCAGTGTGGCGTTCTCTCCGAGCACTAGCCTTCGGTCCTCAGTCAACTCGGGGTCGAACCCGTCCGCGCGCACCTTGGCCCCGCGGCCCCAGCCGGAGAAGTCCAGCCCCCACGTTGCTAGGCGCCTGTTGGCCCTCGCGCCGCCCACCAGCTCTTGCCATAGGAGAAGCCGGTCCTGCGCGGCCACGCGGCCAAGCTCGTGGGCCTGCGCCGAGAGCCCGGCGAGGTTGTCCTCCTCTGCGCCGCTGAGAACGGGGACGGGGAGCGCCTCCAGCGTGCGGGGGTAGATGTGGTAGTCGCGTCGGCCGCCTCCCGTCACTGCCGAGCGCAGCAGCAGGAAGGCGAAGTATCGCGAGCAGGCATTGTTCACTAGGGCAGCGAGGGCGTGACACTTGGCCTGGTGGCCCTCCTCGGTAGTGACCACAATGATCGTGTCCTGCGCGGCTACCGCCTGGGGGTCGAGTACCGCTGCGTTGACAGTCACACTGATATTGACGACCGCCAAGGCTGCCGGAGGCACCGCGGTCCTCTCCTTGTCGTCCTGCACGGCGCGCCAGATCGAGAGGTTCTCAGCACTCCCCAAGTCCACGAAACGTTGCGGCACTGCGACGCCGAACGAGGATATGTCCGACCCCACAAGCATGGGAACAAGCCCCGGTTCGGGGCACTCACTCGCCCTGCCTCGCGCCCCCACCTTGATCGCGTACTGGGCGTTGGCGTACTTGCCCAGCCGCTCGAAGCCCTGGAGCTTGCGCAGAATGGGCACGTCCTCGGGCCTAACCTCCAACGGCCAGGCGGCCTCGGACAGAGCGACAAAGTCCTCCCAGCGGATGAGGCAGGCGTGCTCTTCGCATTGCGCCCGGTTGCGCGCGCACTCCACGAGGTCCCCAAGAGACCCTACCCGCTGCACCAGCCGCACGTGGTGATCGGGCAGTCGCGGCCGGTTCTCGATGAACACCAACACCGGCACCACGTCGCTGTCGAACAGCTCCCGGCAGCACCAGTCGAGCGGGACCAGTTCGCGGATGGTGAGGTCATCCCCCATGAGGTGCCGGCGGAGTGCGTTGGCATAGCCGCTGTCAGTCAGCCCGCGCGACACGATCATGCCCAAGACGCCATTGGGCTCCAGCCAGTCCGGGCCGCGACGGAGGAAGAAGGTGGCCAGGTCGGCGTTGCGCCGACACACCTGGGAGTAGGCCTCGCGCAGTTCGTCGCGGTCGCCGCCCGGCAGCCGTTCGTGTCGCACGTAGGGGGGATTGCCCACCACGAAGGCATACGTCTCGTCGCGGAGCGAGGGCTGCTGATGGGCAGCAGCGTGCGCTGCCATCTGTTGCGGGCGCTCGTTGCGCAGTAGCGAGTTCGCCTGCTGGGTCGGGAAGGTGACGGCCTTCTGCGCCTTGGCCACGAAGTCGAAGAGGCTGAACAGGAGGTTCATCTGCGAGATGAAGATGGCGAAGTGGTTGATGTCTATCCCGTGCAGGCTGTCCGAGACGATGTCCAGAATGGCGGCCGGCTCCACGCCCCTCTTCTCGTACTCCTCGCGCATGATCGCCGCCGCCTGGACCAGGAAGCCCCCGGAACCGCAGGCAGGGTCCAGCAGCCGTGTGGACTCGCCTGCTGCTATGGCCTCCCGGAACCCGACGCGTTCCAGGATGTACTCAATGACCTCAGGGTCTGTGTAGAACTCGCCGAGCGCCTTGCGCTTGTCCCGCGGCAGAATCCCCTGGTACAGCCCGCCCAGAACGTCCTGGTCGAGCTTGCCGAAGTCGAACCTGCTGAGGCGGTACAGGACGCGGTGCAGGACCTCGTTGAACTCGGGATCGTCGTCGAACCAGAGGGCGTCGAAGGGCGTCTCGTCGAAGAACTGCTCGAACAGGTCGCTGCTGTCCAGGAAGGCAATGTCAATCAGCTTGTACACCATGTGCTTCGGCTGCCCCACGAGCTCGTTCCACATCGTCAGCCCGCCGTTGGACAGCTTCCTCTTGGCGAGCCCCATGTCTTCGGCGAAGCGGACGAACAGCAGCCGCCCCAGGACGACATAGGCGGCGTTGGCGACAAATATGCGACGCAGCGCCTCTGGAATCGGCTCTGCGGTCCTCTGCTGGTAGCGCGTGTAGGCCTGCTCCTGCTCAAACTGTGGAAAGGCCGTCTCCATGAGCTCGATCTCGTGCTCGTACCCTCTGCGCAGACGGATGTGCTCGACTTGCTTGCGCCGGGCCGGGATGAGGTCGCCGGCGTCGTCGTGGCGCTCTGCCAGTTGGCGCCGCTCCGCCTCATACTCCTCGTAACGCTTGTGCATGTGCTGCCAGCGGCGGCTGAAGAAGTCGTTCAGCAGGTTGGTGATGCCCTCCAGCGTGCCGGTGAGGCCGGGCAGGTGCTCTGCATCGGCCGGGATGTACCCACCGGGCACCTTGCCCTGCGCGAAGTCCTCCAAGTACGCCGCTTCCTCCGCCGCCTCCGCCGAGATCAGCGACAGGTGCCTCCTCACCTCATCCGATGACCGGGTCACCAGGATGCTGGGCTCGACAGGGATCTCCAGTGCGGACTGTTCGTCCAGATACACCCCGTACTGGAGGTTACCCTGAGGGTCACAGACGAGTATCGTGCGCGGCGCAAACCACAGGAAGTGGACGGTCACGCCCGTGACGTACTTCTGCTTGTCGGCCCACAGCCTGCTTCGCGACTGGGCCGAGCGAATGGCCTTGTCGTCTAGCTTGGCCTCGACCTCTATCCAACGCTCCCCCGTTCCGTCGCGCAGGCACAGGTCGGGGATGCCCTCTTGGCCCGGCCGCGGCAACGTCAGGTTGTACCGCCCGGGTTCGTAGCCGAGCACCGCCTTCACAATGTGCTCTGTGAACAGCTGGTATAGATGGGTCTCGGTCAAGTGCTTGCCGGCGGCCTTGATCTCCGCCACGTAGCTGGATATGCCGGGAGTCTTGCGTCGCGGCAAAGCTGTCACTCCCAACCGCTAGGTGGTGCACGCGAATAGATGTTCGATTACAGCACAGACCACCGCGGCGCGTCAACGCCTCTACGGCTTAAGCGCAGCTAGGTCGTGCTTCTTGTACAGGTGACGGATCTGATCGTACTTGAGCCCCAGCGCCTCGGCCGCGCGCTTCTGGTTCCAGCCGGAGGCCTCCAGGGCCTCCAACAGAAGCGACCTCTCGAACTCCGCGACTTGCTCTGGCAGCGTCTCGGCCGTCGCGGCCGCCTTCGGCTGGGGGAGCGGCAGGTCCTCGGGCCCAATCACGTGGCCCGTCGCCCGAGACAGCGCCCCCTCGATCACGTTCTTCATCTCCCGCACGTTGCCCGGCCAGTCGTACCTCGCCAACCGCTCCAGGGCCTCCGGGCTGACCTCCATCGGCTCAATGCCCGGGACCTCCTCGGCGAAGCGCTGGACGAAGTGCGCGCACAGGGACGGGATGTCCTCCTTGCGGTCGCGCAGCGGCGGCAGCCAGATGGTCTGGAAGGCCACGCGGTCGTACAGATCGGCCCGGAACCGCCCCTCCTCCATCGCTCGCTCCAGGTCGGAGTTGGTCGCCGCGATGATGCGCACGTCCACGCTTATGCGCTCCGTGCCCTGCACCCGCTCGAAGTCCTGGTACTCGATCACCCGCAGGATCTTGGCCTGGAAGTCCACCGACATGTTGCCGATCTCGTCCAGGAACAGCGTTCCCCTGTCGGCTATCTCGAACCGACCCAGCTTGAAGGGCGCACCGTCGAAGGCGTTTGCCTCCTGGCCGAAGAGCTCGCACTCCAGCAGCCCCTCGGCAATGGCGGCGCAGTTGACCACCACGAAGGGCTGGTCGGCTCTGGGGCTCTCGTTGTGGATGGCGGCGGCGAAGAGCTCCTTGCCCGTGCCCCTCTCACCCCGCAGCAGCACCGGCCGCGGCAGGGGGGCGGCGCGCTTGGCCAGCTCCAGGGCCTCGGTGAGTGCCGCCGAATCCCCCACGATGTCGTAGCGCTCCCGCATGCGCTCGCGGAAGTAGTCGCGCTCTTTGAGCAGGGCGCTGCGCTCGGACTCCAGCGCCCTCTTCTCGGCCAGGGTCTGGACGTGTGCGGCAACCTGTCTCACTGCGGCCGCCACGCGGTCGCCGATGTAGATGTCCTTCTCCACGAAGTCGGCCGCGCCCAGGCGCGTCGCCTTGACCGCAGCCTCAATGGTGCCCTTGCCGGTCAGGATGAGGACCTCCAGCTCAGCTTCGGCGGCCTTCATCTTCTCCAGCGCCTCCAGGCCGTTCATCTTGCCCGGGCCGAAGTCCAGGTCCAGCACCACCAGGTCGGGCCTGCCTGCCGGCAGGCAAGGCCGGCCGTCGCGCTGGCCCACCCACTCCAGGGCCGACTCGGCGTCCGCCAGGCACTTCACCTGGTGCCCCTCGCCGGTGAGCAGGTCGCTGAGGAACTCACACGTCTCGGGCTGATCGTCAACGATGAGGATGTTCATGGCGACGCCGTCCCGCGCGCAGGAGCATTCTACCGCCGTGCCCACGGGAGGTCAAGGGATGGCAGTCAGCGCCGCCAGTTGGCGTCGCCAGTCGAGGACAGGACACGCGTACTCGTGCAGGTCCGCCGTGGCACCGACGAGCCGCGCCCCGGCCGGAAGCACAACTGCGATCCGAGACTCGATTACTACCCCGCCGTATAGAACGGACGTTCGTGCTTGGCGAACCAGTCCTCGGTGCTGTCCAGGAAGGTCAGCGTCTCCTCCAGCAGCTCGTAGTGGCGGCTCTCTTCCTCGTACATGAACTGGTAGAAGGCCCTGGCCTTCTCGTCTCCCGTGCCATCGCGGTGCTCGGCGTACCAGGCCCGCGCTGCGCTCTCGAACTTGAGCGCCGTCTGGTAGGCCTCGGTGTCGTCGCCGGTCTCGGCGGCGGCCTCGATCACCGCGGGCGCGCGCCGCTGGAAGATGGTGGCGATGCCCTCAACCAGATCGGCATGCTCGCCGGGCACGACCTCGGCCAGCTCGGGCCACTCCCCGCTCTTCGCCACCCGGTCGTGAAACTGCCTGATGGTCTCGATGTGCTTGACTTCCTCGTCGGCCAGCATCTGGAAGGTGGCCTGCGCCAGCGGAGCAGCCGCCTCCTCCTTGGCCTTCAGATACATGGCCCGCCCATCTTGCTCGGTCTTCAGAGCGTACTCCAACGCTTTGACGTACTCCTCCTGCTCAGTCATGATGCTGCCTCCCGTAGTCGTGAGCCGGGCGGGTGCCCCGCACGCGGCAGCCCTCCCGCGTGTGTAGTTCGGCCGTTCGCGTCGCCCTCACCGTGCCACTTCCCCGCCCAGGCGGCAGGCTCCTGTGCAGCTGCCTGCCTCAGTGAAGGAGGTCATCGCGGCCAGGGCGAACAACCACAATACCATAACACGTACCCGCCAAGAAGACGGTGGTGAGGATGCCGAAACAGACCGCACCCCGCCCGGCCCCGTGGGCGCCAACCGCTGTGCTGTTCATCCTACTAGCCGTGCTCCCGCTCTGTGCCGACCAGAAGTTCCTCGACTACCCCTCCTTCCGCTTCGGCTCTGGCCTCCCCGGGGGCGGCTGGGGCGTCCTGTCGGACAGCACCGTGGGCTTCGAGGGTGCGCTGCTTCTCAACGTGCCCGTGGCCTACACGCCGTCCCGCTACAGCGGCGTGATGGGACTACACGTGGGTCAGCTCACCGATGACTTCGCCTTCGAGATTCAGGGGCCTGAGGTCAACAGCACCGGCGTCATCGGCCTGGGCCTGGGCACGCCCGGGCGCGGCCTCTTCACGGCGGCCGAGGCCACTAGCGTCAACGGCGAGTGGATCTTCAACTTCCAGCATGAGCTGATGTGCGAGACCCGCCGGCGTCCGTCGCTCGCCATCGGCGTGCAGGACTGGGACAATCTCCGCCCCGCCTCTGCGCTCGCCATCAAGCGAAACGCCGGCCGGTCGTTCTACGTGACCTCAACCAAGCAGTTCGGCAGCGCTCGCCACCCGCTGTATCTCACTGCCGGCCTGGGCAACCGACGCTTCAAGGGTGCCTTCGGGGGCCTCACCTATCGTGCCGCCGATCGCGTCTCCGCCTTCGGCGAGTACGATGGCATAGGCTTCAACGCTGGCTTGGGCCTCAGCGTTCTCGGCGACCCCGGTGAGCGCAAACACAACCTGACCTTCCTGGCTTCGGTGGTTGACATCGGCGGGGACAGTGGGCCGGCCCTGGGCATGGCATACACAGTTGACGACCAGACCAGGCCGAAGCTCATGGTGCCACCCGGACACCGGCCCTGGCAGCCCCCTCGCGCGCCAGGCCCCACGACCATGCTGTTGCCGCGTACTAGGCCTGGCGAGGTCCCGCCGCCGCCTCGCCCGCTGCCCGGTGAACCCTTCAGGGACGAGGCGCTCGAGCGCACGGGCATGACCGTGGACCTTGCCCGACAGAGCGACGCGGCCATGATGGTGCGCATTGAGCCGGGGGAACTCGAGGATGCCCTGGTGGCGATGGCCGTGGCCCTGGCCGCGCTCTGGCAGCAGGCCCCCGAAGCCCCTCGCATCACGGTGGGGGTGTTCCGCGGCAGTGTGCCCAGCATCCAGATCGGCATCAACCGTGAGGCGTACCCTCGCGTCCTGCACACCCGGCTGACAGCCGATCAAAGGCAACTGGCCGACGGGCTGCTCACCGCGGCTGGCTTCCAGCCGATCCCGCCAGAGGCTGCCCAGTAAGGTCGGTCTCAGCACGTCCCCGCCAGGCGGACGATAAGGCTCGTGCCCTGCCCGAACTTCACTAGCCCCGCCTCGGACCCGCCACGCCAGTCCACTCGTCACTACTCGCGCGTCCTCAGCGGTAGGCTGAACAGGGACCTATTGAGCACCACTATATACCAGTCTCGGGGTCCACAATCCGACTATCCGCGGTGGATTCTGGCAATTCCGCAGGCTATCTCACGCACCGCCGGCATCCAGGTCTGTGGTTCCCTCAGTTCCTTAGGCGGCGCCTCTCTGAGTTTGGCTGCGAGCCCCCAGAGCCAGTTGAGTATAAGGGCACCAATAACGGCCAGATTCAGCCAGATCACGATGCCCCCGAGCGACTTCGTCTGGTCGTCCCTCGCCAGCTTCATGACGATTCCTGCAACCAGACCCAGAACGGGGCACAGCAGGGCGAACAGCATGATCCCGGCCTGCGTGCTGGCGCTGATCCCCACAATCACAGGCTTCTCTCCGGCCTCCACGGCCCGGATAGACTGACTCGCCGCCACACCCCTCATCACCTGGCCGATCGCGCATAGAAGCGCAGACACGGAGAGGCCCAAGACCCACGTGCCGAGAATCTCCCCCTCGCCCAGCACCATGATCCCCAGGCTCCGGACCCGCTCTGCCGAGACCTCGCGGAGAGCTGAGGGCCCGCCCGCCGCCTCGATCTGCCCCCACCCGACTATTAGCAGGAGTATGAACAGCACTCCCGCCAGACTTCCGCTGACGAACGCGGTCGCCCGCTCGCCCTTGAGTGCGTCGGCTTCCTGTCGGTCGAAGACGCGCAAGCGAGTCTCGTCCGAACTCTCTCCCGCGGCAGCCATGCCCGATTGCGCCGCCCCTGCTACGGGTGCACGCGCCGCCGAAGTCGAGATCCGGCGACTCTCCACCGCTTGCCGCTCTATCTTCTCCCGCGCCTCAAGCAGGCTCACCCCGCAATCCATGCAGTGGGTGTCGGCAGGCTGAACCGTCCCCCCACATTCGGGGCAATTCCTCGGTGGCATCGTCTCCCTCCCAACAACGCGGTCTCGGAGGCACGCTCCTGCCCGCAGGTTAGCGTCGCCCTGTGATCGGGGCCGCCTGCGCTACTTCCATGCGCGTTGCATCTAATCCTCCCTGGGCGTTGGGGTCGCTGCGCGTGTGCGGGGCTCGTCGGGGTCTGCTGCCGATGCTCCCACGGCTGATCCAGGCGCTCGCGTGCGCACTAGGCGGCCGCCCACTCGCTCCCTTCGATCGTCTCGACAATGGCCGTGAGGTCAGAATCATTGAAGAACTCAATCAGTATGTGTCCTCCGCCACTTGCCTTCGGCTTAATGGTCACCCTCGTGCCTAGGGCCGCCTGAATCCTCTCAGCTGCCTCCACTATATGGGGGTCATCTGCTGACATCAAAGGTGCTGCTGGAGCAGCCTTCTTCTCGGTAGATGGCCTCTCCACAGCCTTCACCAGGCGCTCCGTGGCCCTGACGGAGAGCCCCTCAGACTGCACACGCCGCCACACCGAGAAGAGCGCGCGCTCGTCGGAGATGCCAAGCAAGGCACGTGCGTGTCCCTCCGTGATCCCCCCGGCCTGAAGGCTGTCCTGGATCTCCTGAGGAAGACGCAGCAGCCTCAACGTGTTAGTCACGGCGGTGCGGCTCTTCCCCACTTGTTCGGCTACCTCTGCTTGGGTGGCTCCAAAGTCGCGCATCAACTGCTCATAGCCGCGCGCCGCCTCGATGGCGGTCAGATCCGATCGTTGCAGATTCTCCACCAAGGCCATCTGTAGCGTATCCTCGTCTGACACATCGCGCACCAGGCACGGCACTGTGGTGAGACCCGCGCGCTGAGCAGCTCTCCACCTGCGCTCCCCGGCTACTAACTGGTAGACATCCCCGACCTGGCGAACGACCAGAGGCTGAATCACGCCGTGGCGACGAATGGACTGCGACAACTCCTCCAAATCCTCTTCCGGAGTCTGAGCACGTGGCTGATAGGGGTTCGCGGCGATTTCACCCACACGTACGTCTACGACTGCGTGCCTTCGCGGGGCCGTGCCCGTGGGGATGAGGGCGTCTAGCCCGCGACCCAGACCTCGCCTAGGCATTGGCAAGCACCTCCCGGCAGAGCTGGCGATACGCACGTGCTCCCCGAGAGGCCGAATCGTATCTCACGCAGGGCAGTCCGTGACTGGGCGCCTCGGCGAGACGGACGTTACGGGGGATGGTGGACGTAAACACCTGGCCCGGGAACCACTTCCTGACCTCAGCCGCAACCTGCTTGCTAAGGGTGGTGCGCCCATCGTACATGGTCAGCACGACGCCGCAGATGCGAAGTCGTGGGTTCAGATCCTGCTGCACCAAGTCGATGACCTTAACCAGTTGGCTTAGCCCCTCCAGCGCGTAGTACTCGCACTGGATGGGGATGAGGACCGAATCCGCGGCGACCAGGCTGTTGATCGTCAGCACTCCAAGGGACGGTCCGGTGTCTATCAGGATTAGGTCGTAGTCCTGCCTGCAAGGCTCAAGAACGGCCCGCAACTTGGTCTCCCGGGCCATCTCCGAGGCCAGCACCAGATCGGCCGCAGCCAGGTCTATGGTGGCGGGAACGAGGTCCAGGCGTTGGACTCCTGAGGCCACCACAACGTCCTGCACGGCGAGGCCATCCTCTGCGTCCCGCGGTTGCAGCAGAAGGTCGCGCACACATCTCTCCAGCGCGGCGCGGTCTATCCCCAAGCCACTGCTGGCGTTGCCTTGTGGGTCCAGATCGATGAGGAGCGTCCTCACGCCCAGGTCGGCCGCCGAGGCAGCGACATTGACGGCAGTGGTGGTCTTGCCAACGCCTCCCTTTTGGTTGACGACGCAGAGAATGGAACCCACCTGTTCACCCTGCGACTTGCGTGCGCACCTGCCGCGCTCCGGCGATGGCTAGCCGTCATCCCCGGGGCAAACGGGCCGCCGGAACCGGAACAACTCCAGCGGGAGGGCCACGTCGCTCAAATCCTGCCTGCCGCACTCCTCGAGGTCGAGGGCGCCTGCGGTTGCCGCAGGCACTCGCTGATCACGGCTGCGCCAGATGAAGAGCCACCCCCCTGGCGCGACGAACGGCGCAGATAGACGTACTGCATCATCCCCTGCAGCCAGAGCTCTGCAGCCCACGATGTCGAACTTGCCTGAGAGCTCAGGTGCCTTCTTCTCTATTTGAGCGCAGACCACCTCCACGTTGGACAAATCCAGTCTGCGCGCGACCTCCGACAGGAACGCCCCTACTCGCTCACTGCGATCCAAGGCCGTGATTCGGGCATAGGGGTGCAGGACTGCACTAGCCACGGCAAAAGCACCGTTCCCCGCGCCAAGGTCCAGCAAGCGCCCTGTGGGACGCAGTCGCGCCATTCGCCACGGTCGCAGCGCTGGTAGTACGAGCCGATTGACGACCGATTCGGTGGACGAATCACTGGTCAAACCCAGAACATGCCCCATTTCCACGACGGCATCAACGTATCCTCCGAGCATCTCCACCCCTCGAGGGATGTGGCGGTCCAAGCAGACCCGCCGCAGTTCTGCAACAAGGCTCCCAGTGTCACGGGTGATCACTGCCGCCTCCACCCCCGGTGTGCTCAGCAGCATGTTTCACGTGAAACGTTCGCGTGGCGAAAGCGTGCGTCGGGTGTATATGATTTCGCCATAATCTTGAAAGTGTATATAATATCGGCTTTAACTTGTACGTATAAGCGGTGTTGGAGATTAGTCTTGGCCGTGGCGAGGCTGGTGGGGAGTATAGCACATGTGAGGGCTGTGGTCAAACGGAGGAGGGCCCTGTGTCGAACGTACGTTCGGTGGAGTGCGGCCTGGGGGAGCGCCCACGGGGAAGTAGGCAAAGGCCAGGCTCAGAGGCGGAAAGCCTGAATGGCGTCGGCTAGGTCGCGCAAGAAGCGAGCGGCGTGCATGCCATCCGCGGCGCGGTGATCCACCGAGAGCGTGAGCCAGCAGGTGGGAGTGACGACGCTGTGCCGGTCTCCAATGACAGTGCGCTGGATGATGGACCCCACGGCCAAGATGCCAGTTTGCGGCGGGCTGATGACTGCACTGAAGGCATCAATCCCGACGGGACCCACGTTGGAGATGCTGAAGGTGGCACCCATCTGAAGGCTGGCACGCAGCTTGCCCTCGCGGGCCGCAGCCGCCAGCTGCCTGGTCTCGGCCGCGATGTCTAGGAGGCTCTTCTGGTCGGCGTCGAACAAGGTGGGCATGAGCACGCCCTCGTCAGTCGCCACCGCGAAGCCGAGGTTGACTTGCTTGCAGACCTTGAGCGCGTCGTCCTCGTACCAGGCGTTGAAGGTCGGATGGTCTGGGAGAACGCCGGCCACGCACTTCAACAGCAGGTCATTGTAGGTCGGCGCATCCCGCCCGTGCTCCTGTTTCAGCGTGTCGCGGGCACGGACCAGCGCCGAGGCGTCAACGAGGATGTGCATGTGAAACACGGGAATCTCGCGGCTGCTCTGACTGACGCGCTCGGCTATGGCACGGCGGGTGGGGGTGAGCTCCCGCAGGACGAACTCCGGCTCGTGCTTCTTCCGTGGCATGATGGCTCCTCCCGCCGGGGCTAGCGCAGCTCCGAGATCCAATCACGCCCGCTGCGCATGGCCTCCGTGATGCGGTCGTGCGCAGCTAGGATCTCTGTGCGAATGGCTGCGTCGGGCAGGCGTTGAGTGCTCAGTTCGCAGACGACGTCCAGCACATTCTCGGGGCCATGGCTGTACACTTCCTCGGCGAAGCGACGATCTGCCGGGAACAGCCTGGCCTTGTCGTCGCGACCTCGGAACAGCATGGCAGCGGCCGCCCCGTGCGTGGTCACCGGGGCCGGCACCTGATGCCGTGCGTCGAGCAGCAGCGGCCCGATGAGCCGGTCGCCCCGTGACAGCTTCCTGGGGAGGTCCCGCCCGACGCGGAAGACGGTATCGCCCAGGGCGCGATTGGCGAAGCGCTGGAGCAGGTCCTCGATGCTCTCAGCGAGGCTCTCCTGGCCGAATTCGTCCGGGTACTGAGCCATCAGTGCGCGGCCAGATTCCCACATACCGGCCCTGACCGCCCCCAGGACGCGTTTATCGCTGATTGCCTCCCAGACGTATGTGGCCTCCGGCAGCAGCAGATGGCCGAAGTAGGCGGCCAGCGCGTGGCCCAGGTTGTGCACGAACAGCTTGCGGTCCACATAGGCGGCCATGTTCTGCTTGGGCGCCAGGCCGGGCACCGGGGGCACGCCGCACTTGAAACCGTTGGCGTCCACGATGAGCGTGTTGTAGGCCTCGGCGAACACCCGCAAGGGGTCCTGGCGTCGCTGCGCATCGGTCATCATGGGGACCATCTTGCCGATGCTGGTCTCGACCAGGCCGACCATGGTCTCCAGTGGGAAGTCGCGCGGCAGCTCGCGGGACAGACCCTTACGGAAGGCCTCCGCAGCGCCGCGGAGGTTCTCGCAGATGATGATGTCGAGGGGCCCGCGGCGCAGATGTGCGCGCTCGCTCAGGGCGGCCGCCACCAGCGGGTAGACCTGAGGCAGGGCGGCCGGCCCCACTGCGGTGGCGGCGATGTCGGCGCGCGCGATCTCGGCGGCAGCGGCCTCCCGATCATTGGCGTCTACGGCGCGGACGTTCTCCACCCAGATGGTCTCGCACCGGCGGTCCCGGATCTCCACCGTGTAGCAGCGGCGCCGGTTCAGCTCGGCCACGAGTTCGGCCACGATCTCGATGAACACGACTTCGTAGCCCGCGCGGCTGAAGAGCTGACCGATGAAGGAACGACCGATGTTGCCGGCGCCGATCTGGGCGAGGGTCTTCATGCGCGCTCGCGGCTCGGGAGGACAGGTGTGCACGGGCACTGCGACCGGCTTTGCGCCCCGGTTCGACGCGGCAGTGGCAAAGCCCTCGCGTCATCGTGGCAAACGGACGACACGGACTGCCGCGAGCTGGCCAGCTACCACGGGGGCTGGGCGGGCTCGACGAACTCCTTGCCCTCCACCAGGCAGTGGATGGCCCGAGCGATCTTCTCCGGCGAGGGGATGTTCTCCGTCTCCAGCGGCTGCGCCATGGGCGGCGGCACGTCGTAGGCGGCCACGATGCGCGCGGGCGCCTTCAGGGCAGCGAAGCACTGCTCCTGCACCTTGTAGACTATGTGCTCAGGGAAGCAGCCCGTGCGGGGGGCCTGGGCCACGCACAGGAGACGGCCGGTCCTGCCGACGCAACCCACGATGGTGGCTAGATCCAGGGGAACAAGCGTGCGAGGGTCAATCACCTCGCACTCGATGCCGTGCTCTCGGGCCGCGAGCTCTGCCGCCTCGAGGGCGGCTCCAAGCAGCCAACTGTAGGCAACGATGGTCACCGCGTCGCCCTCTCGCCGCACTACTGCCTCGCCAAAGGGCACCAAGTACTCCTCCTCGGGCACATGGCCCTTCTCAACATACAGATGCTGGTGTTCGATGAACACCACCGGGTTGTCGTCGCGGATGGCCGTCTTGAGCAGGCCCTTGACGTCGTAGGCCGTTGCGGGAAGAGCGACCTTGAGGCCCGGGAACATGGTGACCACGGCCTCCAAGCTCTGCGAGTGCTGGCCCGCATACCCCTTACCGCCGCCGATGGTGGTGCGGATGACCAGAGGCAGGCGCGCCTTGCCGCCGAACATGTAGCGCGCCTTGGCCACCTGGTTGCCCACTTGGTCCATGGCCATGAGGATGAAGTCTATGTACATGAGCTCGACCACGGGCCGCAGGCCCACCATGGCAGCGCCCCCTCCGCTGCCCGCGATGCAGGCCTCGGAGATGGCCGTGTTGAACACGCGTTCGCGTCCGAAGCTCTCCAGCAAGCCGCGGGTGGCCTGGAAGGCGCCGCCGTAGTCGGCCACGTCCTCGCCGTAGAAGACGACGCGCGAATCACGCAGCATCTCCTCGGCGATGGCTTCTGCCACGGCGTGCCGATAGAGGATCTGCCCCTCCGAGTCGCGCTTCGTCTTGCGCCACGGGCGCACCGGCTCGGGGTCGGCGTACTGCGCGGGCACCTCGTGACAGAAGGAGTCGCTGTACAGACCCTCGTGCATGTCGGCCGGATCGGGATCGGTCCAGCCGGCCGCCGTGACCGTGGCCTCCTCAATCGCCTCCTGCATCTCCTTCCGCAACGCTTCCGCCTGCTCGCCGGTCATGACCTCCGCCTGCACGACTTGGCGCTCGAAGCTGGCCAGGGGGTCAATGGCCAGCCAGGCCTGCTCCTCTTCCCGGGAGCGATAGCTCGTGCGGCTGTCGCTCAGGGAGTGGCCCATGTAGCGGTAGCACAGGCATTCGAGCAGCACGGGCCCGTGGCCCTCTCGGCAGATGTCGGCGGCGCGGCTGACCGCGTCGTGCACGGCCAGCACGTCCATGCCGTCCACCACCTCGGCGTGCATGCACTCCTCATTGTAGCCGGCGCCCCTGCGGGCCAGGTGGTCTATGCCCGTGACCTCACCCACCTGCTGGCCCGTCATGCCGTATTGGTTGTTCTCGATCAGGAAGATGACGGGGCAGCCACGGGCGAACTGGTCCATGCAGGCGAAGTTGTAGGCCTCGTGCGCGATGCCGTTATTGGCGGCGCCGTCGCCGGCCAGGCACAGCACCACGCTCCCATTGCCCAGCCGGTCACAGGCGAGGGCCGCGCCAGCGGCGATGGCCATGCTGCCGCCCACGATCGCGTTGGCGCCCAGATGGCCCACGTGGAAGTCCGCTATGTGCATGCCGCCGCCGCGACCGCGGCAGTAGCCCTCCTCCTTGCCCAGCAGCTCTGCCATGGTGCGGTTGAGGTGCATCTGGATGGCGTGGTCGAGCAGCTCCCCCCGGCTGTGCCCCGCCAGCGGCTCGTCCGCAAACTCGGCCAGCTCCTCTGCGGGCAGGGCCTCGATGTAGAAGGCGCCTTTGGCGATGGAGTGGCCGTGCCCCCGGTGCGTGCTGGTGATGTAGTCCTGCGGTCGGATGGCGGCCATGGCTCCCACCGCCACCGCCTCCTGGCCGATGGACAGGTGGGTGGCGCCCACGAACTTGAGGTCGGGCAGCCGGGCGAACTTGCCACCCTTGAGCGCCACGATCATCTCCTCGAAGGAGCGTATGGCAAACATGTACTTCAGCATCCGCCTGGCCTGCTCGGCCGATAGGCCGAGCTCCAGCTCCTCGCTCAGACTGCGCTGGTAGCGGAACTTGGACACGGTGCGGAAGCTGAGCTCCCCCGCTTCGAAGCGAGGCAGGACGTCAATGTCTTTAGGCATATGGTGATCCCCAGTTGGTGGTGGTGGAAGCTGCGCCCCAAACCGGCCGTAACTTCCCGCGGGGGAGATGCCCTTCCTCCCAAGAATAGAGGGCACGGCGCCGGCGGGCATGTGACAGCCGCCACACTACCGACGTCCCGGGAGCCGCCGTTTGCGCTCGTGCCAGCCGGGGAGGAGTCCCGGGGCCCCACCACGAACCCCCCGCCGGCCGCTTGGCAAGTTGTTTGCAGTGTACGTCTAGCGTCTTGCCGCGCGGCCGTGTGTCAATCCGCTCACCGGTGTTGGCTTACGGCAGGAACAATCTACGACGCCGGGCTGTTAGGCGCCGTAGGGGGAGTAGGATGATGCGCAGCACGATTCTACGGAGTTGGCCGATGGTGCTCGTGGCCGGGGGCGTGGTGTTGCTGCTGTCCCGTCCGGGAGTGGCCCCTCAGATCGAGGGTGCCAAGTATCTGGGTAGCAAGGCCTGCAAATTGTGCCACGAGAAGACCGTGCAGACCAAGGTATACGAGCCCTGGTCCAAGACCAAGCATGCCCAGGTCAAACCGGCAGAGGGCGCACCGCCCGAAGAAGTATACCGGCACGTGACCGGCTACGACGCGGCCACGGGCGAGTACAAGGAGGAGGGCGTCGCCTGCGAGGCGTGCCACGGGCCCAACAGCCTGCACATAGCGGCGGCGACCAAGGAAGACAAGCAGACGCTCAACCCCGCGAAGATGGAGCCGGCTCAGGCCGTGTCCATCTGCGGCCGCTGCCACTCGCAGGGCACCACCGCAGACGGCGACAAGTACCCCAAGGGCTTCCGGCAGGGGCAGGACCTGATGAAGAGCTGGACGCTGGCGGCGGAGGTGACGGGCGACACGAAGCTGCGGCAGCTCAACGACTTGCAGCAGAGCAAGCACCTGGAGAAGGGCGTCACCTGCATAACCTGTCACACCGCGCACCAGGAGGTGAAGGCCGCGCCCCAACTCCGCGAGGAGCTGAATGCGCTGTGCCTGAACTGTCACGACGACCAGACGGCCAAGAAGTGCACCGAGGACTTCCCGGCCGAGCAGAAGTGCAGCGAGTGCCACATGCCGGACAAGCGGCACGTCTTCGTCACCAAGTAGGGATTCGCGGCGGCCTGCCAGTAGAGTAAGACAACCAGCAGCCAGCTTGGCGCTGCCCCTTTCCCCCCGGTCGGGCTGGCGCCAAGCCGGCAGGTCGCGTCGGTAATGCAGACCAATAGGGGGTGGTCGCAGCCGCACACCCGCGGGGTGGCGGCAGCGGCCGCCCCTGTGTGTTGGCTCCGTGGTGGAGGGCTTAGTGGCGTGACCGGAGAAGGGGCTGGCGAACCGGGAGGATACGCAATGGCCGAGGAAGAGGAACCCGGGCGGAAGCAAAGCCGCAGGAGCTTCCTCGATACTGTGCTCGGGGCTGCCTTCAGCGGGAGTGGCCTGCTGGCGGCTTACGGGATCTACTCCTACCTAGTGCCCCCGGAGGCCGGCGCTGACCGCGAGGGCGAGGCGGTGGAGATAGGCACCGCGGCGGAGCTTCCCGAGGGCGACGGCCGTGTGTACGCCTACCGGGACATACCGGCCATCGTCATCCACACGAAAGAGGGCTTCGTGGCCTTCGACGCCACCTGTACGCATCTGGGCTGCCTGGTTAAGTGGGATGCCGACCGCGGGCAGATCGCCTGCCCCTGCCACGCGGGCATCTTCGACCTCAAGGGCAACGTGCTGAGCGGCCCTCCCCCTCGGCCGCTGACGCCGCTACGGGTCGAGGTCGTGGGCGATAAGCTGATGATCAGGAGCGCCTGAGATGGAGGAGCGACCGACGCGGCGCGAGCGCGTGGTGCGCTGGCTGCTGGAGCGCACCCGGCTGGAAGACTTCGTGCGCGTGGTCAGCGCCGCCTTCCTCTACGAGGCGCTCGATGCGCGCCTGTCCTTCCGCGAGGCGCTGGGCAAGGCCCTCAAGAAGCCCGTGCCCGGCCACGCCATCAAGAGCACGTGGTGCCTGGGCGGCACCGCGCTGTTCGTATTCGGGCTGCAAGTGGTCACCGGGATCCTGCTCAGCATCTACTACAAGCCCTCCCCCGACGCCGCCTACGAGAGCGTCCGGCACATCACCGCCGACATGCGCTATGGCTGGATCATCCGGCAGCTCCACGCCTGGGGCGCCCACGTCATGGTCATCTTGGTCATCCTGCACATGCTGAAGGTCTTCTTCAACAAGGCGTACCGCCCGCCCCGAGAGCTCACCTGGGTCTCCGGCGTGCTCCTGCTGTTCCTCACCTTGACCTTCTGCTTCACTGGCTACCTGTTGCCGTGGAACCAGCTCGCCTATTGGGCCAGCAAAGTGGGCACCGACATGGCCAGCACCGTACCGGTGGTGGGCGAGTACATCCTCTACGTGCTCCGCGGAGGGCCCAACGTCACCGGCCTGACCCTGTCTCGGTTCTTCACCGTGCATGCCTTGGTGTTGCCGTGGGTCGTCTCCGCGCTGCTGGTGGCGCATTTCGCTCTGGTGCGCCGTCTGGGCATCTCCGAGGCGCTGTGAGGATGGCACGCATGGGCGAGACCGACAGCCAACTCGAGCACGTGCAGCACGACGAGCACGAAGCCCACGACGAGGGGGCCCACCCCTTCTGGCCTCACCACGTGCTCGACCAGGTGATGATCTTCTACCTGCTCATCGGCGTGCTGCTGACGCTGTCCATCCTGGTGCCCTTCCACCTACACGAGCCCGCCGACCCTCTCAACACGCCCGAGGGCATCAAGCCCGAGTGGTACTTCCTGTCCATGTACCAGAGCCTCAAGTACATCAGGCCAGAGCTGCTGGCCATGACCCTGAGCGGCATTGGCGCCGTGTTGCTGCTGTTCTGGCCCTTCGTGGACGCCGCGCTGGAACGACGCTTCCACCGCCCCCGCCTGCATCGCACTATCGGGGCGGCGGCCCTCGTAGTGATGGTGCTGCTGGGGGTCCTGGGCTACGTGTCGGACCGCACCTACGAAGTGGGCGGTCAACGCATTGAGTTCGACATCAAGGGCGTGCCCCATCTGGTCGGCGAGGCCGAGCCGGGCGAGCCCGCGGAGGGGAGCTGAATCGCGCGCGGTGTTGAGGGCTTCGGGCTGGTGTGCAGTCGGCCTCGCACTGACCATCGCAGCGGCGCCTCGCCTCTTCGGCCAGGAGCTTGGATCCTGCGGAGTCTGCCACTCGCAGACGAAACAGGACTTCCTGGGCACGGCCCACGCCGGCGCCGGGATGACCTGCGTCACCTGCCACGGCGGCAACCCGCGGGACATGGAGAGCACGGCCATGGCCCACGCGGGCGCCTTCCGCGGGCGCTTCCCGCGCAGCCAGATCCCCGACATGTGCGCCTCCTGCCACTCCGACCGCGTGCGCATGCGCCAGTACGGCCTGCCCGCGGACCAGTTGGCCGACTATCAACTGAGTGAGCACGGCCAAGCGCTGGCTCGTGGCGACACCAAGGTCGCCGTGTGCACTGACTGCCACACGAGCCACAACATCCTGCCGCCCGACGACCCCCGCTCCAGCGTGCATCCGGCCAAGGTGCCCGACACCTGCGCACGCTGTCACGACGACGAGAAGCTGATGGCCCGCTACGGCCTGCCGACGGATCAGCGCGAGCTCTATGCCGACAGCGTCCACGGCCAGGCGCTGCTGGAGGGCGGCAACTTGGCCGCCCCCTCCTGCGTGTCCTGTCACAGCAGTCATGCCGCCGTGCCACCCGCCGTGGGTGAGATCGGCCACGTGTGCGGCCAGTGCCACGCCGACGTGGAAGAGGTCGTCATGAAGGGCCCGCACGGGCGCCCCTCGGCGGCGGGACGCATGGAGGTGTGTGTTAGCTGCCACGAGCACCACGCCATCCAGCGCTCGCAGCCGGAGATGCTGACCCAAGCCTGCCGGGCCTGCCACCGACCGGGCAGCAGCGCCTGGCAGCAGGGCATCGAGTTGCAGGAGAAGGTGGTCGCCGCCCGCGAGGCCCTGGCCGCGGCCGAGGCGGGCCTGAAGGAGGCGGAGGAAGCGGGATACGCCCGGGAGGCTCTAGGGCAGCGCCTGCAAGAAGCTCAGACCGATCTCGTGCAGACGGCCCGGGCCCAGCACAGTATGCTCCTGCGCGAGGTTGAGGCCTACACCGTGCCCGTCGTGGAGGCGGCCGCCCTCATCCAGGCCGAGATCGGGGAGTTGGCGGGTACTCGAGGTGCCCGGCAGCGGGCGCTCATCGTGGTGTGGGCTGTCATCGCCGTGATCATTGGCTCGCTGTACCTCAAGCGGCGCCGCGCGCCTCTGCCCGCGCTTGAGGAAGGGTCCGAGGGGGCGGATCGGTGAGGACCCAGTGGCGCTGGCGCCTGCCCCCGCGCCTGCTGGAGTGGCGGCAGCGGATCGAGCAAGGCCTGCGTGCGCGCATCGTCCGCGTCACTGCCAAGCGCTTGGTCACCGGCGCCGTCATCCTCGTCATCGTCTCCTACCTGGGCCTGGAGGCCACCTCTCACCCCCGCTTCTGCGTGACCTGCCACTATATGCGGCCCTACTACGAGGCCTGGCAGACTTCCAGCCACAGCGACGTGGCCTGCCTGGAGTGTCACTACCCGCCGGGCGTCAAATCCGCCCTGTGGCGCAAGATCGGCGCCTCCGTGCAGGTGGTCAAGTACATCACCAGGCAGTACGGAGTGCGTCCCTTCACTGAGGTGGATGACCGCAGTTGCCTGCGCGGCGGCTGCCACGAGCGGCGACTGCTGAGGGGCAAGGTGGACTTCGGCGGCGTGGTCTTCGACCACGCCCCCCACCTGGGCTCCTTCCGCCGCGTCACGCAACTGCGCTGCACCGCCTGCCACTCGCAGATCGTCCAGGGCACGCACATGACCGTCACCGTCGCCTCCTGCTTCCTCTGTCACTTCAAGGACCCCGAGAAGACCCCCGACGTGGCCGACTGCGCCATCTGCCACAAGCAGGCCAAGCTCAGCGGGGGCGACAGAGTCAGCACCTTCGACCACGCCGGCCTTCAGGCGCTCGGAGTGGACTGCGACGAGTGCCACAGCAATGTCACGCGAGGCCACGGGCCCGTCCCCCGCGATCGCTGCTACCACTGTCACGGCGAGGAGGAGCGGGTGGCGCGCTATCACGAGGTTGAGTTCATGCACCTCAACCACGTGACCGAGCACAAGGTCGAGTGCACGCGCTGCCACCAGGAGATCGAGCACAGCATCCCGCCGGCCGAGGCGCGCGCAGAGCTGGACTGCCTCTCCTGCCACCCCAACCAGCACCAGGCCACGCAGAAGCTCTACGCCGGCATCGGAGCCGACCAGGTGGGCGCCCAACCCGACCCCATGGCCCAGGCCGACGTCTCGTGTGTGTCCTGCCACCGCACCCACCGCGAGCTGGGCGAAGGCGGCAGCGTGCTCACCGCTGGGGCGGCCGGGTGCATGAACTGCCACGGCGAGGCCTACGGGCGCATCCTGGCCGCCTGGCAGAGCACCGCCGATAGCCAGGTGGCGCTCATCCGGCAGGCGCTCCGGCGCGCGCGACAGGAGGTCGGCCACCGCACGCCGAGCGCCTCGGAGCGCAAACGAGCAGGCGAGCTCCTCAGCTCGGCGGGGGCGGCCGCGCGACTGGTCAGTCTGGGGGGCGGCGTACACAACATCGAGTTCGCCAAGGCCCTGCTCGAGTCCGCTCGGCGCCAGATCAACCAGGCCATGCAGACCGTGGGCTCGGACTACCGGGTAGCCAAGCTGCCGGTGGCCTCCGTCCCGGTCGCCAGGGGGCCCTGCCTGGACTGTCACACCAAGCCTCCCCAGCAGGACGTGCGCGTCTTCGGCGCCGACTTCTCTCACGCTCAGCACCTGCGCTCGGGCGATCTCAACTGCCAACGATGCCACGGCGACCAGCCCCTGGATTCTCCCGACCACGGCCGTCTGCGCATGGGCCCCGGCGGGTGCCTGTCCTGCCACCTCGGCAAGGTCAAGAGCCCCCACCCCCGCGGCTGGGGCAAGACCCACGGCCAGGCCGGTCGCGAGCAGCGGCAGAGCTGCAAGCTGTGTCATCGGGCCTCAAGCTGCCTGACCTGCCACAAGGTCGAGATGCCCCATGCCGCCACCTGGCAGCAGAAGCACGGCCCCCTGGGCGCCGCTTCGCCGGGGATCTGCGCCAAGTGCCACAAGCCCAGCGAGTGCACCGACTGCCACCGCACACCCATGCCCCACGCGGCCGACTGGCCCACCCAGGGCCACCAGCCCGTGGCCCGCAGCCGACCCGGCATCTGCGCCCGCTGCCACGAAGACAAGGAATGCCTGGAGTGCCACGGGCTGGAGATGCCACACGTCTCCACTTGGACGACCAAGCACGGCAAGCAGACCATGGCCGACGCCCAGGTGTGCGCCAAGTGCCACCAGACGGCCGACTGCACGCTCTGCCACAAGGACGGGCACCTGCTGCCCTCCACCCACGGCGAAAAGTGGCCGGAGACCCACGCCGTTGAGGGCGTCATGAACCTGGCCCGGTGCCAGCTCTGTCACGGTGAGAACGCCTGCGACGACTGCCACGGGAAGAATCCGCATCCCGAGGGCTTCATGCTCCAGCATACCGACCGCGCTCGGCAGAGGCCTAGCACCTGCCTGGTCTGCCACCCGCGCGAGTACTGCCGCCTGTGCCACGCCGACCCGCCCACCTCGCACACGCAGGCCTTCCGCGACGATCACGCCCAGCAGGGGCAGGCCGAGAAGGCCGTCTGCGTCCTCTGCCACGGGGACGACCCGTGCATGGACTGCCACCAGACGCAGATCCCTCACCCGGGCAACTACATGCTCGACGGTCACCCCAAGGAAGGCTCGCACGAGCAGGACTCCTTCTGCTACAAGTGTCACGACAAGCAGCAGTACTGCGCCATCTGCCACCCCGACGACTAGCAGCGGCTTCATAACCGTTCTGACCGGGCAACCGCCTCCCCAACCCTTGTACGAGCGGCGTCTCGCCGCGACTAGAGGGGCACCCAGCCGGTTATGAAACCAGTTCTAGCAGTCCTCCTATGCAGCCGCACCGTCCTGCCCGCCAGCCTTGACCGACGGTCAGTCGTGCTCAGAAGGACCTGGCCGCTGGCCGGTCGAACTGGTGCTGGTGAGTGGCTGAAGGGAGCCGAAGGGGGTGGGACTGATGGGAGGCCTCGGCAGAATGGGCACTCGTCCGGGCCTGGCAGCGGTTGCGGCCGTGTGCTGCGTGGCCACGGCGTGCGCTCAGGGCCCAGCGATCGAGCCGGACTTACAGGGGCGGGCCCTCGCCGCGTACCGCACGGCGGCGGGCCTGGAGAGAGAGGGTAAGACCGAAGAGGCGGCGGAGCAGTGGGAGAAGCTCCTGGCCATGGCGATCCCCGACGAAGTCGCCTGGCAGATTCGCAGCGGCCTGATGCCGGTGGGCTTGCGGCAGGTGACGGCGGGTGCCTGCGCCTACCCGTGCATCTCGCCCGACGGCCGACGTTTGATCTGCGGCTGGCGCCAGATCCGCGTGCAGGACCTGGCCGACCCCAGAACCATGGGAGTGGTGCCGCTGCCCGGGCTGGCGAATGCGGGCTGCCCGGATTGGTCGCCCGATGGCTCGCTCATAGCCGTCCACACCCTCACCGACCAGGGCAACACGGTCTCCATATGGCAGTGGTCCACCGACGAACTGCCGGGGTTGGTGGAGAGCGACATCCCAGGCATGTACCCGCGCTTCTCCTCCGATGGCACCTGGCTGCTGCTCAGCGCCGTGCCGCGGCTGGGCGTCGCCGCCCGGGACCTGCTGGGCGGCGCAGAGCAGACCGTGCCGTGGAACGCAGAGCGCGGCGCGCGCAATCACGCCGCCTGGTGGTCAGACGACAAGTCGTTCGTGTTCCATGCGTATACCGCCGACGACCTCACTGACCGGGCCCTATACCGCCTCGGCGGAACCGACCCGGACAAGATCACCGCCCTCGTGGAGGACGGCAAGTTCAACTGCCACCCCTCCGTCTCTCCCCTGGGGAACGGCGTCGCGTACTACTACGCCACCGACACCACCACCGGCGTGCTGTGCCTCGTCAGCGGCGATGGCCAGTACCGCGTGGAGCTATGCGAGGGCATCACACCCCGCTGGTCGCCGGACGGGCGCCATCTGGTCTTCCGGGGCAACAACGCACGGGGCTACCTGATGCAGATGGGCGGGCGGCGCGAGTTCCCCGTCGCCGTGGCGGCGACCGTGGGCAGGGAGTCTGCCGCGGTTACGCTGGCAGCGGGGGCTGAACCCGCCGAGGTGACTGTCCGGACTGCCCTCTATGGCCCGGATGGCATCGCCGTCGTGCAGTATCCCTGGAGCGAGGAGACCCTCGCCGTGCCCGCCGGCCAGGTCATGGACGTGCTGGTGCCCCTCGAGGCCGACCTCGACCCGGGGGACTACGTGCTGAAGGTCACTGTGGAGGCGGCGGAGACCGACGGACAGCGCGAGGTCAGGATGCTGGACTGGGTGGTGGACCGCTGAGCAGACCTACCATCAGTCTCGGTGTCTCGGCAGCTTGGCTGTCGAAACACGACACTTACAGCCTATCCTACGAGCGATGTTCTCGGTCGGCTGTCATTTTGAGCGCAGCGACGAATCTCGTGGTGGGCCCCCTGCG
>JBHIEF010000029.1:0-29351 GCA_046760465.1 Armatimonadota bacterium | reverse complement strand
TTTCCTCGTCGCGACTCCAGTGCCCTGCGCCCTACGTCCATCCCTGCCGCGTAGAGGCCCGTGGCGAGCGAACGTCCGTCGGTGCCGCATATGCTGCCCTAGCGGCCCGGGAAGAAGGGAAAGAGCCTGAGAATCTCCTCCTTCCCCGGTCGGCGGCCATACTCGCAGATCTCGAAGGCCTCGGCATACTCTATTGCGGCTGCCTGGTCCGCTCCATACCACTCGGCTAGCTGATCGCGGAACCGATTGGCCGAGCCGGCGAAGCGCCGCCTGAATCCGTCGCGGACGGCCTGCTTGCGGGCAGCTTGCTCATCGGGGTCCGTTGGCAGCGGCCTCCCGCCACCGCCACAGCCGCCCTCATAGAACTGGGATTCCAGCGCGTCCACCGTGGCCAGCTTCTTGTCTATCACGTCGTCAATCGCGACGACGATATCGGGGGTGAAGGGGTTGGGCTTCTGGAACCGGTCCTGGTAGTAGAGGAACACGGGGTTCCGAGTCAGGTGCGGAGTGTCTGGGCAGAAGAACGGCACGGTGACCATGTAGCCCGCGTCCTGGACCAGCACGCCAACGTTGCGGTGATCGGGGTGATAGTCGTTGGGACGGTGGCTCATCACGACGTCGGCCTTCCACTGTCGGATGAGCCGGACGATCGCCTTTCTGTTCTCGAGCGTGGGCATGAGCTCGCCGTCGTGGATGTCCAGGACCTGGGACTCGATCCCCAGGATCTCCGCGCAGCGCTTCACCTCCGCGGCGCGGCGCTGGGCCAGCGGCCCGCCGGCCATCTGCCAGTGTCCGATGTCGCCGTTGGTGACCGAAACGAACTTGACGTGGTGGCCCTCGGCCGCCCACTTGGCCGCGACCCCGCCGGCCCTCAGCTCGCAGTCATCGGGGTGCGCGCCGAAGCCGATGATGCGGAGCTTACCATCCTCGGGAGGCGCCGCCGCAGCGGGCTGGGCCTGCGCGCCCATCGCGCACAAGACAGCCCCGACCATCAGGACGATGAAGGCGCGGCCTATGGACCAGTACGCTTTCACGAGACTGTGTCCCATGCTTAACTCCTCCTTTGAGCGCCCCAGGTCTCTGAGGGAGGCCGGTGGCGCAAGACGGTCATCTCGCGATGCCGCCCGGCTGGCATCGCTGCGGCCTCCATCCGCCAACAGAAGCGGTCACTGGGGCTCCCGAGCGTAGAAGCCCTGCTGGAACTGGAAGCCAGCGACCTGGGGGAGATACTCGCCGTTGGCGTCCCGACGCAGGACGATCGTGAAGGCGCGGCCGTTGGTCGGATTCGATTCATAGTACGGGTTCTCGGATCCGGTCCGCAGGATGCCGTGCTCGAGATCCGGGAACAGCCGCCAGGACACGCCGGCCTCGTTCGTCCAGCGAAGGGCCAGCTCTCCGCCCGGGCCGGCTGCCGCGTCCGGTCCGATGATGCCCACGTGCCAGTCGTTCTGGACTGGACGGTGACGGTAGGTGCCATACAGGGACTCGAGGGAGATGGCGCTGAAGAGCTCCTTGGGCGGAGGTGCGTACAGGAGGCCAACGTGCAGCGGCGGGTCGGCCAGCGGCCGCAGCCGCTTGTGCAGGGCCTCATGGAAATAGTCTGGCTCGAACCGGCCCTGGAAGTCCTCTGGCCAGGTCTTGCGGTCGAACCACTGGTGGCCTTTCTCCTCGAGCTTGAACTCCGGATACGTGCGGAACAGATGATGTGCAAACTCATGCTGGAGCCACTGCGGCAGGTACGCCCGTCGCTCCTCGTCCGTGTAGGGACCCTTGCCGAGATGTGGTGGCTTCCGCACCAGCCAGCGGTCGTCAATGATGAAGCACGGCGAGGCGCCGTCGGGCCCAACACCCATGCCTCCGGTGATGAACTCGGTGCGCTCGAAGTCCGGGTATTGCTCGGGCACGTGTGACGGATAGAGCACCCACCACCAGTCGGTCTCGGCTACCACCTCCGCTGGCACGGCGGCCCAGATCTGCCCCCAGGCGCCGCCAGCCAGCCCCGCCAGGCGATTGGGCGCGGGCACCGCGTGAACGGGAACGGAGAGGTCGGACAGGTGCAGGACTTCCGTGCGCACGCTCAAGCGTCCCTCCGTCATGGCGAGGATGTGCTCGCAGAAGAGCCGTAGCGACTGGTTGATGATGCGGTGATCGTCCTCGAGGAGCTTGGGATCAAGGACGTGCTCCACCTCGCGCCCGGCCCTCTGCTCGAGCTCGGCCCAGGACGTCGGCTCAATCCCCTTCGACCGGCCCACGAGCACCACCGTCAACTTGGCCACTTGGCCACCGGCCTCGTCTGGACCCCGCGCGGCATTCGTGAGCCGCCATCGAGCGCAGTCGGTCAGCATCCGCAGTGCGTAGTAGCAGGGCGGCAGGCCGACATTAACCCCTGCTGTCCGGCTGATGTCCGAAGCGGCCCGCGTGCAGTCGGCCCAGTCCTGGCTGCCGGGGGGATAATCGCCCCACAGCGGCTCCAGCAGCCCCAAAGCGCGTTGATACTCCTCGTTCTCGTAGAGGTCCTCTGCGGTGAGGAACACATGGAGCGCCCGGCGGTACAGCTCCGGGAATCGCTCGAGCCCATACGAAGCCAGGAGGCGGTCCGCCGGAGCGGACGGGGGCTGGGCATGGGCAGCCATACACAGCGGGACTAGGCTGGCAATCGCAGTTGCGGCGAGCGTCGTAGGATTGGTCACCTGCTGTCTCCTCCGGCTTCACGAAGACCCGAAGCTGTCTTCGGCAGGCCGGCGCCGCTTCCCTGCGCGGGTACGAGGCGCAGTGCACGCGCGGGAGGCGAATGAGGCTACTGGCGCACGGTGTTCTGCCCTCGACCGAGAAGCGGGCTGATCCCCGTTCGGGGAGGCCCAAACTGCGCCAGCGCGCGGGCCCAGCTTACTCCCCGTAGACCGCTAGCTCAGTGATGCTGTTCCAGAGATTGTCCGAGTTGCCGCGGCACAAAACGCGAACATAGCGCGCCTCGACGCCATCGAGATCAACGGCCTCGAGCGGAGAAGTGGCGCCGCTGCTTTGGCCAGTGTGTGCTCTTCGCCAGTCCATACCGTCGGCGGAGACGAGTATGTCAAACCTCGCCCGTCGCTCGTCGCCGCGGAACCAGGCGATCGCCACGCGGCTGATCCGTCTCATGCGCCCTAGGTCACACTGTATCCAGTGTTCTGCTCCCTCCGCTGCCCAACGGGTGCGCAGGTCCAGGTCCGACGCCTTCTGGGGCGCATACGTGCCGGAGACGGACCCAGTTGCGGCAATGGAGGCGATGGGCAGTTCAGACGCTTCGCGCTCTCTAACGACCGGCGGGGGCCCGCGAAGCGCCTCCGCTTCCAGGATGGCCCCGCAAAGCAGTACGCGGCCACGAACTGGCGTCAGACGCACCTCCACGGAGCCTTGGTCCACCTGGACAAGGTACGGCAATCGCACGACCTTGGCTCTCCCTGCGCCGCGCTCGAACACGTCCACGCGGTCCTGTAAGGCGCCGCTACGCTGCGAGCCCCGCAATCCCAGGTCGAACACGCGCTGACCGGCTGCATCGCTCGAAGGGTCGAGCAGGAGCAAGTGGACCCGGTAGGTGCCGGGGGTCAGCGCCCGTCCCGTCATCGTCCTCAAGTGCAAGCGGATGGCTACCTCGCTCTCCAAACCGGTGCGGCAGATCTCGCCGTCCACAGTGGCCGGAAGGTCGTACGCACGGGCCGGAAGCTCGTAGGCCGGCACGCCCGTTTCCTTTTCCCCCAGGCCGATCCACAGGCGCCGCTGCCGGTCAACATAGAAGGTCCGGCGTCCCGCCCCCTGGGCCAACTGGTCGTGTTGGGTCGGCTGGAAGTTGACCCGCACCGGGGCCAACCCGAGCGCTTGCCGTTGGGCCTCGAAGTAGGGCAGCCAGCGCAGATTCATCGAGACGATCAGCCCCTGCTCGCCGCGCGTGATCCCCCGAGCGCACGAAGCCTCCGCGTATAGCTCGATGGTGGATTCAGGTTGACACTTCGCCATTGCCGCCCGGGCCCCGGCCAGGTCACCTCGTTCGAGCAACGCCACTGACTCCTGCAAGCTGGTCTGGTCTCGATAGAAGCCGACGAAGAAGCGCTCCAGCAGCTTGAAGTACTCGAGCCGCCGTCTGGCCGCCGAGTCCAACGACGACTGGTCCACCGTGTCCAACAGGGCCAGACGCCTTCGGCATGAGGCGACGGTCTCTTCGGGGGAGTCGAGCGGTCGGTCCATGAACTGGTCGGTGGTCTCGCGGCCGAATTGCGGTGCGTTGGCGATCCACTCGGCCAGATAGTGACCCAACTGCTCACGCAATCCAGGCCCGAACGATCGCTCGGCCATCTGGCGGCACGTCTCCTCTATGGGCTCATCCCGTGTCCGGCCCCATACCTGCTGCGACAGGCTCTTGAAGTACAGGTCCAGCGGGCGGGTGGTCCAATGGATGATCCCGAAGCCGGCAGACCGACACTCCTGGAGTCGCGTGCCGAAGTCGGGGAACGGCGTGTAAGGCCGGCCTACATACGTGCGATCATCGTGGTGGGCCCAGACGATGGGGATGACCGCGCGGCGAGGGCCGACGGCGCGGATCTGCCGCTCGACCTCGGGGGTGTCAAACCTGATGCCGTAGTCCAGGCACAGGAAGGTCACCTCGCGAGGCATGAAGGCGTCAGCGGCCGTCATATGGCCAAAGCCCCATGTGCCGATGCCCAGCGTCACGTCCGCACGCCCAATGCTATCTAGCGCCTTCCGGAACGCGCGGACCACCTTCGCGAGTGCGAACATGCTCGGACCGTCCCGGTCCGCGCCTGCGTCAGGAGCCCTTGACGCGGCAGTCCGGTATTCGGCCTGCCAGGCCTCAGGGAAGTCCTCTGCGGTCAGCCTTCGCCACGGCGTCCCGCCCCGGCGGAACCAGATGACCAGGCGGTCAATCTGCGGGTAGTCGGTCAGGAGTGATTCCACTTGGGCCCTGTAGTAGGCCAGGCCCTCCGGCGTGTCGGGGTTGGCCAGCGCATGGCCCGCCGACTCGAACCGAGCAGTGGGCGGCAGCGTCATGATGGCATTGGCTGGGTTGCTCGAGGGAGTGTCAACGTCCACGGCAAGCAGCACGTCCAGCCCTCGGTCTTGTGCGCAAGCGAAGGCCTGCTGCATCAGTCGCTTGGCCGCGCTCACGCGCTGCTCATCCGGCACGAGCGCCGCGCTCGACCCGAACACGGGCCCCTCAAACACCTCGGCGGCCCCTTGGAGTCGGCGCCCCTCCTTTACGTGCAGTGTGCCCCAGTCGCGACCCTTCAGCGTCGTGGAAAGGTAACCCACGGGCTTGGTCTGGCCGTTGTGCTCGTAGCAGACCATCGGATTGTTGCCGTAGGCGTGCACCATGATCCCAGTGAACCGCATCTTGGCGGCCTGCTCAATCCACTGTCGCCACTCCGGCAGGTCCCACGTCGAGCAGCTACTCAGGAAGTTGTGCCAGTTCAGGACGATGCGCTCGCCAACCAGAGGCGCATCGGCCAGATCCCAACCACGGAAGTCGAACCGTCTCCCCCTGACCGGCACGGTGTCGTACGACAGGTAGAAGCCGCACCCCAACTCCTCCAGCAGTGCGTAGACGCCGTGCAAGGCCGCTCGCGGGCCCGCTCCCGCGATCACGCCCAACTGCCGCCCGTTCTGCCGCGCCGTGGTGACCAGAAAGCCGTCGTCGCCCGACAGCTCGCCCCCATCGAGGAGGTCCTGGACGAGAGGCGTGTTCGCCACAGCGCCCAACACGATCGCGCGCCCCCGGGGCGGCAGTTCGGCGGCACGCACGAACCTCTCCTTCGGGTAGATCCTGCTCAGGAAGTCCGCCAACTGTTCGCCAGCCAGGCGCTCAAGGTCGCTGGCCCTTCTGCCCACTACGATCGGGATGGGGCGCCTGTCTTCTGCCCCATCAGCTCTCTGACCGAAGGCAGCGACGGTCACGAGCGCAGGCAGCAGTAGGATAGTCGCTCGACGAGCTGCGGGCAGCGCCGTCGTGTGGCCGTAACGCATCGTTGGTCAGCTTCCCTCGGGTCGTGCGGTAGGAGTGGCGGCACTGGGGTGTCGGTTCATCGCGACGGCGCGGTAGACCTTTTGCCGCCGCTGCTGCACGAGCGCCGACAACCCAAGGGGGACACTGCCAACCAGGGCGCTGCATCCCCGCCACACTTGTCAACGGCTGATCAGGAAGGAGATCGGGCCTCGAGGCGACTCAGTCGGCACGCCAAGGGGGCCCCGGCTCATCCGTCGGCGGCGGGAGTCTTAGAGCCATTGGAACCGCCTGCTTGGCCGCGCCGCGGGCCATAAAGGCGATAGGGCGCGGCCAAGCAGGTCAGCCTCCTGCTATGCCGGCACCCCTGGGATGCGGATGTCGCCGTCCTTGAGAAGCGTGAACTCACCGCCCTCGAAGTCCTCGGCGGCGGGCTTCAACTGGAGGTTGTAGATGTCAGGGTTCTTGTCGGGATTGTCGTACATCTCCTCCCAGGTGATCCTCTTGCCCGTGTAGGCTGACTCTCGTCCCATGATGGCCGCGCCGGTGGCCCAGGCCACGTTCTGGGCTTCGTTGATCGGCCTCTCCATTACGATCGCGTACAGCAGGTGAGCGTGCTCATTCACGTACGCGTTGCTTGGGTACCCCACTGGCTCGTACGGGTCCGGGGTCCGGAACTGGAAGTCGCCGGGCTTGTCCTTCTCGAAGGTGAAGTCCTCGCCGACCCAGTTCCAGCAGCCAGCGATCTGGCGGCACATGCTGTGGATGTGGACGCCGCCGGGGTACTCGAAGTCCACGCTGAAGAAGTCGTACATATTGCCGGCCACTCTCCGGGCGCGGCCGCCGAACCCGCCCGCACTCACCGGGTGGGCGTTGAGGAACCAGTTGGCGATGTCAATGTTGTGCACGTGCTGCTCACAGATGTGGTCGCCCGAGGTCTCCACCCAGACGTGCCAGTTGCGGCAGAGATCATCGGGGCCCTTCGGGTTGATGGGCTTGTTGGTGAATATCTTGCCCATGTTCCATGCCACGCGGCCAGCCATGATGCGCCCACGGGCCCCATCCCGGATCTCCCTCGCCCGGTTGTTGTAGCCCTGGTCGTGCCGCCGCTGCGTGCCGGCCACGACCGACAGACCCTTCTCCTTGGCCTGCTCTCCGACGGCGATGATCCGCCGGACGCCCGGAGGGTCCACGGCCACGGGCTTCTCAAAGAAGACGTGTTTCCCCGCCTCGATTGCCGCCTCGGAGTGCAGCGGACGGAAGACAGGTGGCTGTGCCATCACCACAATGTCGGGGCCAGCCTCCAGAGCCTTCCGGTAGTTGTCCGGTCCGCTGAACCAGCGCTCCTGGGGCACTCCGAACCTCTCGCCGGCCCTCTGCGCCCTATCCTGGAACCAGTCGGCCGTGGCCACGACCTGGATCTCGAGGTTCCAGCCGAGCTTCTCGTTCAGCTTCTTGGCGGCCTCGAGGTGGTTGCCCATGGCTCCGTTCCCGCGGCCGCCGCAACCGATTAGGGCGGATTTCAGCGTTATCTTCCTTGCCTCTTGGGCCGTGGCCGCGAGGCCCGACATGCTGCCGAGGGCCACCGCAGCCGAGGCCGTGCGCTTGAGAAACCGGCGTCGTGACAACTGACCATTGTCGTTCATGGCGATCCTCCTATGTGACAGCCCTTTCTCCGAGCGAAGCCCTCCACATCGGGCTCCGCGGCGTCGCTGGGGGCACCACTTTTCTCCGGTACCGACCCCAGGTCCTTCCTGTGGGCCGTGTCTTCCGCTCCGCAGTCGTCGCCCCAGGCAGGATACCCACGCCATCGTCAGGAACTGCGCCGCTACGCCAACGACTGTCAAGAGGAGAGGGACTATGAAGCCGATAGCACTCCAGCTCTACACGGTGCGCGAGTTGTGCCAGGAGGACTTCCCCGGCACGGTCAAGCGGGTGGCGGAGGTGGGATACAAGGGCGTCGAGTTCGCGGGCCTCCACGGCATGGCGCCGAGCGAGGTGAAGGCTCTAGTCAACGATCTGGGTCTCGAGGTGGCCAGTAGCCACGTGGCGCTGCTAACTGCTGAAAACGCCGAGGAGGTCATCGAGCAAGAGCGGACGCTGGGCAACAGGCGCCTGGTGACCAGCATGGGGCAGAATCAGCTACAGACGCTTGATGACTGCAAGAGAGCCGCCGCAAGCCTACAGCAGGCGGCAGACATGGCCAAGCAGGCCGGCATGGAGTTCGGCTACCACAATCACTGGTGGGAGTTCCTGCCCGTAGAAGGCCAATTGCCGCACGAGATCTTGATGAGCGAGGCTCCGGACGCGTTCGCCCAGCTCGACGTCTACTGGGTGGCCTACGGCAAGGCAGACCCGGTGCAGGTGGTCCGGCGCTACAAGGACCGTGCGCCGTTACTGCACATGAAGGACGGCACGCTGGAAGAGGGCGCGCCGCACACAGCCGTCGGAGCAGGAGCGCTCGACATGCCCGCGATCGTCGGGGCCACCGACGAGAGCGTGACGGACTGGCTCATCGTCGAGCTCGACCACTGCGCCACCGACATGTTCCAGGCAGTGGTGGACAGCTACACGTACCTGACCGAAAACGGCCTGGCCGAGGGCAGCAAGTAGAGCAGCGACGGTGGCGGAGGCGGGCAGACTGCCGACCGCGCCGAGCGGCAGATGCCGCGCAGACATGCACGGACGGCATGCTGCGAGCGGCAGGACCGTGCGCAGCAGCGGATCAGTTCAGATCCGCCACGGACTGCGCATGGGGCGAGACAGCATGCGACGGGCCGTGTCGTCGCCGATGATGGTCTCCGCCTTCGGGTCCCATCGGATCTTCCGACCGGTGCGGATGGCGATGTCGCTGAGGTGGCTGATGGTATCGCTCCGCACTGCGGACTCGATAGTGCTGACGGCATCCGTTCGGGTCCTCATGCAGTCCACGAAGTTCTTCGCATGGTTTGTGCTCTCTACCAGTCGTGTCTCGCCAGGCCCGATGGTCGAGGTCAGCAGCGACTTGGGCTCCGCGTCGAGGCCTCCACGCCGTATGGCGACCCACCCCTCGGTGCCGATGAACTTGGTGAGGTCCGGGCCGCTCCGGAACGCCATTGGGACGCCGTTGGGATACTTGCAGGACACACTCCACACGGTCACCGTGTCGAACAGCCCCTCGGTGGGAATGGTGCCGGTGCCCTCATACTCGACGGGCACGGCTTCATCGCCGCCATAGGCCCAGTCCAGTATGTCCAGCGGATGGGCACCCCAACCGGCGACGAAGCCAAGCGAGTTGTCATAGACGAAGTAGGAGCCCTGTGTGGAGCAGCGGTCTTTGGTGTAGGGCGTGACCGGCGCCGGGCCAAGCCACATGTCGTAGTCGAGATCTTCCGGCACGGGTATAGGCTCGGTGGAGCCGCCACTACTCCCGCCGGGGGCCTCCACCTGGATCGACCGAATCTCGCCAATACGTCCATTGCGGATCAGCTCGCAGCCGAAGCGACAGTGCTGCGAGGAGCGCTGCTGCGTGCCGTACTGGAATACGCGCCCGTAGCGGCGAATCGTCTCGCGAAGGGCCTTGTTCTGCTCGACGCTCAGGCCGAGTGGCTTCTCCACGTACATGTCCTTGCCCGCGCGTGCGGCAGCTATGGCTATGGGCACGTGCCATCCGTCGTGCGTGGCGATGACCACGCCGTCAATGTCCTCCCTGGCCAGGAGGTCGCGGAAGTCGTTGTAGGCGGCGCAGCCCTTGTAGGTGGCATCGCCCATCTTGTCGGCATAGTGGCTGTTGATCTTCTCGGCCCAGTTCTCGCGCTTGGACTTGAAGGGGTCACAGACGGCTACGGATTGAGCCTCGGCCACCCCCAGGAAGCCCCTCAGCAAGCCCCCTCCCCGCCCGCCAACGCCTATGTGCCCCAAAGTGACGCGCTCGCTCGCTGGTGGCGTCGTCGCCTGACCCAAGGCTGAGGAGGTGATAACGTGTGGAGCCACGAGGGCTCCGGCCAGCGCGCGGCCAGCGCTTCTCAGGAAGCCCCTTCTGCTGCGCTTGATCCTGTTCATGTTGTGCTCCATTCCCGGAGGCGCTGGACCGACAGCTTCACGTTCTCGGCGCCCGCAACCTCCAGCGTGGTATTCCCGTCGAAGCCGATCCGCTCCAGGGACGCCACGATGGCGGGCAGATCGATCACACCGCCCCCGAGGGGGACTGCCCCCATGCCGGTGCCGAACACGCTGCCGCGCTGCGGCTCCATGTCGGCAGGCATGTCCTTCCAATGCACGTGTTCGATGCGCTCGCCGAATGTGCTCACGTAGTCAATGGGCTCCGCGCCGCCGAGCCAGCTGTTGCCCGTGTCGAGGCAGATGCCGACGCTTTCCTCGTGGCCCAGGGCGTCGAGCAGGTCACCCATCGTCTCCACCGAGTCGGTCACCACGCCGTGTGTCTCGATCAGGAGCTTGACGCCCAGCTCCTCGGCCCACCGCACGGGGGTGTAGAGCTTCTCGCAGATGACCAGCAGGCGTTCGGTGGGCGTGAGGTTGTGGGCGAAATCGGTCCTGGGATGGCCTTCCGTGGTGATAACGTGCTCGATGCCCAGGAGCTTGGCCAGCCGAACGGCCTTGATGATCTCCATGGTCCCGTATACCTCCGGAGCTGCCGGGTCGAGCAGGTTGGCATGCGCGCAGAAGGCGGTGAGCTTGACTCCGGCAGCCTCGGCCATCTCTCTGATCTTCGCCGGATGGCTGTCGAGGCTCACCGACGCGGCAAAGCCGTACTCAGCCCCCAACATGCCGCCGTTGTGGTTGTCGGTGAGGTCGGCGTACTCGATCCCCATCTCACGAATGGCCCGGAACTGCTCCTCCATGGGGCTGAAGGGTTCCACCAAGGCGAAGCACCCGATCTTCATGGTCCTACCTCCCCGGAGTGCGTGTTGCCGCCCGACTCACTGCTGGGTCGCACCCTCTGAGCCGGCGTGGTAGACCTCCAGCTCGCGGATGGCCGGGCTGGCGCCGTAGTAGCCGGTGATCCTCAACTCCAGCGACGCACATCGCGTCGCCGGGAACGTCACGGCGAACTCGTTCGATTCGTACCACGCGTCTGCGACAGTCTCGACGACCTTGCCATCACACCTGATCTCGAAGTCCCGCGGGGCGTAGTTGTGGTGCTGGTAGCCGATGATACGTATGGCTGAGACCACTTTGGGGGCCTCGAAAGTCACTACCAGCCGGTAGAGACTCCGGTTGTCCACTTCGTCCCAGTACGTGGCCGGATCGCCGTCTATGGCGGCCTGATCCCCGCTGGCCGCGCCGTCCCTGTCGAGGTCATCTGGGCTGGTGGCGGTGGCGCCCAGGGCCAGGTTCTGCCCCGGATCGTCGAGCTTGGCGCTGCGCGTGACCTCGATCGGCACGCCCAGGGCCCACAAGACCCTCTTTGCCAGCGTCTGCACGCGCTTGGGCTTGCCCACAGCCACTATCCGCTCCATCACGGGCTGCACTTGCCCCTTGTAGGAATCTGGCAGCTTCTCCGCTATCTGGATCGCGGCGAGGCACGCCTCTTTGCGGACCGACTCATCCTCGATGCTCGCGGCTGCCAGTTGGAAGGCCTCCACGTGGGCAAAGGATCCGAGAGAGCCGAGCAGCAGACCCTTCTCCTCAACGGCCTCCGCGAGCGCCAGCGACTGGGAGATCATCGCCACCGTTGTCTCGGGCGTCTCTCTTGCCTTGGGCGCGAGCGCCGCGACTCCGCGCAGGGCGAGGCCCTTCTCGGCCGCGTCGTCCGATGCGCGCGCGACAGCCAGGAGATCGGCCAGTGGGCTACCGTCGGGCCATTCAGAAAGGGCGCTGATCGCGGCCAGGCGCTTCTCGGCGGAGGGGTCCCTGAGGGAGGCTCGTAGGAGACCCAGGGCCTTGCTATCGCCGACCATGGCCAATACTCGGAAGAGGGAAGCCCGTACCGAGGCGCTCTCGGCCGACACGTCCAACGCCGTGAAGGGAAACGCCTCTCCGCCACAGCGCCGACAGATGCCCGCAAGGGCATTCTCGATCTCGGTCCGTTCGCCATCGGAGGGTCCCTCCCGCAGCGCCTGGATCAGCACAGAGGCAGTCGAGGCATCGCCCAGGCGGCCCAGCGCGCGCACGGCGGCTATGCGCACCTCAGGGCTGTCACTGGCGACCACCTCGGCAACGGCCGGAACAACAGCCGGGTCACCCCGATCACGGAAAGCGTGGATGACCTGGGCCTGCACGGCTGACTCGAACGTGGTCAGTTCATCGGCGATCCTCTTCGCCAGGTCCCCATCACCGAGAGTCCGTATGCAGCGGGCTGCCGCCGCATGGAGCGCGCTGTCGGCCCCGTGCAGTGCGCCGAGCAGCAACTCGGCGGCCTTGTCTCCTGCGCAAGATGCCAGCCCCACGAAGGCCGCAGCGCGGACGTGTGCTGACTGGTCTGGTGCCGACAGGTGCTCGTAGATGGTCGCCGCTCGCTCCCTGCTTCCGGCCGCCAGAAGCCTGTCGCCGCACTTGAGCAGCGCGTCAGCCGCTGCCAGCCTGCCAGCCCCGGCAGATTCCGCAGGCAGCCGTAGCAGGGCCTCGACCGCCCCCCGGCCGCCGATCTTGCCCAGGGCGTCAGCGGCGGCCTCCACCACCGCGTGGTCCGTGCTGGAGAGCAGAGCGGCGATGGCCGGAACGGACGGCGTGTCGCGCCGCTGGCCCAGCGAGTTGATGACGCCGACCAGTTCGGCTCCCTCCAGTTCACGCATGGCCCTGCGCAAAGCCGCGGAGGCTCCCTTCCCGGGGATCCGTTCCAGCGCGGCGCGTGCGAGCGACCCAAGGCTCTCGTGGCTGGCCAGAGCCGCCAGTGCTGGCACCTGTTGGGCGCTCCCGATGAGGGAGAGCTGCTCCAGGAGGAAGCCCTTGCAGTCGTCCGTCGCCTGCGAGCCAAGTCTCTCGGCCATCTTGGCCGCCACTTGCGGGCGCAGAGCCGGATCCGTGGCCGCGTGCTGCACGAGCAGCTCCACGGCCGCCAGCGGCTCCCGGCTCTGGTAGTGCTCGTAGTCGGCAATCGCGTCCAGGGCCACACCGATGTCAAAGGGCGTCGAGATGGTGGCCTTGCCCGTAGCCGCCCACTCCGAGCCCCGCAGCATGAGCAAGCGCCATCCGTAGCTGGTCATCGCCGCCACGTCGTGCCCCAATACCAGGTTGAAGCAACGTCCCTTGCCGGGCCTCGTGGCCAACGCCACCGGCTCGGACTCGCCGCTGCCACCCTTGTCCTTTGCCGATTCGGCACTGCATAGAACGCGGGCAGTCGGCTGGATCGCCATCCTGTGCCAGAGCTCATCACGGATGGTGAAGTCCGCCATGCCCCGCGTTATGGGATGAGCTTTGTCTACTATCCTGACCTCGAAGCTGTGGATGGCTCCGTGCCCGGTGGTGCCTCTGGCCCAACTGGCGCCGATGAGCTGCTGGTACTCCGGCCACGTGGGAAAGCAGGCGGCCGCCGCGTGGAACACGACAAAGCCCTTGCCCCGACGGACGAAGTCCATCAGTGCGCCCTCAGTGTCGGGGCCCCAAACGCGGTCCTCCCGTGGGAAGTTCGTCCAGTTGCTGACGACTAAGTCATACTGATCCAGGGCTTCGGCCTCGTAGGAGGAGGGGTCCTCGGTGACATCCACCACGAACCGACCGCTGTCCTCGTAGATCTTCTTCAGCGCAGGCGTAGTCTGACGCCAGTCGTGATTGCTCATGCCACTGAAGATCAGCACACGCAGGGGAGTGGGCGCCGGTTGAGCCAGAGCGCCAACGGTCAGGAACGCGAATGCCAGCGCGGGCAGCGCCCGCGCCCAGGCTCTCAGCAAGTCCGACATGCCACTATCTCCCTCCGTCACACTCGGAAGAGCGGGCGAAGCCCGCCGCTCGCTCCGTTTTCGTGGCGCCTGCGGCGTCTCATCCGGTCGGGTACTGCCACTCGCCCCGGTATTCGCGAGTCAGGAGCCTGTTGGCCGCATCGTCGCCTACGATCTGTTCCCGCTCGCCGTCCCACTCAACGCTCCGCCCGAGCTTGTAGGAGAGCATGCCCAAGAGACTCATGTTGGTGGAACGGTGCGCGATCTCGATGTCGCAGACGGGCCGTCGGCCGGTCTCGATGCTACTGAGGAAGTCGGCCCACAGTTCCTTGATGTTCTGGTGGTCCGGCAGGTGGAGTTGAGGCTCCTCGTGCACAACGGGGTCCCTCCCTCGGGACGGGTAGAAGGTCCAGCCGTCCCGCCAACCGAGGTGGAGCGTGCCCTTGGTGCCGTAGAAGTAGCAGCCGACACTGTGCTTCTCGGCGTTGTTGCCGGCGAACCGCCGGTGCTCCCAGGTGCAGGTGAAGGACTCGAACCCGTAGCAGACGACCATCGAGTCGGGCGCGTCAGTGGTCTGCACCTTCCCGTCGTTGATAGGCTCTCCCGCGATGGGCCGGCCGCCGGTGGCGAAGACCGTCCGGGGGAACGTCTCCTCGCTCCACCACAGGACCTGATCGAGCCAGTGAATGCCCCAATCACCCAGTTGGCCATTTGCGTAGTCGAGGAAGTGCCGGAAGCCCCTGGGGTGGATCTTCTCGTTGAAGGGGCGCAGTGGGGCGGGGCCGCACCACGCGTCCCAATCGAGGCCCGCGGGCGGTTCGCTGTTGGGCTGCGGACGCTCCGGCCCTCCGCCGTAGTGCACGAAGCAGCGCACCATCCCGATATCGCCGGCTCTGCCGTCCCTCAGGAACTGCATGGCGGACACGTTGTGCGGTGAGACGCGCCGGTGCGTGCCGACCTGCACTATGCGGTCGGCTTCTCGCGCGGCCCTGACCATGGCTGCGCCTTCGCGTATGGTATGGCCGACCGGTTTCTCTACGTAAACGTGCGCACCGGCGTGCACGGCTGCAATCGTCTGGAGTGGATGCCAGTGATCCGGCGTGGCCACGATGGCGATCTCCGGCTTCTCCTGCTCGAGGAGCTCGCGGAAGTCTCGGTAGGTCTTGGGGCTCTCGCCGGTCAGGTCGGCCACACGCGCCGAGGTCGAGTCCAGTTGGCGCTGGTCCACATCACAGAGCCCCACGACCTGCGAGGCACCGGCGCCGACGGCCACGTTGAGGATGTTGTTGCCCCACCAACCACAACCGATCAAAGCCGTGCGGCGCTTCTTGTCTCTCTCGGGCTGTGCCGATGCCGTGGGGGCGCCGGCCGCCAGGGCCCCAGCAGCGGCCTTCAGGAACTGCCGGCGAGTCGGTCTGCGGCTCTGTGGGGCGCTCGACCGATCGGAGTCCATGGCTCCCCTCCTTCCCGCCAGCGATTCGTTGCCGAGCAGCCATCGCCCGGACGCCACTCCGAGCGCATCCGGGCCGGCCCCAGCTAGGTCTCCCGTAGCACCTTCCGGAGGTACTTGATGCTGGGGAGGCCCTGCTCCTCGGTGCTGCACTCCACCGAGAGCACGCCCCGGAAGCGCGCCTTGCGCAGGATGCGAACGACCCGCGGCCAGTCAATCACGCCATCGCCGCACGCGCAGCCGGACGGCACGCCAGTAACCTTGCCGCGGTCGTCCATGACCACGCCGCCGATGTCCTTGGCGTGCACGTGCACCACGCGCTTAGCGATGGCCTGGAGGAACTCGTACGGGTCGCCTCCGGCCATGAAGACGTTCCCGGTGTCGGGATTGCAGTTGAAGTAGGGCGATTTGACGAGGTCCAGGATCTTCAGGTAGGTCTTGAGCTTCACGGAGAACTTCTGGTGCGGCTCCAGCGCCAGGTGCACCTTGTGGCGCTCGGCCACCGGCAGCACACGCCGCAGCGTGTAGTGGATGACCTCGAAGGCCTGCCTATCGGTCATCCAGTCGGGCACCACGCCCTCGTCCGTGTTCACGCAGGTCGCGCCGAGCGCGTCGGCATACTCAATGGCACGGGTCAGGAAGGGGACGCTGACCTCGGGCTGCGCCATGGGCGCGTGGGCGCTCACCCCGCTCACCTTCAGTCCGAAGCTCCGCACTATGTCCCGCACCTCGAGCGGGTCACGCTCCATGCTTACGGCGGCATAGTATCCCGCCTCACTCAGCAGATCGCGTCCGTTCAGCATGTTGAGCTCGCAGTAGCGGTACCCCTGCTTGCGGATGGCCTCCAGCGCATACTCGAGCGGCTTGTCCGCGTGCCGAAACGCCTCCGTGTTCAGTCCCAGCTTGATATCGGCCATCTTGACCTCCTTGCTGTGAGCCTCGCCCGTTGCACCCGTTCGCTGCCCGATTCTAGCGGCTTTGTGCACCATGCGTCAAGACCGATCCGACGGGCAGCCGCTTCCCCTCGTCCTGAAGCGAGCCCTGTACCTCCCCCGGGCCCCGCCTGAGCCCGCGTTGTCAGTTATCCCTCTCGAGACACGCAGACCGGCCTTCCGGGCAAGGTCAGTTTCGCGACCCCTTGAGATCGGCTATCGGCGGCGTCCTGTTGGGAGGTGAGGCGGCCGGGCACACGGAACCGGGTCCAGGGGACGCCGTGGCTCAGCAGGAGGCGAGTCTCGTGCAGCCCGTCGCGGCTTCACACAGAACCACATATCCCAGATGAGGAGTGCTAAACATGACGCGCCGCAGGTGGACACGACGTGAGGTACTCAAGACCGGTGGCGCCGTCCTGGCCACCCCCTACGTGCTTACCTCCCAGGCCCTCGGACAAGTCGGCCGGCCGGGAGCCAACGAGAAGGTCAACGTCGCCATCATTGGGTTGGGCGGCCGAGCACGCCAGATGGCAAGGACGTGTGCGCCAGTCCAGGATCTGCGCATTGTGGCCGTCTGCGACTGCTTCCTGCCAGCGTGTGGCGCCTTCATCAAGGACGTTGGTGAGGGGCAGGACTGGGCCAGCTACGAGGACTTCCGCGAGATGTACGACAAGGAGAACTTGGACGGAGTGCTAGTCGAGACCACCACCCACGCGCGCGCCTGGGTGACCATCCTGGCCATGCAGGCGGGGATGGATGTCTACATCGAGAAGCCCATGTGTCTGACCATCGCCGAGGGCCGCGACATGGTGCGCGCGGCACGCAGGTACGACCGCGTCACCCAGGTCGGGACGCAGCAGCGCTCCATGCCCATCAACAACTGGGCGAGCGACCTGGTCAAGAACGGGGCTCTGGGCAAGGTGCGGACCGTGCTCGCCCCCAACTTCGTCGGCCCCGACAGGTGGGTGGACCAGCCGGGCCAGCCGATGCCGGAGGGCGGGAGCGACCGGTGGTGGGACATCTGGACGAATCAGGCGGTGTTCCGTCCCTACCATCCCCAGCTCCACCGCGGCTGGAAGCGCTGGTGGGACTACGACGGCGGCGGACGCTCCTTTGGCGTTACCGGGTGGGGCACCCACTCCTATGACCAGATCCAGCGCGCGCTGGGGACGGACGAGACGGGCCCAGTCGAGGTGGTGCTCGAGGAGGACGTGGCAACCAGGAGCGTCTACGGCTACGACGATACGGAGAACATGGCTCTGGCGGGCCCCCGCGCCAAGGTCACCATGAGATACGCCAACGGAGTCGAGCTTCGCCTCCACCGCGACCGGCAGGGCACCAGGCTGCACGGCCTGGGAGCGACCTTCATCTGTGAAAAGGGCACGATCGAGATCGAGCGCAACCAGCTTGCCAGCGACCCGGAAGACATCGTCAACTCGCCCGACAACCCCGGGCCGAACCAGAAGGACGAGACCCAGTACCACGTAGAAAACTGGGTAGAGTGCATCAAGACCCGCAAGCGTTGCACCGCCGACATTGAGTACGGGCAGCGCTCTCACACGGTCTGCTATCTCGTCAACATCGCCCGCGATGTGGGGCTCGTCGGCGAGACACTGCGCTGGGACCCGGACGCGGAGCGCTTCACCAACTGCGACGAGGGCAATCAACTGCTGTCGCGCCGGCGTCGCAAGGGTTACGCGCTGCCCCGGTTGGGCTAGCCTCCGGGACGAGAGCTGCAAAGCGCTCCCTGCCGGCCCCAGATGGCCCTGGACAGGGCCTCGAAACGCATTCGGAGGGGGTCTGTCCCTGCCTACTCGTCGAAGCCGTACTTCGTCTTGGCCCGTTGGTACGCCCGCCTGATCTGTTGGCTGGTATCGGCGGGCTTCTCCTTCAGCAATCCGAGCATCGCTTGGCCGAACGCATTGCCGATGTCGAAGAAGATGTCGGCGCGCCCGCGGTAGTGATAGCCGCCGTCGAACTGCGGCCCGTCCGTGACGATGAAGGGGCTGGTCTTGACGTAGCGCACCGTGTCGGCGAACTCCGGCATCTTCGACACGCTCTCCTGCTGTGCCCGGAAGCTCATGTGCTTGGCCCGGTAGCGCTCGGGGATCTGGTCCTCAGGTCCGCTCTGGCCCAACTCGCCCACGATCATCGGCAGGTCCGGGGTGCCCAGATCGGTGCGCAGGTCGCGAAGCAGGTTGGCGAGGTTCGTGCCATAGGTCTGGTGGTGCTCGGCATCGAGCATGTCGTTCCATCCCTGGAACCACACGAAGCCCGAGATCTCATACCCCGACCCGTCATACTCCGGGAAGTGCGTCTCCAGGTCCATCAGCGTCTCGTGCACCAGTCTGACCAGCTCGCGGTAGTAGTAACCGACGAGGTCCTGGGGGTCGCCCTCGTACTTCCTTCTCTCTGCCGTCTGCTTGAGCCACTCGGCGTCGAAGTCGCCTGGGCCTGAGCTCGGAGGGCGGAAGTCGAACCGTAGGCTCCTCCCGCCCCAGCAGACCTTAATCAGAAGCACCTGCTCCTTCAGGTGATCGCCGACCACATGACCGAACTGCAGCTCCGGCCCGAACCGGTTGTCGGGGCTGGCGTAGCCGACAGATAGTCGGCCCTTCTTGTCCACCTTGCCCCCGTCCACATAGCGGATCAGGACATCCTCCCGCTCAGTCCACTTGCCATCGGCCTTGAGATGGCGGTACGGCCCGGCCGTGTTCTCGTCGGCGAGCAGTTGTTCGAGGTGCTCGATGGCGCCCTTGCCCTGCATGTTGGACTGCCCGGACAGGACGAAGACGCGCCAAGGTCCCTGCGCCGCCGTCTCGCCCGCCCATGCGCCGCCCGCAATCACGACGAGGGCTACTGCCCCTGTTCGCTTCAGCATGTTGCACCTCCACTCCCGGACTCCCTTCCGCGCTTTCGCCAGAGGTCCCTCCCCGTGCATGCGGCCCCGCGCGAAGTGGCGGTTCAGTCATTCCCGCTGCCGAAGTGTGGAACAGTCAGCGGCAGTTGGCCCACGGCGAGAGGGGTTGTGGCGGCCCACGTCGAATCCTGGCGACAGACTGGGTTCAATAGGGCCGGCGTCTGTCAAGCGAAGCGCATCCTCTCCTCTCCCGCGTTCGTATTCCTAGCGATGACTGAATTCATCAAGCGCCACAAGTGGGCCGTAGGCCTGGTCGCCGTCGTGGCGGTCGCCCTTGTGGTGGTTCGGGCGAGGCGCGGGCGCCACGAGGTCCTGGTCGCGGAGGCCTTCGAAGGGACGCTCTACCTACGCGTTGCCACTTCCGGCCTGGTCGAGAGCGAGAGTGCCGACCTGGCCTTCCAGGCCGCGGGCGAGATCGTAGGCCTCTACGCAGATGAGGGAGACGCCGTGTCCAGATCGGACGTCCTGGCCCGGCTGGCGCCGGCGGCCTCGGCGCCCGGCAGTCTGGGCATCGGCGATGTCATCCAGGCACCGTACGATGGCACCGTGGTAACTGTCTACACGAGGGCGGGTTCGGTCGTTGCGCCCGGGCAGCCGGTGCTGCGGGTCGTGTCGCATGGGGAGCGGTGGGTCACGGCATTCCTCGACAGCGAGGACGCGGCCCACGTCGCACCTGGCGATCGCTTCCGCTGTCGCGCCGAAGGCTATCTCAGTCAGGGCTGGGAGCTGGTGGTCCGCAGCGTAGGCAGGGAGGCCGTCCCACGCATGGAGTTGCCCGGCACGGCCCGCCAAGTCCGGGTGCGCTGCGACGTGGTAGACGGGCCGCTGCCCCTCGTGCCAGGTACCGAGGTGGATGTTGACGCGGAGGTGTGTCTGGTGGAGCGCGCCGTGCTTATCCCGACCGCTGCCGTGGTGCACGAGGGAGTGCGCGACTGGGTGTGGCTGGTCGAGGGCGATAGGGCGCAACGGCGGGAAGTGGAGGTGGGGCCGAACAACTTCGACCTCATCCAGATTCGCGAGGGCGTTTCGGTGGCTGATACCGTAGTCGTTGAGGGCAAACGAGGGTTGAGCGACGGGATGCGCGTACGAGCCAAGCCAATGCCCCCGGCGGCGGACGTCGAGCTGGAGGATGCGTAAGGCGTGCAGTCAGCCACGGGCACAGACACCCCTGCAATAGTGGCTAACGACCTCTGGAAGCAGTATCCGCTGGGCGACGTGACCGTGGACGCCCTGCGCGGAGTAACGCTGGAACTGCCGGCCGGACGCTTCATCGTGCTAGTAGGCCCCAGCGGATCGGGCAAGACCACGCTCCTCAACCTCGCGGGTGGGCTGGACGTCCCCACCCGGGGAGACCTGGAAGTCCTCGGGGAACGCCTCACTGACGCGACTGACGAACAGTTGACCGCCTACCGGCGCGAGAAGGTCGGCTTCGTGTTCCAGATGTTCAACCTCGTGCCCACACTCACCGCCCTGGAGAACGTCCGCCTTATCGCTCAGCTGGTCGGCCGAGATCACCTGTCCAGCAAGACCCTTGCCGATGTGGGCCTTGCGCACGTAGCGGACCACCTGCCCTCCCAGCTCAGCGGCGGCGAGCAACAGCGAGTCGCCATCGCCCGGGCCCTCGTCAAAGAGCCCGCCCTGCTTCTCGCAGACGAGCCCACCGGCTCCGTGGACATGGACACGGGGCGCGGGTTGCTGTCGCTGCTGTGGGAGCAGACGCGCCGGCGCGGCATGACCATTCTCGTGGTCACTCACAACACCGCCTTCGAGCGCATTGGCGACATCGTGGTGCGCCTGCGAAGCGGCCAGGTCGTGGAGATGGGCCCCGGTGAAGCCGTCCACCCCAGCGAGACCGTCTTCTGAAGGCCCGCGCCGGCCGCCCATGCCGATGCTGTGGCGGAAGCTGTGGGCGGACACGCGCGCCTTGGCCCGTCAAGCCGGGGCGCTGATGCTGCTCATTGGCCTCGGCGTCCTCCTTTACGTCGGCCTGTACGGTGCCTATCAGAACCTGACTAGCCTGTACGACCACATCTACGAATCCACCCGGTTCGCGCACGCCTCGGTGCTGGTCGAAGCCGCCCCCGAGACCCTAGTCAACACTGCCATGGCGATCCCGCACGTGCGGGCGGCCATTGGCCGCGTCGTCGGGGACGGAGCCATCATCCAGCGCGGCCGCAAGCGCGAGCGCGTGTTGGGGCGCTTCGTTGGCTGTCCTCGCGGGCGCCGTCCGGCCATAAACGACCTGTGGATCGTCGAGGGACGCTACCTGGCCGATGCAGGGGAGGCGGTGTTGGAGCACCAGTTCGCCGCCCAAAGCGGCTACCGCCTCGGCGACCACGTCAAGTGCTCGTATGAGTCCCGACGGCGCGAGTTCACGGTGGTGGGCTTCGCCGTCAGCCCCGAGTACGTGTACCCCGTGCCCTCCAAACACACGCTTTTCGTCTCGCGCGGCACCTTCGGGGTGGTCTTCATAGACGAGGATCGCGCGCGAGAGTGGTTCGGGATGGGACGCCAGATCACCGAGGTCCATTGTCTCACGGAGCCAGGCCATGAAGCCGAGGTCCTGGGCAAGCTCAAGGGCCTGGCGCGGTCCTACGGGCTGGAGACTTCCTATGTTCAGGACGAACAGCCCAGCAAGCGCCTCCTCCGACTGGACCAGCAGGGCTTCGCCAATCTCAGCGTCTTCTTCCCCATCTTGTTCCTGACGGCGGCGGGCCTCTCCCTCTATGGCGCCCTGTCTCGCATCGTCAGGCTCCAGGTCATGGTCATCGGTACGCTGAAGGCCTGCGGCCTCGGTGAGCGTGACATCCTGCTCCAGCACATCCTACAGGGAGTCCTGATAGGCCTGGCGGGGGCAGTGCCCGGTGTGGCTCTGGGGCATTGGATGGCCTCTGCCCTGTACTCCATGTATGCCGAAGCCCTACATCTGCCCGTGCTCCCAACGGAACTGCACTGGGACACGGTTTCCACGGGGCTGTTGCTGGCGGCCGCGACCGGCCTGGCCGCCTCCTATCTGCCTGCACGCACAGCTGCCCGACTGCCGCCAGCTGTGGCGATGCGCGGCGAGCTGGAGAGCCCCCGCGGCCGCATGGTGGAACGCCGGCTGGTCGAGCGGACGCAGTTCGCCAAGGTCTTGCTCCTGATCCCCCTTCGGGGCGTCTTCCGCCGCGCCTCTCGTACGCTCCTGGCGGTGGCTGGCATCGCCGGCGGGGCGAGCATCATCATGACGACCCTCGGCACGCACGTGGCCACGATGGACGCCGTGGACGAGGTCCTCACCGGCAGCCGCAAGTACGAGATTGACCTCCAGTTCACTCGCCCCGCGGCCAGAGCATTCGCGCGTTCCGTCACAGCCCTCCCGGGCACCGAGGCTATCAGCTTCACTGCCAGCGTCCCGGTCAGAATACGCACACGCTGGGGCTCGGGCGAGGCCATTCTGACCGGGCTGGAGCGCGGCCAGCGGCTCCTACGCGTGCATACGGTCGCCGGCGGGACCGTGCAAGCGGCAGCAGGCAAGGTCTGGCTCCCCAGGCAACTGGCCGAGCGCCTGCTGGTCGAGCCCGGCGATCCGGTGAGCATCGAGTGGGTGAAGTCCGGGCGACGGCGTCGGCTCAGACGTACGATGCGGGTGGCGGGCATCACCGATGTGGCCATGGGCAGCACGGCCTACGGCGAGTACAACGACGTGCGGCGCTCACTCGCGGACAGGGCATTCCCACACAGTTCCTACGGCGCCTTCGTTGCGTGCGAGCCGGGGCAGACCGAACCGTTGAAACGTCGCTTGGAGCGCTCAGACGACGTGGCGCTCGTCTCGACTACCGAAGACGTCACCAAGGAGGTCAACGAGCAGATGGCACTCATGTACCTGTTCATCGGCATCCTACTGAGCTTCGGTACGGTGTTGGCCGGATCGTCCATTCACAGCGTTGCCACGATCTCGCTCCTTGAGCGCACGCGCGAACTGGCCACGCTGCGGAGCTTGGGCTTCTCGGCAGCCACCACCGCGTGGTTGGCCGCCCTCGAGCTCTCCGTCCTCGCCGGAGCCGGCCTGGTAGTTGGAATCCCACTTGGCAAGTACCTCAACACGTTGTTCATCGCCAGCTTCACCACCGAGAACATGGCGTTCAGAGCCATACTGCCGCCGTGGATACACCTCACTGCCATCATGATCGTGTTCGGGCTGGTCGCGCTCTCCTCGTATGCAGGCATGCGCCGCCTGCGCACGATGGACCTGCCCCAGGCCACGAAGGCCCGCGAGTAGCCTGCCGGGCATTGGGCGGGGCTGTCGGCACGAGGCACGGATGCGCTAAGGCATCGCCGGTCCCGTGGACTGCGCTGGGCAACTGCGCTCGAGGCTCAATCAGGCCCGACACAGTGTGCGGGCAGGCAAGCGCTGGCCCCGGGAAGAACAAGGCCACTGCCACGAGGCGATCATACGAAGTCAACAGCTCAGTCGGAACGCATGAGTACGGTGCAGCATTGCCTCGGGCAGGGAGGATGGGCCCATGGGACGGTGGTCGTCGTTAGTGACCCTCTGTGTGGCTGCGCTGGGGGGAGTCTTGATCTGCCGAACTCCGCCCTCGGCCGGCGGCGACGACTTCGTTGACATCTTCAACGGAACGGACCTTACCGGCTGGGTCGTAGAGGGGCAGACCACGTATCTAGACGGAGAGGTAGAGAAGCCGGTGTGGTACGTCCAAGACGCCATGATCGTCTGCGCAGGCCACAAGGGCGGCTTCCTCCGCTACGACACCGAGCTTGGGGACTTCGTCGTCCACCTCGAGTACCGCATGAGCAAGGGCTGCAATAGCGGTATAGGCATCCGGGGCATCCCCTTCACCGGGGCCAGGAGCACTCGACCCTCCTTCGCCGGTTACGAGATCCAGATCGCGGACGACGCGGGCAAGGACCCCGGAACTCGATCGAGCGGATCGCTCTACCGCTATGTGGCGCCAAGGGTCAACGCAAGCAAGCCAGCCTTGGAGTGGAACGTGATGGAGATCGAGTGCCGCGGCACGAGGATCCGCGTCACTCTCAACGACCAACTCATACACGACCTCGACCAGACCACCATCGAGGCAATCAAGGACAAGCCACTCGCCGGCTATCTTTCGCTACAGAACCACGGCCGGCTGATCGAGTTCAGGAACATCAGACTCAGACAACTCTAGGCCGGCGGACGCAACGGCCTCACGCTCGTCTGACAGCCTCGCACGGGTGCGATTGGCGCGTGCCAAGGCCAACGGCTCCGGGCGTGCCTGCCTCCCACTACCCCTGGCGCCGCACTCTGGAGCGGATGTCCTCCGGCGTGGCGTACTCGCCCTCGGGCAAGCCAAGAAGCTCGCGCAGGCACTTCTCACCCTCTCTCGGCGTCACGCCCATCGGTCCCTTGGGGCCGCGGTAGACGATCTTCCCGTCCGTGTCAATGACGTAGATCCGGTTCGGCCAGGCCTCGTACACCTGCCCCACGCTCGGCTCTACCGTGTCAACCAGCGTCGGAATCGGCATCTCCCAGAAGGTGCAGGCGGTCTCGGCCAGCTTGCGGCGTTCCTCGAAGGTCTTGGGCTGGGAGTAGACGACATCGCCGATCGCCTTCCAGCCGGCGTCCTCAGCTTTCTGTCCCTCGGGAGCCGGATGCGCCTCACGGATGTAGATTACGAAGAAGACTGCCTGTCCCTTGTACGCCTTGTACAAGGATTTCATAGAGCCAATCTGGCTCTTGAAGGGCGGTCACGTGTAGCTGCCAAAGAGCAGGACGATGGGCGCCTTGCCAACGAAGTCCGAGAGCATGACCTTGTCCTGGAACGTCTGCGGTGCCTCGGCCCCAAGCCATCGCCGGAAGTCCTCGTGGATCTCGATCGGCTCTAGCGCGAAGTCGGGCGCGAGCTTACCGACTTCTGCCGTAGCCGCTACGCCCTCGCCGGGGCCCGGTGGCGGAGGGGGGTCGGCAGGCCCCGCACCCCCGCCTCCCGCAGGCCTCATGACGGCCAGGGGTCCCCGTGCCGCCGCGGCCTTCACCCTCGCGAACTCATCCTCTGAAAGGGCTTGCTTGAGGGCGGCCTCCAGGGCTGAGTTGACATCCCGAATGGCGTCCATCATGCTCCGCCGGTCTCCACCGTCCCGGGCCTTTTGTACGGCTTGCCTTCGCGCGTCCCACGCCTCGAGGAAGAGTGGGCGGAGCTCCGCCAGCTTTGCGTCATCCAACTTCAGCTCAAAGGCCACGATCGCCCAGTATGTCTCAATGGTCAGCATGGCCTGCTGCACCTGCCCCATCTGCGGAGGCCGGGCCGCCCCCACCCCTCCCGCTCCGGCAGCTTGGCCGCTGGCGACCGAAAGAGGCAGGGCCAAGCACAGAACCACGGCTGCCATCGCTGCAACCGCCCGCTTCATACTGGCATCTCTCCCGTCGTCGCCACCGAGTCGCTAGGCGGCGACACATTCCGCTTGCCGAGGCTGCGTCCGCGGCGTGCTGTCTCGCGCCTCTCATAGTACGACGCTCGCGCCCTGCCGGTCAAGGTGGACCACTTCCGCCACTGCCCAGTCGCAGCCCGCCATCCCTGTAGAGACGATCTGGAAAGGGCTTAGACTCCGCTTCCTGCGACCGCGCTACCAGGAGCGTGCTCCGGCTCACACGGCAGTCCGGCTTGCCCCCAGGCCTCGGTTGTGGGGAGGAGTTCGACTCGCCAGGCAGAACGTGGCGGGAGAAGCCCATGATCTGGGCAGCGCCGCGGCTTCCTGACTTGCGGGAAGGCACGCTTCGTACGGAGGGGCAGAACGATGAGAAGCCGGATCAGAACGATGGCCGTCCTGGGGTTGATCGGGACATGCGCGTTGGCGGTTGGCTCACTGCGATCCGCGGATGATGAACATGTGACGCTGGCCAAGCAGATCCTCGAGGCCACGGGCGTGAAGGGCGGTTTGGTGGTGCACCTGGGCTGCGGGGATGGGAAACTGACGGCGGCCCTGCACGCGAGTGAGAGCTACCTGGTCCATGGGCTCGACCCGGACGCCCGGAACGTCGAGAAGGCTCGCGAGCACGTGCGGTCGCTCGGCCTCTACGGCACCGTGTCCGTTGATCAGATACGCGGCGGTCGCCTGCCGTACATTGACAACCTCGTCAACCTGCTGGTTGCCGAGGACCTGGGCGAGGTCCGCATGGCAGAGGTGCGCCGCGTCCTGGCCCCCAATGGCGTGGCCTACACCAAGATCGGCCGGCAGTGGATGAAGAACGTCAAGCCGCGCCCCACCACGATTGATGAGTGGACGCACTATCTGCACGACGCCAGCAACAACGCCGTGGCACATGACACGGTGGTCGGCCCGCCACGACAGATGCAGTGGATCGGCGGTCCACGCTACTCGCGGCACCATGATCACATGTCAGCCATCAGCGCTATGGTGTCAACGGGAGGACGCCTGTTCTACATCTTCGACCACGCCTCGCCCATGGCGATCCAGCTGCCGTCGAAGTGGCTGCTAGTGGGCCGCGACGCCTTCAGCGGCACGATACTGTGGCAGCGGCCGATAGACGAGTGGTACACGCAGATGTTCCGCCTCAAGAGCGGCCCGGCGCAGTTGACACGGCGCCTGGTCGCGATGGGGGAGCGCGTCTACGTGACCCTGGGCCTGCATGCCCCAGTCAGCGCGCTTGACGCTGCAACCGGCCGGACCATCCGCACCTATCGAGAGACGGAGAACACGGAGGAGATCATCCTCTCGGACGGCGTTCTCTTCCTGTTGGTCAACGACTCGCCCTTCCGCCAGCCGGGCCTGCCGAGCGAGTATCGGTATACCTTCGTCGAGGGCCCCAGGCGCGTCGTGGCCGTGCAGGCGGAATCCGGAAAGGTGCTGTGGAACGCCTCGCAGCCGGACGTTCTCCCTCTGACGCTGACCGCCGACGCCAGGCGTGTGTACTTCCACGATGGCGAGAAGATCGTCTGCCTGGACCGCAGCAATGGATCGGAGTTGTGGCATTCCGAACCGCAGGGCCGACGGGAGGAGATCCCCACGTTCTTCGCACCGACGCTGGTGGCTTATGAGGATGTGCTGCTGTTCTCGGGCGGGAGCTCCAGTCCTGACGAGCGAAACCGCGGCGGCGGCACCAACACCATGTGCGCCCTGTCGGCCGAGACCGGCACTACGCTGTGGACTGCGGAGCATCCCCCCTCGGGATACAAGTCGCCGGAGGACATCCTGGTCGTGCAGGGCCTGGTGTGGACACCGGCGACCACAGTCGGGAGCGACTCCGGCGTCATGATCGGGCGCGACCCGCACACGGGCGAGGTGAAGAAGGAGTTCCTGCCCGACGTGGAGACGCATTGGTTCCACCACCGCTGCCATCGAGCCAAGGCCACGGACAGGTACATCCTCACCTCGCGCACGGGCATCGAGTTCGTGGACCCGCAGACCGAGCACTGGACTTGCCACCACTGGGTGCGCGGAGGGTGCCTCTACGGGATCATGCCCGCCAACGGGATGATCTACAACCCTCCGCACCCCTGCGCGTGTTACCTGGAGGCCAAGCTGTACGGCTTCAACGCCCTGGCCCCCGAATCGCCCGAGCGGCAGCGGCTGCTGAGCGCCGCCGGCGACGACGACCGGCTGGAGCGAGGGCCCGCGTACGGCTTCGAAACCCGAGAGCCAGCTCCGGGCGAACGCGGCCAAGCTGATTGGCCCACCTATCGCCGCGACGCAGCGCGTAGCGGCCGCACCAAGGCACCAGTGCCGGCAGACGTGCAGCGCACCTGGGAGAGAGAACTAGGCGGCCGCCTGTCTAGCCTGGTGGTCGCCGACGGGAAGGTGTTCGTCGCCTCCATAGACACACATTCGGTACATGCCCTGGCGGCCGACTCCGGCGATCGAGTATGGAGCTACACGGTCGGCGGAAGGGTTGACTCGCCGCCTACCGTCTGGGAGGGCCGCGTGCTCTTCGGGTCGGCCGACGGACATGTCTACTGCCTGCGAGCCGATGACGGGAAGCTGATCTGGCGCTTCCGAGCCGCGCCCGTGGATCTCCGGATGACGTCGTTTGAGCAGTTGGAATCGGTGTGGCCCGTGCACGGGAGCGTGCTGGTCCGCGGGGGTGTCACCTACTGTGTGGCAGGACGGTCAATGTTCTTGGATGGCGGCTTGCGCTTGCTCCAGCTGGACGCCAGGACCGGCCGCAAGATCTCGGAGACGATCATGGACGACCGCGTCCCGGACTCCGGTGAGAACCTCCAGGTGCTGCTCAAGGGCCTGAACATGCCGGTGGCGCTGCCCGACGTGTTGTCCTGTGACGGCAAGTACATCTACATGCGGTCCCAGCGCTTCGACCTGAGCGGCCAACGGCAGGAGATCGAGATCCCCACGCTGGACGTGTCGGCCCAGAAGGGCGAGGGCCCACACCTGTTCTGTCCGACCGGCTTCCTCGATGACGTGTGGTGGCACCGCTCCTATTGGCTGTACGGGCGGGTCTTCAAGTCCGGCGCCGGAGGCTATTACCAGGCGGGCCGGGTCACACCCGCCGGTCGGCCCATGGTCTTCGACGAGAAGACCGTGTGGGGCTACGGCCGCAAGCCCCAGTACTACCGTTGGACCACGCCGATGGAGTACCAGTTGTTCGCAGCGGCCAAGCAGCCCGAACTCGCCCCTCCGGCCGACCAGGCAACCGCAGCCCAGAGAGGGAGGCCGCGCGCGGCGAGGCAGCGTTCACCCAGAGGCATCGTGCTCGGCTGGGCACAGGACGTGCCGGTCCTCGTTCGCGCGATGGTGCTGGCAGGCGAGGCCCTGTTCATTGCCGGTCCGCCCGACCTAGTGGACGAAGGGCAATCGCTGGGTGCGTTCGACCAAGCCGACGTCCAGCGGCAGCTCGCCCGGCAGGCGGCAGCCCTCGAAGGCAGCGAAGGCGCGCTGCTTTGGGCAGTCTCGACGCACGGGGAGAAACTGACCGAGCAGAGACTAGACAGCGTGCCAGTGTTCGACGGCATGGCGGCGGCGAACGGGCGCCTATACTTGGCGACCATAGACGGCAAGGTGTTGTGCTACGGCGGCGGACGCTAGGGGCATGTGGCCAAAACCCGACGACGGCGGCCTCACGTGGTTCTGACCGCAGCCGTATCCCGACGGTCCTCCTGTTCGGCGTCGTGTCCGCCGCGCCAACCCGGGGAAGCAGGCCCACACTTCGGTGACGATTGGGCCCAACGGCCCGGTTGCCGGGGCGCGTTGTTGTCCATCCTGTATGTGGCGCGTGGCCGTGGTGTGG
>JBHIEF010000028.1:0-30014 GCA_046760465.1 Armatimonadota bacterium | reverse complement strand
AAAGGCGCGCAGCCTGATGGCTATCTGCAATCACCTATTGACATACAGAGTCCCCAATGAAATAGGGCCCCCATTGGGGGCCCGGGTTACTCAAAGGGTGGCTCCATTGGGAGCCAGACGTATTATACCCGATTCCGTGAGTATGTCAACCCCTGCACCCAGAAAGGTGGTCGGCATTACGGCACCACCACATCCTTGACCGGCTCGCCCACCTTGTCCTTGACCTTGGTCAGGGCCTCGGCCAGGTCGGGCAGCTTGTGCTTGTTCCTGATCAGCGGTTTCACGTCCACCGCGCCGCTGGCCAGCGCGTCCAGGGCCGCAGGCCAGGTGTTGGGCGCCAGCCAGGAGAAGCGGACGGTCTTGTCCCACAGGATGGAGTCCAGCACTGGCACCGCCAGCCGGTCCTCGTCGCCCGGCAGGCCGAAGTAGACGATGGTGGAGGCCCGCCCGGTCACTGCCAGCGCCTGCTCCATGGCCGGCAGGGCGCTGGTGGCGCAGATGGCCCGGTCGGCGAACTTGCCGTCGGTCATCTCCTCCACCTTGCCCACCAGGTCTCCGCAGTAGTGCGGCGAGGACTTCTCGGCCACGTTTGCCACCACATCGGCGCCTATCTCCTTGCCGATGTCCAGACGGTAGTCGAGGGTGTCCGCCAGCACCACCGTGCCCGCGCCCGAGGCCTTGATGAGCTGGGTCATGATGCAGCCGATGGGCCCCGCGCCGAAGACCACCACGAAGTGGCCCGGGCTGACGTTCAGGTTCTGTGTGGCGTAGGTGGCGCAGGCGGTGGGCTCGGTGAGGGAGCCCTCGTCCAGGCTGACGTTCTCCGGCAGCTTGTGCACGCCCGTGTAGTGCGAGGCGCACAGCTCGGCGAACCCCCCGTCCGTGGACACGCCCAGCACCGCCTTGTTCTCGCACAGGTTGGGGTGCCCGCGCTTGCACACCTCGCACGCGTTGCAGTACTGCACCGGGTCCAGCACCACCCGATCGCCCACGGCGAACAGGCCCTGCTGCTTGGGGATCTGGCCTACCTCCACCACCTCGCCCGAGAACTCGTGGCCCAGGACGCACGGGCCCTTGCCCGTCTCCGTCTCCAGCGAGCTATCGCCGAAGTAGTAGGCCACGTCGGAGCCGCAGATGCCGCAGGCCTTGACGCTGACCAGCACCTGCTCAGGGCCGGCCTTGGGGTCGTCAACGTCCGTGTACTCCATCTTCATGGGCTCATAGAAGACTTGCGCTTTCATGCCAGGCACCTCCGTGCTGTTTTCCTCGTCGCACAACCCCGCGTCAACACCCGTCATTCTGAGCGCCCAAAGGGCGCGAAGAATCTCGTCGCGGACTTGCGCTCCGCTGGCTCAACGCCATATCCCTCGGCGCTCTGCGCCTCAGGATGACAGGTCGGGTGACCTCGCTACCCGTACTTGGCGATCAACCCGTCCAGGAACTGCTTGCTCTGGGCCGTCACCTCCCACGCCTCGGGCCAGAAGCACAGGTCAATGCTCCACCAATCCGAGTCGTAGCCCGCCTCCAGAATGGCCGGCATCACCTCGTCGAAGTTGATGACGCCCTGCCCGAAGGGAGCGTGGGTGGAGGTCTCGTCGTCGTGCAGTGTGTTGTCCGAGTCAATCAGGTGGATGTGCCCTATCTTCCCCGTCAGCATCCGGGCCAGTGTCACTGGTCCTCCGGGCAAGGTCTCCTTGGGCTCGGGCTGCCGCGCCCCCACCACCGAGCACATGTGCGCGTGGCAGGTGTCGAAGAGCACGGTGAAGGCGTCGTGGCCCACGTCGGCGACCATCTTGACGATCTCACTGGGCTTGTTGAAGGCAAACCCCGGCTCGAACTCCCAGACCACGAACAGCCCCTTGTCGGCCGCGAACTCGGTGGCCGCGCGGAAGTTGTCCACTGTGCGCTGCCAGGTGGTGTCGTAGTCCTGCTCCTCCACGATGGTAGGCGGCGAACAGGTGTCCATGCGGATGGAGGGGCTGCCCACATCCAGGCATAGGTCGCAGTGGGCCTTGAAAGCCTCCAGCCACTGCTTGCGCGTCTCCTCGTCGTCCACGCCCGGGGAGTAGTCCCACAGATCGGCGGCCACGCCGCACACCTCCAGCCCGTGGTCCTCGATGCGCTTCCGCAGCTCCTGCCGGGCCTCGGTTGTGGGGTAGTCCTTCAGCCCGGCGTGCGGGCTGAACCCGGCCAACTCCAGCCCGTCGAACTTGAGCTCCTCCAGCTTCTCGATCACTTCGTTCAGGGGGACAGGATTGTCCTCGTAGGGCCCGAACATGTAGGCCCAGGTGCCGATCGCGACCTTCTTCGCCATGGTGACCTCCTTGGGTCTGGGGTTACGGGTTACAGGTTTCGGGTGTCAGGTTGCAGGTGTCAGGCTTCACTGCTTCCCGGCGCTGTCTTGGCTGGGCGCGACAGGCTGTTCCGCAGCCCGTGCAGCATCCGCCGCACCTCTTCCTCTTTCTCGAAGAACTCGCGCCAGTCTGCCCCGTCGCCGTACCCCAACTCGTGGGCGATCTCCGCCGCGGTCAGCAGTTCGTTGGCCGACCCCAGTGCCACGCCCACAAAGCGGCAGTAGTCTTTCCGTGTGCTGCGGCCCTGCCCCTCCGCGATGTTGGCTGGAATGGACACTGCCGCGTTGCGCATCTGCCGTGTGATGCCGAACAGCTCGACGCGCGGGAACTCTGCGGCGAGCCGGTACACGAGTACCGCGAGATCCCTGGCAACGCGCCACACCTTCAGGTCACGAAAGCCCTGCGCCACGCATCCGTCCCCCCACAACCCGGCTGGCTCTCACACCTGACACCTGCAACCTGGAACCTGGAACCTGGAACCTGGAACCTGGTGTGTCGCTACGCCACGCACGCCCGGATGAACTCCTGCGCCTGCTTCATGTCCACCACGCCCTCGGCCTTGTACTGGAGCGACACCGGCCCGTCGTAGCCAACCTCCTTGAGCGTGTCGTAGAACGTCTGATGGTCGAACTCGCCCGTGCCGGGCACCTTGCGGTCGCTCTCCGAGGCGTGGACGATGGCGATGTAGTCCTGGGCCGCGCGCACGCAGCGCGCCGGGTCCGCCTTGTCGTTGTAGATGTGCATGGTGTCGGCCACCAGCTTGAGGCCCTCTCCTATCTCCTGGCAGAAGCGGATCCCATCGCGGTAGTTGTCCACCAGACAGCCCTTCTCGAACTCGATGGCTAGGTCCACGCTCAGCTCGCGGGCCTTGGGCAGAAGCTCCTCCAGGTTGGCCAGGCAGCAATCCCAGGCGTCCTCGTAGTACACGCCCGGCGGGATGGGCGGCCACACGCACAGAGAGGAAGCGCCAAAGGCCGCCCCCACCTCAATGCAGCGACCCCAGAACTTGAGGGCCTCTGGCCGCCGCGCCGGGTCGGTGATGTGCACCGCCGGCATGGCGCACACGGCGGGAGTGGCCAGGCCGAACTCGGCGCAACGCGCCGCCAGCTTCTGCGTCGCCTCCTCGCTCTCGAAATCGAAGAACTGCGCGCTGATGGGAACGTCAATGCCGTCGTAGCCGGCCTGCACGATCATGCCCAGCAGCTCTTCCTGCTCGAAGGCCCCCAGGGAGCCCGCGTACGGCTCAAAGCAGATCTGCATGAACGATTCTCCCGAAGCGACTGTTAGCGCGTCCCGCGGGGAAAGGCGTAGTTCGCCCTCGAGTCCAGGAGTCCTTCCCTGCGGCCAGGATGAGCTCAGGAACTACCGCGCCCGTGCAGAGGGCAGACGTTGAGCCGCAGCTCGTGGGAGCCGTCGGGGCGCGCGTACTCGTAGTAGTAGTAGATCTCCCGGCCCACCTTGAGCGCGTCCACGTAGCGCAGCGACCCGGAGGCGTGCGGCGAGGTCAGCAGCGGCCCTTCGTAGGTGACGCGGTGGAAGCGCCGGAGGTCCAGGCTGACGGCCAGGCCCGTCCTCTCCTCGTAGTTCTCCTCCACGCCGGCGCTGCCATCGTAGAAGGCGACCCAGGCCGGTGGCAGCCACAGCAAGCTGCCGATCCTGGCTGCGTACGCGTCCCAGCCCACGTCCCGCGGCGCGAACACGTCGCCCAACCACTCGAATCGGAACCCATCACCGCTCACGGCCAGGCCTGTGTGCGACTTGGTCAGCCCCGTGTTGTAGACGTCGGCAGTCGCGTGCATGCGCTCGGCATCGGCTGCCGCGATCTGTCGTGGCGACGGGGCGTAGCTGAGAAGCATGTGGTACAGCCCGCCCACCAGCAGCACCACCGGGTCCTTCACGCCCTCCGCGCCGATGTCGGCGGCGGTGAAGACCCTCTGCCGCTTGCTCACGTCGAAGTCGGCGGGCGAATCGGCCGCCACCACGTCCGTGCGCCAGCGCGAATCGGCCGGGTCCACAAAGCTCAGGTACAGGCGCCAGGTGCCATCGGGCGCCTTGAAGAGCGCCGCGCGCTCCATGGAGGGTGTGTTGATGTCCTGCTGCGTGGCCGACCAGATGCTCTCGAAGTGGACCCCATCGTCGCTGCGCGCCACATGGCACTCGACTCCGCGACCCAGCTCCAGGGGCTTGCGGTAGCGCCAATACAGGTAGAAGGTCGCGGTCTCCTCCTCGTAGAGCGCGCTGCACGCGCCCGCCCACCAGCCCGGGCCGCTCTGGAGAGGCTCAACTACGGTCTGCCCTGCCTCCGGATCGAACAGGGGCGGGTGCCCGAACCAGCGCCGGTGCTCGGCGGATGTCTCGCCCAAGTCTTCGCGCTGCATGGGCCCGCTATTTCGAGCAGGCCAACATCGGCACCTGCCGCCCAGTGTGAGTGTCAGCCAGCAGACGCGAGGGGATGCTATGGTCCGCTAGGAAAAGCGCTAAAGTGCCCACCAGCGTAAGCCGATAGAACCGAAGGCAGCAAAGGACTTGCTGCTGAGGGCAGGGCAGCTCGGCCACGGCCGAGGGCGCAACGCAGCCACGTGCGGGAGAGAGGGCGCGTCGGGCCCTGTTCTGGCACTGGGGACGGGCGTAGCGCGGACAGCCAACCGGATGACCTGGGTCCCGATGCGACTTGGTGAGCACGCGACCTGCGCTGCGCCCGCTTCCCTGGCCGTGCCCCCGTCAAAGCCCCCCCGGCTCACTCCAGCCCGGGCCACCCGTCGTCCGTGGCGCGCAGGCACGGGGCAGCCTGTCGCCAGGCGTCGCCCAAGGCCTCCAGGGCCTCGGCCACCTCCACCAGCGCCCTGTCGTCCTCCACCAGGGCCGTCACTGTCAGGCGCCCGTGTAAGTGCTCGTAGAGCGCCGCCAGGCTTGCGGCAAGCTGCGGGTCGGCCCCCTCGCGAAGGCTGCACAGCAGTTCGGTCAGTATGCGCTGCACGTTGGCGATGAGCTCGGTCCGCGCGGCCCGCTCCTCCGGCGCTTGCAGTGCACAGGCGCGGTTCAACTGCTCCACAGCGCCGTCGTGCAGCATGATGACCAGGCCGAGCGGGTCGCTGGCGGCGATCCCCCGCCACCGTCGCAGTTGTCCCTCGGTGGCATTCAACATGGGCGATATTGCGCAGGCGAACTGACCTCAGGCGGCTCTCTGCTCGGCCTTCATCGCGCCTGGCGAGGAACCGTGAGGTTCGGGCCCGGTTCCTCGCTTGTGCTTGGCTGCGCATGTGCCGGCTGCCCAGGCGCCGGCGCGGGCTCCTGCACGAGTTCCTCGGCTTCGCGCGGGGCGCTCGCTTCCCGGCTCAGCGCCTGTTCCGCCAGGGCCAGGGAGCCGCTCACGGGGTCCAGCAGTTCGGCCAGGAGATCCGCCAGCCAAGCAGCCGCCCGGGCGGAGCGCTGCGGCCAGCAGCCCTGGCAGGCCGCCAGCGCATGGCGGTGCGACTTTTCGTCCAGACTGAGGCGGCCCTCTGGGTCAAAGGTCAGCCCCACCTCTGCCACGCCGGCCAGGGGGCCCGTTGGGTCCACGAGGGCGGCCAGGTCGCGGGCCAGAGCCGCCGCCTCCGGCTCCTCCAGCGGCCGGCCCACCTTGCCTGAGGGGGCCTCCGCTCCCCAGGTGCGCCCCAGGGCGTCCACGACCTCGTTGAAGCGCGCCGCGAACCGCCGCGCATGCCGCAACATGGCTTGCTCTCCCCTACGGACGCAGACGAGCACCTCCTGGTCGCGGCTGGGGCTCACCAAGGTCAGAACGGCTCCGGGGATCACCCGCGCGATCGTGTTGGTGGAGCGGAACGTGCGACGGCCGTCCACGACGATCTCGGCCTCGGTGGGCTGCCGAAGCTCATGCGCAAGGGGCTTGTCGAGTAAGCCCAGCGCGTGGAGCACGTTGCCGGAGTCCCGCAGCCTCAGGGCCTCCCCGCAGGATCGGATCTCGAGCCGGTAGCGCGCGGCGGCCCCCCCGCGCGAGCGGCACACGCGCGCCCGGACTCTTCCCCTCGATCCGCTGATCCGCTCCGCGATGCTGGCCAGCGAATCCAAGCCCAGGTCCATGGTGACGTCTCGCGAGCCGACCCGCGCCAGGCCGCGAGGCGGTCGGCGCAGGTCGAGCATGTCTCCCACGCTGTGGTCCGCTGAGGGGAAGTGGTCGGATCGGGCCCCTCCGGGAAACGGGTGCTTCACGTTTGCCGAGTCGCGCAGGAAGCCCAACTGCGTGAGGATGCTGGCGCGATTCGCGTCCACCAGTGCAATGCGTCCAGCCGGGCCGGCGCGGCGGGCGCCCAGCAGTAGCTGGTACGGTCCGCTGCCTCGAAGCGTGGCGTGGACCTGGGGATTGCTGCGCCCAATGGCGTCTCGCAGGGACAGCAGGCTGTCTTGAGCCCTGACGGCCACCACGCAGTCGTCCACCAGGAATTCGCCTGAGAGGCCCAGCGCGGCAGTAGCCTCGGGCCACAGCCGCGAGGCAATCTGGTGCCTGTTGGCCAGGGACCTGACCCCCACGCGATACCAACCCTCCTCTGCACCAGGCCCCGGCCGAGCCGCCAGAACGGTCGGGTCGCTCGTGGCCACCTCGCACGCGTAGTTGGGCTCCCGCGTGCTCAGCGTCCAAGCCTCTCTTTGCAGGGCTATCAGGGCACTGCGCAGGCGTTCGTAGAGGCCCCGTCTGGTCGCCTCGACCGGCCTGGGCGCCTGGCTCCCCACTAGGCCGCGCACGCCGTCGGCTACTCTGGCCAGGGCGTTCCTGGCCAGCGACTCTCCCTCGCCCTGCTCGCCTGGGGTCGGTCTGCCAGACATGTAGGTACCCACCTCGCGCCGGCCAGCGCCCTGCCAACCGAGCTCACCGCAGCAAAGCCACTACGTTGTGCGGCAGGCAATGGGCTTGTGTTTGTGCCGCAGCCGCCGGCTCCAGGGCAATGCGGTGGCAGATGACCTCCGCCAACTCTCGCGCCAACTCGGGGTCTGTCAGCCTGTGCCCTGGGCGCAAGTCCCGCCGCCGATCGGCCAGCTCGTCAACGTTGGGCAGGATCTCCTCGTGGCGCACCCGAGCCAGCTCCGCCCGCAAGCCCTCCACCTGCTCCAGGGCCTCGCTTACCGCAGCGATGCCATCGCTGGCACCGGCCGCGGTTGACAGGTCCAACGTGGAGAGCGGGACGACGCCGCCCAGGTGCGCGCTGGCGAGCCCCGGCAGGGACAAGGGCAGCCGTCGCGGCCGTTCGCCGCCCAGTCTGATGCTCAGCTCCCGACGCGTGACATAGGCGACGCGGGGCAGCGTCAGGGCCGCCCGATTGCCTGCCTCGGTCAAGACCACCACGAAGCCCGAACGCCGGCCCCGCAGTGCCAGGCCCGTCCCCGCGTCCAGCCGCTCCATGCTGCCGTCTCCGTACATGGCCAGCGCCACGGCGTCCTCCCCGTAGCGGACGAGGGTGTGTCCCTCGTTCAGCAGCGGGCCCGTCTCCGTGAGCACGATGCCGGAGCTGCTGCCGAAGCCGATGTGGCGCAGCTCCACGTGATCGTCAACCCACGCAGGCACCACACCGGTCCGCGCGCCGGCCTCGGCTAGCCCGGCCAGCACATCCGCCACTGTGTGGGTTGCCGGCGCAAACTCCCCCACGTGCACTCCGTTCACGGTCACCTCTCCATGCCCCTTGACCGCCTCGGTCGGGCTGGCGTAGGTGGTGGCGCACACGGCCACGGCGCGACTGGCAGCTTGGGTTGTCTCCAGGTCAACGTAGCCGGCCGGGGTGTCGGGCGTCGGGGTGGCGGACAGGATGTGCTTGTCGTCCACGGCTGTGGCGGACACGCCGGCGCTGCCGTCCAGCAGCTTCGTGTTGCCGTAGGCGGCGTGCCCCGCGATGCCGTCCAGTGCCTCCAGGAGGCTCTCGGCCTCACGTTGCAGGCCGCAGCGCTCTTCGGCCTCCAGGCTGTGCTCGGCTGCGGCCTGGACCAGCTCCTCCAGCTCCCGGAGCAGCGCCCCGATCTCGATCAGCGCTGCCTCAGCCGTGCGCAGCAGATTGAAGGCGTCAATGCTGTGCGCCAACGCCGCGTCCAGGGCGTTGGCCTGCGAGCGCTGCACACGCCTCTGCGGCGCATTCCTGGCCGAAACGGTCAGACGATCGGGGAAACGCTCGCGGCCCTGACGGACCGTAGCGGGGCAAGACGCGAGCGGCGGAAGGGACTCCTGGGGGGCCACGGGCTCAGCTCCTCGCGCGCCTGAATCACGTCAGAGAGGCCCGTGCTCCTCCCTCCCAACCGGTTATCGGCGCCTCGCTGCGTCGACTTGAGCAGGGCTCGCCAATCGCCGCTTGCCCGGCGCGCCCGCATGTGAGCGTGGGCCGCTCCCTATCTCGCGGCCGATTCCGACCTGCTCTCTGCCGCGTCGGCAGCGCCTCCGCCGCGTTGGTCGGTCTTGTCGAGAACTTCCTTGCGGTGTACGGGAACGGACCTGGGAGCCTTGATCCCCAGGCGCACCTGCTGGCCGCTGATGGCTACCACCACCACCTCGACGTCGTCGCCAATGACGACGCTCTGGCCGGGCTTTCGCGTCACCACCAGCATGGAGCAACGCTCCCGCCTGGGCGCGCCACCTGGGCGCCGCTGGGCAGTCTCGGCCGCCGTTGAGCAGGCCGACCCGAACCCGCCTCCCGAGATGATGGGCGTACAACCTGTACTTCGGCCGAGACGCCGCCGGCCCTTAGCGGGTCGGCCCCTCCCGGCCTGCCCTGTGGCAGGAGGGCAAGCGCTCGTGTCGGTGGAAGTATGTTCTTTGTCATGCGCGTAGGCGATCTGGTCAGTGTGGCCAAAGTCCCGACCATCGTGCAGCTTGCGCTGCTGGACGATCTGCGGCGCCGGCTGGACATTGACGGCGCGCGGCCCAGTGGCCCCACCACCCAGCACCTGCGCAGCGTGGTGGCTGACTATCTCGTCGAGGCCCCCGAGAACGACCTTGCCCTGCGCGCCGTCCTGAGCAGCCTGGCCGGCGAGGCCGACGTCGGCGACGGGTTCCTGATCGCCGGGCCGCACGGCTCCGGCAAGTCGCATCTGCTGGTCCTGTTGGCCCTACTGGCGGAGTATGCGCCTGCGCGCGAGGCCTTCGTTCGCAGCCATCCCCAGTACCGCGACCTCCTGGCCCAGCTCGACGCGCGGCAGCGACTCCTGGTCGTGCCCGTCTCCCTCGATCAGCACCGCGGCGAGAGCGAGCGCCTCGAGGACGTCATCTTCGACCTGACCGAGGCCGAGCTGCGTCGCGCCAAGTACGACATCTACCTGCCTCTATCGCAGCAGTCGCACGCCCTCGACCTCATTGACCGTCACGTGGCCGTGCGCCACCTGGCCGACCTGGACGCCTTCGTCCGGCAACAGACCGGACACGGCATCAGTTGGTCGCACCTGCGCTCCACCGACCCGGGGGCGGCCGTCAACTTGGCCCGGCAGTTCCTGGACGAGATACAGTACCCGCTCGATTTCCGCCAATCCCGGTCGCAGAGGCTGGGCAGGCTGCTGGAGGTGCTCGAACGCGACGGCTTCCGAGGCGTCCTCTGGCTGGTGGACGAGCTGTCGGTCTTCCTGGCCAGCATGACGTCCAAGTCGTTGCACAGCGACTGCGCCTTCTTGCAGTTCCTGGGCCAGCAGACCCAGCGCTCGCCGCTGTGGCTAGTGGGGGCCATGCGGCCCGGCCTCCCGGAGTTGGACGAGTTGGACGCCCACGTTGTTACCCAGATCCGGGAGCGCTACAACACCGGCCTCCAACTCTCGGGCGAGCAGGCTGCCGCCGTGCTACGGCGGCGAGTGATCCTCAAGCCGGATCGGCCCGAGTCGGATGAGGCCGCGCAACGCCTCTACCACGAGCTGACCCAGCGCCTGGGCCGGCTCAGCTTCTCTCAGGAGGAGTTGGCCGCCAGCTACCCGCTGCACCCGACCACGATGGAGTGTCTGGGCCCTCTGGCCCGGCGGGCGTTCTCGCACACGCGGGCGGCCGTGGACTTCGGTCGGGCTCGGGTGGCCGGCGACGCAGCGCGGGGCATCGCCGGCATACTGGACCGTGACTTCCGCACGCTGCTGGGCCCCGAATCCCTCTTCGAGCACTTCCGCGAGTCCATGGCTGAGGACCCGGACATGGGGCCCTTGGTGGCGGGCGTCTACGACCATCTGGCGCAGCACGCGCCAGCCGCCTTGGGCAAGGAGGCCGACTTCGGGCTGCGACTCGTGAGGGCCGTGGCCGCCCTACAGGCTGCCGGACTCGCCCCCACCGTGGAGCTGCTGGCCCAAAGCGTGCTTCCCGAGGATTGGCGTTCCCACCACCCGTACGAGCGCGTGCAGGATTGCCTGGAGAGCCTGCGGCTGAAGGTCGGCTACCTGGACGTGCGCCGGCAGGAGGGGCAGTACGCCGACGTCTATGTGCTGGAGCGGGCGCCACAGCCCGAGGCCCAACTGCGCCAGGAGGTGGTCGCGGCCAAGTCCTCGCTGGCCGACGACGATCCGCGCATATACCTACACGCCATGCGGGCGGCAGCGGAAAAGCCCTTCCCCATCGGCGCCTTCGTCGAGGAGCAGACGGTGGCCGTGGACTGGGAGAACGCCCCACGCCTTCTCAGCATCGGTCAGTTGGCTCTGGAGTCCCTGACGCCCGCGGCCCTGACCCACCTGATGACCGCGCTGGCCGACGAGGAGAGCCTGGCAGTATGCCGCATCTTCATCGGCTCTCTGGCTGGGCCCGAGGCGCAACTCGAGCACTGGGCGCAGATCTGCGAGCGCACCCCGCGCAGCCGTTGGCGGCACGCGCTCATCGCCTGGGTGCCTCGGCAGCTCACCGACCGCGAGGTGGATGTCCTCAAGGACTACGCCGCCCTGCGGCTGCTGCCGCGCGGGGCTTCCACGCAGCCCTCCGACGGCGAGGCCGCCGCCGCCGAGTCGTTAAGGAGCCAGGCGGCTGCACTGGTGGCCGAGGCCTATGCCGGCGGCGTGGTCGTCACCGGCGGCCAGGCCGTCATTCAGCATGCTTTGGCCGGCCTGCGGGGCGATTGGCAGGCGATACTCCAGCGCATCGCCGCCCTGGCCTGCGAGCAGCTCTTCCCACGTTTCCACGAGGTGGCGCCGCGGGCCAGGCTGCCCCAGGACGGCGAGCTCGAGCGTCTGGCCGATGCCCTGCTCCAGGCCACCGATCCCGCCGATCTCCAGGGCGTTGACCTCCGCTTGGTCGGCGTGTGTCTGGTGCCCATGGGGCTGGCCGCGGCCGAGGACGGCCGCGTGTCTCTGGAGCTGGGTCGAAGGGTGTCCCCAACTGCCGCCGCTCGGCCCAGCCCGGTCGTGGAGGTCGCCGCCGAGTACGTATCCCGCCGCGACCGCGGGGACCGCGCCTCTCGCGGGCGCCCCGTCCCCCTGGCGGCGGTGGTTGGGCATCTGGCCAAGTCGGAGCTGGGTCTGCCGCGGGCTCTGGGACGCCTGGCTCTGGCGGCCATGATCCGCCTCGGCCTGCTGGAGGCCGTGGACGCCGCCGAGGGAAGGGTGGCGGTCGGGGCCGAAAGCGCTGTGGGCCTGGAGGCCATCAGCGCCGTCAGGCGGCCTCCCTTGCTCGCCCACGACGAATGGCAGGATCTGGCCCGCCTGGCCCGCGGCATCTTGGACGAGGGCGTCCTGTCGCCCGATCTGGCCACCCAACAGCGCCTGTGGGAGCGCTTCGTGGCTGAGAAGCGCACGTACACCCGACGACTGGCCCACGTCGAGGCCCGGCTGGAGGAGTTGAGCGGCCGACTGGGACAGTCGCGCGAGCAGTGGCAGGCCAGCCACGAGGTGCTTGACCAGGCCAGGGCCTTCTTCGCCCTGGTGGACCCCTCCCTGGCCTGCGCCGAGGGCCTGCGCGAGCTCCTGGCCGGTGCCAGGCAGTTGTTCGGCGCCGAGGCGCCGTCCCGCGCCGCCCAGGAGATGACCGGCGCCATTCGGCAGCTGGGCGACTTCTTGGACAACACGGCGCCTGCGCTTCTGGCCACGCACGAGTACGTGCAAGAGGCAGAGCTGCCGGAGGACCACTCGGGCCCCCTGGCGGCGCATCGCCGGCGCCTCCTTGACTTCATAGCCGGCGGCGAGCGCGCTGTGGTGGACGAGCGCTCACTCCGACGCCTGGAGCAGAGCTTCCTCAGCGGCTACGTGGGCACGTACCTCGCCTGGCACCAACGCTGGCACGCCCGCCCGGAGCTTCAGCAGTACCAGCAGTTGCGTTCGCTGCCGGTCTATAGGGCGCTGGCGCGGCTCGCCAGGCTGCCGCTCGGTGGCGAGCAGGCCCTGCGGCGCATTGACGAGCTGATCGAGGGTCAGCTTCGTCGGCAGTGCACCAACCAGAGGCTGCGCCACGACCTGCGCACGCAGCCAGTGTGCCCCCAATGCCGGCTCAAGCTGGGCGAGGAGCCCGAGGTGGTGCCGGCCCCGCAACTGGCGGCCGCGATCCAGGAAGCCCTGGCTGAACAGCTACGGGCTCTGGGACAGGAGCAGGTGCGGGAAGCTCTGGGCTCTTACGCCGAGGGCGCTCCCAGCGCCGATCTGGGCCGCCGCCTGCGGGCTCTGCCGGACCTGGGCGCTGATGCCGATGCCAGCGCAGCTCTGGCTGCCCTCAGCGATGACGTAGTGGGCCACGCGGCTCGCGCCTTGCAGGGCAGGCGGCTGGAGACGCGCCGTCTGGCGGACCTGGAGGCACTGCTCAAGCGGCGCACCGTGCCGAGAGCGGAGTTGCGGCGGGCTCTGCGGGAATGGCTGGCGGACGCAGACCTCAGCGACGAGGACCTGCTCTACATCGAGTAGTGCGTCTCCCCGGCCCAACCCCCATCAACCCGGGAGGGGCTCAGCCGTCCTCGAGGGAGCGAATGGCTTGCAGGTGGTGGCCGTTGCGGGTGGCGGCCGCCGCCAGCTCCTCGGGCGTGGCCGTGGCACAGCCCACGCGCCGCACCACCAGGCTGCCGCCCAGATTGGCCAGGGCGGCGGCCTCCAGTGCAGAGGCACCCGCCGCCAGCGCCAGCGCCAGCAGGGAGAGGGCAGTGTCCCCGGCTCCCGTCCCATCGGCCACCTCCGCCGGCACTGCCGGCACATGGTGGGGCGGGCCGCCGCGCTCCAGCACGCAGATGCCTTGTCCGCCCAGCGTGAGGAAGACCGCCCCGCAGTCGCCCTCGTGCAGAATGCCCTCGGCGGCCGCCGCGGCACTGCGCTCATCCTCGACGGCTACACCCGTGCACGCCTGGGCCTCCGCGCGGTTGAGCGACACGCCGCGCGCACCGGCCAGCAGCCCGAGGTTGGGCGGCTTGGGCCCCGCCACCACGGGCACCGAGCGCGTCTTCGCGCGCTCCATGATCGGTGCCGTGACCGCGGCGCTGAGCATGCCCTTGGCGTAGTCGGAGAAGATGACGACGTCGGTCTGCTCTAGGCCGTCGCTGGCCGCATGTACCACTTGCCCGGCGAGATCATCGGCGAGCGGAGCCACTGCCTCCGTGTCCACCCGCAGAAGCTGCTGGTTATGGGCGATGAGGCGCGTCTTGCGCGAGGTGGGTCGTGAGCCGTCCCTCAACACTGCCTCGGTGTCGGCGCCCAGCTCCGACAGCGCCGCCAGCAGCTCTCCGCCGTCGGGGTCGTCGCCCACCACGCCCACCACGCTGACCTGTGCGCCGAGGTCGGCGGCGTTGCGCGCCACGTTCGCCGCCCCGCCGGGGCGATAGCTGCGGCGGTCCACGGTCACCACGGGCACCGGCGCCTCGGGCGAGATGCGCTCCACGCGGCCCCAGACGTACTCGTCAAGCATCAGATCGCCGATGACCAGGGCTCGCAGGCCGCCCAGACGACCGATGAGTTCATGCAGCGCGTCAACCATTGGCTTTCCGGGAGTATGGGCTCTTGTGACCCAGCCCGCAGAACGACCCCACTTCTCCTAAAGCTAGCCGCCCGCCCGGCCGATACACCCCATGAGTCGGGTCACGCAGCCTCGCGGAGGGCAACGTCATGGGGTGGGCGATAGCCTTCTTCGCAGCAGGATTCGTGTTCCTGGCGGCTCTGGGCGTCTTTGCCTGTGTACTGTCCAGCCGAACCACGGCGCGCATCGAGGACCAGCCCCAACAGGCGCCCGCGGCTCAGGAGCAGCAACCTGAGCCGGCTTCCGCACCAGGCCTCGCCGCCAAGCAGCCCACGCGCTAGCGGCCTTCCCCCTCACTCGCCCCCATCCGCCGTCGGCACGACCTCCGCTGCCCGGGCCTGTCTGGCAGAGCGCCGGGCGTCACGCCGGTCCTCCGCCTCCGCCTTTTGCAGGTCGTGCATGCGCGCGTAAGCCCCGCCCCTCGCCATCAGCTCCTCATGCGTGCCCACCTGGACGATTCGCCCCTCGCTGAGGACGATGATGCGGTCCGCGTTGATCACCGTTGACAGCCGGTGAGCTATGACCAGCGTGGTGCGGGCAGCGATCAGCACCTCCAGGGCCTTCTGGATCTCCTGCTCTGACTCCACGTCCAGCGACGAGGTCGCCTCGTCCAGTATCAGGATGCGCGGGTCGCGGATGAGGGCCCGGGCGATGGCGATACGCTGCTTCTGCCCGCCGGACAGCTTGACGCCCATCTCCCCCACCATCGAATCGTAGCCCTGCTTCAGGCCCCGGATGAACTCGTCGGCGTAGGCGGCCTTGGCGGCGCCCTCCAGCTCCTCGTCCGAGGCCTCCAGGTTGCCGAAGCTGATGTTGTCGCGGATCGTCCCCGCAAACAGCATGGCATCCTGGGGCACCACCGCCATCTGCCGGCGCAGGCTGGCCGCGGTCACCTTGGCCACGTCGTGGCCGTCCACTGTGATGCGGCCGCTGGTGGGCTGGTGCAGCCGCGGGATGAGGCTGGCGATGGTGCTCTTGCCGGCGCCACTAGGTCCCACCAGCGCCACCACCTCGCCCGGGGCAATCTCGAAGGACACGTCCTGAAGCACCGGCGTCCCGTCGGGATAGGTGAAAGACACGTCCTCGAACTTGAGATGGCCTTCGATGGGCGGCAAGGGTTCGGCGCCGGGCGGGTCCACCACCTCTGTAGGGGCGTCCAGCAGCCGCCCGATCCGGTGCAGGGCGACACGGGCCACCTGCCAGGCCGCATTGAGCAGGCCCATCTCCCGGAACTTGCGCCCCACGAAGTAGGTCAGTACGATGAGTTCGACCAACCGGCCCAGATCGAGCGGCCCCGCGATCACACGGCGCCCGCCCAGGACCACCGCACCCACCACCACCAGAACCGACACTATCTCCACGAAGGGCGGGATCATCAGCAGGCCCATAGTGGCCTTGAGTTGCGCCCGCACGTTGGCCCGGTTCTCCCGCTCGAACTTGGCCCGCTCCTGCTCCTCCATCCCGAACAGGCGAATGGTCCGCACGCCCACCAGGGTCTCGTGCATGACCGAGGCCACGTTGGCCAGGTCCTGCTGGGCGGAGGTCATGGCCAGTCGGATGCGCTTGCCCACGCGCGCCAGCACGTACGATATGCCCGGCACCGCCAGCAGCACCAGCAGCGAGAGCTGCCAGTCAATCATGAACATGCGGATGACGCCGTAGACCACGATGACCGGGGCCAGCACGGTAATCCCCAGGGCCGAGGGCGTCATCACCCGCATCATCAGAGCCGTGTCGCTGATGACGTTGGCCACCAGGTTCCCGCTGCGCTCGTCCTCCAGGAAGCCCAGCGACAGGCTCTGAATGCGCTCGTAAACCGTGCGGCGCATGTCGCCCATGGTGCGCAGGCCCACGTACGCCAGCAGCATGGCGCCGCCGATGTGCGACAGGTTCTTCACGCAGTAGACGCCCACCAGCATGATCGCCGCGTGGGTCATCTCGCCGATCCAGTCCACGGCCTCAGCGCCGCTGACGCCCTCCATGGCGCCCTTGCCCTGGCCGGCGATGGGGTTGAGCACATCGCCCATCAGCTTCGCAGACCACACCTCGCTCAGGCCCGCCGCGGCCAACAGCACAGCGGCCACCAGGCACAAAGGCCAGCGCGGCTTCACGAATTGCCAGAGACGACGACTGTCGGACATGCCCGCTGCTCCTGAGAAGTGAAACCAGCCCGCGCCTCCCTCCGGGCGTCGGGCCAGGAACACGGCAAGGTCAAGGATCGGCGGCCAGAAGGGCGTCTCGCACGCCCGGGGAGCCTCCGCGCTAGCCCGCCACCAGCGAAGCCGCCTCCTCGCGCTCGTACATGGGGAAGGGCAGCTGCGCGTCCTCCTTGATGGGCTCGATGTACTTGGCGCGGAACTCCGGGTCCTGCATGCGGCAGTGATCGCAGCGCCGCTTGAAGGCCTCGTGCGAGGTCATGCGCTCCCAGATCGTGCGCAGCGGCTCCTCGGTGATGTTGCCGAAAGTGAGCGGGGTGAAGTCGCAGGGCGTGATGTCGCCGGCGGCCGTCATGTAGAACTGGAAGTACGCCGCAAAGCACCCGTGGCCGTCGGCGCTGTTTACGAACGACTGCGCCTTGACGCCCGGCAGCCCCTCCGCCTGATTGGCCTTCTGGGAGAACTCCTTGATGTACAACTTGTCCTCCTCGCTCAGCAGTCGGCTCTCATCCAGATCCAGGAACCGCCCCGTGGGCACGGTGTCGAAGATGGTCAACTCGTGCAGGTTGCACTCGCGGGTGAGCTCCAGCATCTCCTCGAGCTCGCCGTTGCGCACCTTCTCAGGGTCGGCATAGGTGGAGAAGCCCACCAGAAGCCCCGCCTCCCGCGCGCGCCTGGCTCCATCCACCGCCCGCTGCCAGCACCCGGGCATGCGCCGCCATTCGTCGTGCCTGTTCGGGTCCACGCTGTCCAGCGAGACCATCATGGAGTACAGCCCCGCCTCCAGGAGTTCCTCGATCCGCTCGTCGGTCAGCCCCAGGCCATTGGTGAACATCATGGGCCGGGCTTCCTCGTAGTCCACGTGGCGGATGAAATCCAGTATGTGAGGGTGCAGCAAGGGCTCCCCGCCGGTGAAGACTATGTTGTTGACGCCCAGCTCTTGAGCCTGGTCAATGAGGCTGAACATCTCCTCCTTGGTCACCGGGCGGCGCCCGCTGCGCATGAACTCGGAGGCGCTACAGTGGATGCAGTCGCACTGGCAGGCCTTGGTGATGGCGACGGTGGCCGTGCTGGGGTAGAAGCGGCCCGCCACCAGCTCCAGCAGCTTGTTGCAGGCCACCTTGAACCCCGCCCGCGTGGGGGTGGGCGGCTGATAGCAGGTATAGACGTTACCGCCCTCCCGCTGGGCCAGGACCTTCTGTGTGTTGAGGTTCTTGTAGTAGTACTCGGCCATCTCCGCGATCAGCGAGCCCAGAGGCCCGCTGGCCTCGGTGTAGACCTGGCCATTCTCGTCTACTCCGGCCTTGATGCCTAGGAGCGTGTACTCGTTCAGACCCATAGGACCTGTCACCTCCGCCCTGCGGCACGGCTACCACGGGCCCACTGCCCCCGTACGCGCCCATTTCCGTGCCGCGGGGGGCCGCACGGCCCTGTCCTGGGTGCGGCGAGTATAGTGCCATCTATTGCCCCTTGTCAAGGGCCGCCCCGAGCACCGTCGCGCCCTCCGGACCCCCGTCCTCGGCCGTGCCGGCGGGCACCGTAGCGCCCTCTTCCACCACCACCTTGCGCAGTGAGCAGCCGTCCCCGATCTGCGCGCCCGGCAGCGTGAGGCACTCGGCCACCGTGCACCCATCACCCACCTTGGACCCTCTGCCCAGCGAGACGTTCGGGCCAATCTGGCTGTCTCCCACCCTCACGTGCTCGGCCAGAGCCACCGATTCCCCCAGCCGCGCACCGGCCGCCACCTGCGCCGAGGCGGCGATCAGCTGCCCCGCTGCGCCTGCTTGCTCCTCGATCACCGGCGGCTGTAGGCGCAGCAGCTCCGAGGGCCGCGCCACGTCGGACCAGTATCCCAGACACTCAACTGCGCCCACCCGGTGCCCCTGACGCACCGCCAGCCCCACCGCCTGGGCCAGCTCGTACTCGCCGCGCTCCGAGATGGGCGTCTGGCGGATTATGTCGTATATGCTGGCTCGGAAGCAGAACAGGCCCGCGTTGTTGTAGTTGGTGGTGGAGGTCCCCTTGGGCGGCTTCTCGACGATCCTCTCCACTCCCCCCTCGGGCGTGACGTAGACGGCCCCGCCCTCGTACGGGTCCTCCACCCAGTTCAGCGTGCTCACCATCTCCCAGCGCCCGCTGCTAAACTCCGCCACCAGGCGGCGGTAGTTATCCGCCGGGGTGATGATATCGGCATACTGGAGGAAGAAGTCCTCGCCGCCCACGAAGTCCTCGGTCAGCAGCGTGGCCGTGCCGTTGCCGTCCTGGCGCTCCTGCACCACATACTCGATGTGCATGCCCAGGTGGCCGCCGTCGCCGAAGTAGTCGCGGATCTGGTCGCCCAGGTGGCCGATAACCACCATCCACTCGTCAATCCCCGCCGTGCCTCCCCGCTCCATCATGTGCTGCAAGATGGGCTTGTCCAGCAGAGGGACGAGGGCTTTGGGCCGGCGCTCGGTAAGGGGCAACATGCGTGTGCCCTTGCCGGCGGCCAGAAGCACGCCCTTCATACAGATCACCGTGCCAAGCGACGACCGACTGCTCGCGGGAGGTCGCGCCTCGGCATGAGCCCCTGGTGTAGATTACGCGCGCCGGGGCTGGATATCCTGCCTCGGTCTTGCGGCCTCCTGCAAAGAGCCCGCGCAGAGGTCCGCTTCCGCCACAGAGGGAATATGTGGGCAGCACACGTGCCTTCGGGAGAGGCGGATGGACCCATGAACGCGGAGCCGATCAGCCGACGACGTTTCCTCAGCACCTCCACCGGCGCTGCGCTGGGCGCGGCGGTCGGAGTGAGCGTGTTGCCCTCCACCAGGGCCCTGGGAGCCAACGAGCGGTTCGTGGTCGCCCTCGTCGGCTGCGGCGGCCGCGGACGCTTTCTGGCGGAGCGCCTGCTGGAGCGCCGCGACGTGGAGATCGCCTACCTCTGCGACCCCGACTCTCGCCTGTTCGGCCAGGCCGCCAAGACCGTGGAGGGCGGCCAGGGCAAGCGCCCCCAGACCACCACCGACTTCCGCCGCGCGCTGGACGACGACCAGGTGGACGCTCTCTTCAACGCCACTCCCGACCACTGGCACGCCATCCCTACCATCATGGCCTGTCAGGCCGGCAAGGACGTGTACGTCGAAAAGCCCGCCTCTCACAACATCTGGGAAGGGCGCAAGATGGTGGAGGCCGCCCGCAAGTACCAGCGCATCGTCCAACTGGGTACCCAGAATCGCAGCGCGCCCTACGTCAAGGCCGCGGTTGACTACATCCGCTCCGGTGAGCTTGGCGACGTGCACTTGGTGCGCGTCATCAACATGAAGATGCGCTCCAACATCGGACACAAGGAGGATCAGCCCGTCCCCGAGGGCGTGGACTACGACATGTGGCTCGGTCCGGCCCCCATGCGCCCCTTCAATCCCAACCGCTTCCACTATGCCTGGCACTGGTTCTGGGACTACTCCGGCGGCGACATCATCAACGACGGCGTCCACCAGATGGACGTGGCACGCTGGCTCATCGGCAAGGACTACCCCAAGGCTGTCGTCACCACCGGTGGCAAGTTCTTCTTCGACGACGACCAGCAGACGCCCGACACGCAGATGGTCCACTACGACTACGACGACATGACCATGACCTTCGAGCTGACCCTGTGGACCCCGTACATGAAGAAGACGCCCTGGGACTTCCGCGAGACCGACGAGTTCCCCAACTGGCGCTATAGCGCCACCCGCGTGGAGCTATACGGCACCAGGGGCCTGATGATGATGAGCCGCCACGGCGGCGGCTGGCAGGTGTTCGGGCCGGACTGGGAGGAGGTGGCCTCCGGGCCCGGACGCCGGCCGTTGAGCCACCACCTGGACAACTTCTTCGAGTGCGTCAGGTCGCGCCGGCTCCCCAACGCCGACATCGAGGAAGGGCACCTGAGCACCGTCCTGTGCCACCTGGGCAACATCTCCTACCGCCTCGGGGGCCGCAAGCTCAAGTTCGACGGCGCCACCGAGACCTTCGGCGACGACAGGGAAGCCAACCGCCTGGTCAAGCGCAAGTACCGCAAGCCGTGGGTGATCCCGAACCGTGTCTAGCCGCACGCCCACACTGCCCGGTGGGGCAGGAGCTTGCCCTGTCCTGAGGTTGCCGAAGGGCCTCCTGCCCAGAGGATGGGCCGCTCCCCCCGTCCTCCCCACCGCCCTCGTGGTGCTGGCAACCAGCATGACACTCTCCGCCCAGCCTGCGCCCTCCCTCGGCGATCCCCTCGCCGGCACTCAGCCATTGACCGCCGCAGGCGACTTGGCGGCCCAAATGGTCGCCGGCATTGACCGCTTCCTAATGCGCGAGCTGGGTGCTTCCGTTGGCAAGCGCCGCGAGCTCTGGAACCGCGATTACACGTCACGGGAGGCCTACGCCCGATCCGTGGATCCCAACCGCGAGCGCTTCCTCGAGGCCATCGGCGCCGTGGACCCGCGACAGCCCGTGACCGCGCTCCAGTTCGTGGCCACCACCTCTCGCTCGTCGCAGGTGGCCAAGGGCGACGGCTACACCGTCCACGCCGTGCGCTGGCCCGTGCTCGAAGGGGTCCATGCTGAGGGCCTCCTGCTCCAGCCGGACGGTGCTCCCGTCGCTCGCGTGGTCGCCCTCCCCGATGCCGACTGGTCGCCGGAGATGCTGGTGGGCCTAGCGTCGGGCGTCCCTCCCGAGGCGCAGTTCGCCCGCCGCCTGGCCGAGAACGGCTGCCAGGTGCTGGTCCCCGTCCTCATTGATCGCCAGGACACCTGGTCCGGCAACCCCAGCATCCGCATGACCAACCAGCCCCACCGCGAGTTCGTCTACCGCATGGCCTTCGAGATGGGGCGCCACATCATCGGCTACGAGGTCCAGAAGGTCCTCGCGGCCGTGGACTGGTTCATGCACGAGGCCGGCGACGTGGACCCGGCCGTCGGCGTGTTCGGCTATGGCGAGGGCGGCCTGCTGGCCCTCTACGCCGCAGCGGCCGACCCGCGCATTGACGCCGCCCTCGTCAGCGGCTACTTCCAGTCCCGCCAGGAGGTCTGGCGAGAGCCCATCTACCGCAACGTGTGGGGGCTGCTGCGTGAGTTTGGCGACGCCGAGCTGGCCGGTCTGATTGCGCCGCGCACGCTCATTGTCGAGGCCTGCAAAGGCCCGGAGGTGGACGGTCCGCCTCCCCCTCGGGACCGGCGCCAGGGCGCCGCGCCGGGACGGCTCGTCTCCCCGCCCCTGGCTTCCGTGAAGCAGGAGTGCCGGCGCGCGCTTGGCTATTACGAGAAGCTGACGGCGAGCGACAACCTCCGCCTGGTGGTCAGCAACGACGGCCAGGGGCCGCCCGGCTCAGAGGAAGCCCTCCGTGCGTTCCTCAGCGCCCTCGGCGCCCCAGTCAGCCTCAAGCCGGGTGGCGAGGCGCCCCCCGACCTGCGCGGCGACCATGACCCCGCGCCCCGGCTCAGGCGCCAGTTCGACCAGCTCTGCCAGTTCACCCAGGAGCTGGTCCGGCAATCCGAGCACGTTCGCGCGCGGTTCTGGTCGCAGGCCGATATGTCGTCACTCGACCGCTGGCAGGAGACCTGCCGTCCCTACCGCGACCACCTGTGGGATGAGGTCATCGGCCGCTTCCCGCCCGCCGGCGTCCCGGCCAATCCCCGCACGCGCCTGGCCTACGACCGGCCCAAGTGGCGCGGCTACGAAGTCGTGCTGGACGTATGGCCCGACGTGTTCGCCTACGGCCTCCTGCTGCTGCCCAAGGACCTGGAGGCCGACGAGCGCCGCCCCGTGGTCGTGTGCCAGCACGGCCTGGAGGGCCGGCCGCAGAAGACCATCGGCCCCGAGCTAGAGGGCGCCTACCAGGCCTTCGCCGCCCAACTGGCCCAGCGCGGGTTCGTCGTGTATTCGCCACAGAACCCCTACATCGGCGGCGACGACTTCCGCGTCCTCCAGCGCAAGGCCAACCCGCTGGGCAAGTCGCTCTTCTCCGTCATCGTCCGCCAACACGAGCGCACGCTGGAGTGGCTGCGCCAGCAGCCCTTCGTGGACCCCGAGCGCATCGGCTTCTACGGCATCTCCTACGGCGGCAAGACGGCCATGCGAGTGCCGGCGTTGCTCGATGGCTACTGCCTCTCCATCTGCTCCGCCGACTTCAACGAGTGGATCGTCAAGATCACCACGACTGACTGGAAGTACAGCTACATGTTCACCGGCGAGTACGAGATGCCCGAGTGGAACCTGGGCCACACCTTCAACTACGCCGAGCTCGCCGGCCTCATCGCCCCCCGGCCCTTCATGGTCGAGCGCGGCCACGACGACGGCGTGGCCCCGGACGAGTGGGTCGCCTACGAGTACGCCAAGGTGCGGCGCCTCTACACCAAGCTGGGAATTCCCGACCGCACTGAGATCGAGTTCTTCGACGGCGGCCACATGATCAACGCGCAGGGCACCTTCGACTTCCTCCACCGCCACCTCAACTGGCTGCAGCCCAAGTGATGGGCCGCCCTACCCCTCCCCTTGGCGCCGCCCCGCCAAGCTCACCACCACTGCCGCCCCCAGCGCCAGAAAGAACCCCGGCACCAGCTCGTAGATGTCCACTCCACAGGCTGCCGCCACGAACTCGCGCAGGACGACCTTCCACAGTATCACCGTACCCAGGCCGGTCAGCATCCCCGCCAGAGCGCCCTGGCGCGTGAGCCTCGGCCAGTAGAGACACAGCAGCACGACCGGCCCGAAAGCTGCTCCCAGCCCTCCCCACGAGAACAGCACGAACCAGAACACCAGGCGCACCTTCATGAGCGCCAGACCGATGGCGGCCAGACCCAGGACCACCACCACCGCGCGGCTCAGCCGCAGCATCCGCCTTTCGCCCAGCTCCCGCCCCAGCAGCTTCTCATACGTGTCCCTGGTCACCGCGCTGGCCGCCACCAGGAGTTGCGAGTCAATGGTGGACCGCACCGCCGACACCACCGCCGCCAGCACCAGCCCGGCCAGCACCGGATGCAGGTAGCGCTTCGAGATCGAGAGCGTGCCGTGCTCCTGATCGGCCAGATCGGGCGCCAGGCAGCGCACCGCCATGCCCAGGAAGATGGCACCGAACAGCGAGAGTGCGCCCCAGCTCAGCGCAATCGCGCGCCCGCGCCGGATCTCGCGACCGCTCCTGGCGGCCATGAAGCGCGTGATGACGTGGGGAGTGCCGGGGTAGCCCAGTCCTATGCCCAGCATCCCGATCAGGAAGCCCAGGAAGGCCAGCGACGCGCGCCCGCCGGTCACGGACGCCAGCGCCCCCCCGCCCTTGAGGTCCGTGCTGCCCTCCACTGTCAGGACGACCTGGCCGACCGACACCCTGTCTCCCGGATACAGGTAGGAAGCGCGCGCGGGCCGCGCGGCCATGTCTGAACCCGCCCGCAGCAGCGTGACCTCGTGGTCTGCCCCCTCCACCTCGCGGACATCGAGCTTGCACACGACCTCCTCGGTGTGGCGGTCAACGGCCCTGCGCACGACGGCGCGCGCCTGCTCATCGTCCTCCCCCAGGCGGACCGGAGGGCTTTGCCCTGGCTCCACCAGCAGCGGCAGATCCCGCACCTGGAGCTTGTCCCGCTCTCCGGGCCACTCGACCGTGAAGTTGAAGGCCGCCCCCGCCTCCTGTGCCGACAGCTTGGCCCAGAACGCCGAGGGCCCCCCCAACTTGACGACCAGGAAGACCGGCAGCAGCGTCAGTGCCGCCGCCATCATCAGCCCTTGCAGCACGTCCGTCCACGAGACCGCCCGGAAGCCTCCGGCCGTGGTGTAGATGATGGTGATGGCCGCCCCGATGACCACGCCCCACGCGTAAGGGAAGTTGAACATCGCATCGAAGGCCTTCCCCACTGCCGTAAGCTGCGCCGCCACGTATGTGAACATAAGCAGCAGTATGACCCCCACCGCCACTCCGCGCACCGTGCGGGTAGTGTCGTTCACCTCAGCCTCGAGAAAGTCGGGCACGGTCAGGGCCTGGAGCTCAGCGGAGCGACGGCGCAGGCGCTCGGCCACCACGAACCAGTTGAAGCAGAACCCTCCCAGGCATCCCACCGCGATCCACAGGGCCGATACTCCTTCCGCGAATCCCATCCCCACGCAGCCCAGCGCCAGCCAGCCGCTCTCCGAGCTGGCCGCGGCGCTCACCCCCACCACCCACGCGCCCAGGCTGCGGTCGGCCAGGAAGAAACCTGCCACCGTGTCGCTGCGCCTGGCGGCCCACAGGCCCACGGCCACGACCAGGCCCATATAGGCGATGAAGACGGCCAGGATGGTGGAGTCCATCGGCAGAGATCACCTGTGCCGGCCCCCAACTTCCACGCGCCCGGTGCGCCGCCCTCCCCGCACGGGCCCAACGCGCGGATGCTCCCCGGCACGCGCGGAGGTGCCGACGGGAGCCTTGGAGAACTGCGCGGCACCACGGCTCCCTGGGGCTGCTCAATGACGGGTCGCTTGCCGCAAAGGCACCTCAAGCTCGGTCGGGAGGACGGGCCTGGGGGCTCCGCGCACCGTGGGAGCTGGTTGCCAGGTCGCGTCCGGCTGTACGCGCTGTTTGCGCTGCTGCTGGTGGCCGCGGGAGTGCTGCTGATGCTGCGGCTCCGCGGCAGGCCTGCCCAGCCGCCGGACTCGGCTACGCCGCCCATAGCCACCGAGCCTCCGCCCCCCGACGCCGCCCTGGCCGCTCACATTCGCCAGTTGGAGTCGGCTGTGCTCTCGGCCCCCACCGACGTGGACGCTCGCGTCCGCTTGGCGGAGGCCTACCTCGACGCCCGGCGCCCCGCCGATGCCCTCGGCGCCCTCGAGCCGATCCCCGACAGAGACGGCACAATTCACCTCCTGCTTGGGCGGGCATGCGCAGACGTGGGTCGGTTCGAGGCTGCGGAGGAACACCTTCGCGCAGCCCATGCGGCCATGCCCGACGATGCCGAAGCGCCCTCGCGCCTGGGCCTGCTGCTGGCAGAGGCCGGCCAGCTCGAGGAGGGTGCTGCCCTTTGCCGAGAGGTCGTGGCCGAACATCCCGACGACTACGATGCCATGCTCCGCCTGGTGCGCGCCCGGCTCTTGTCCCAGGACATGGGCCGCAAGGGGCAGCAGGAGGCGAGACAGACGCTTGCTCGCGCCATTGAACTGCGCCCCGACGAGGCCGAAGCCTATGCCCTCATGGCCCGCACTCAACTGCTCTACCCTGATGAGGCTGTCCGGTACGCCACCAAGGCCATCGAGCTCGACCCGCGGTCCGCGGAGGCCTACCAAGTCCTGGGCTGGGTCTACTACCTACGTGACCCCACCGAAGAGAACGTCCGCCTGGCCGAGGAGAACTACGTCAAGGCCCTGGCCCTCGACCCGAACAACCCAACCGTGCGCTTTCAACTGGGCATCCTATATGGCCGCGCCGGGCGCAACGAGGAGTCCGTACGGGAGTTGGAGGAGGCTCTGGTACTGGCGCCCTCGGCCTGGGAGATCTGGCACGCCCTGGCGGCGGCCTACAAGCGGGCGGGCAGAGACCAGGACGCGGCTGAGGTCAGGCGCCACGTGCGCATGGAGTCCGAGTACCGGGAGCAGGAGCGCAAGCGGCGGCGCGATGCAAGACTGGCTCCCGAGGACCCGCAGGCCTACGTGCGTTTGGCTGAATTCTACCTCAAGTACGAGAAGACGCGACTCGCCGCCAAGGCGGCCGGCATAGCCCTGGAGTTGGACCCCGACAACCAGGAGGCCGCCCGCCTCCTCCGGGCCAGTGGTGGGGTGGCGCCATGACCTGGCCCTCTCTCCCCAAGGCGTGGGCCGCGTGCCTCCTGGCCGGCCTCCTGGCATTCGCGGCTGGCTGTCGCCGGTCGGCACAGCAACCTGCCCCCGCGCGCCACACTGAGCCGTCCTCTGCCCCGGTCGCGGCCCGGTTCGTCAACGTCTCCGCGGAGGCGGGGGTGGACTTCCGCCGCCGCCACTGCGGCTCGGGGCGCAAGTATTACCCCGAGACCATGAGTTCGGGCGCCGCCTTTCTCGACTACGACGGCGACGAGGACTTGGACCTCTACATGGTGCAGGGAGCCCCCACGCCGGGATACGAAGGCCCCCCGCCGGGCGGCAACGCGCTCTACCGCAATGAGGGGGAGGGCAAGTTCACCCGAGTCGAGGGAGCCGCCGGGGCCGCCGACACCGGCTACGGCATAGCCTGCGTCGCCGCCGACTACGACAACGACGGCGACCAAGACTTGTACGTGGTCAACTACGGCCCCAACCGGCTCTATCAGAATCAGGGCGACGGCAGCTTCCGCGACGTCACCGAGGCCGCGGGCGTCTCCGGCGGCGACGTATTCACCAGCGACGCGGCCTTCGGCGACTACGACCTCGATGGCCACCTCGACCTGTTCCTGGCCAACTACGTCCTCTACGAGTGGGGCGACGAAGAGCAGATGCGCCGCCCCGGCGAGCCCCTTGCCTACTTCTCCCCCCTCTGGTTCCCCGGTTGCCCCAACGCGCTCTATCACAACAACGGCGATGGCACCTTCACCGACGTCACCCGACAGGCCGGCGTATACAGCGAGGTGACCAGGGGCATGGACGTCACCTGGTTCGACTTCAACGACGATGGCTTCCCCGACGCCTTCGTCACGAATGACGAGGGCCGGCAGCTCCTCTACCGCAACGACCACGACGGCACCTTCACCGAGATCGGCGTGGAGGCCGCCGTGGCCTTCGACGAAGAGGGCCAGGTGATCTCCGGGATGTCCGTGGACGTGGCTGACTATGACCACGACGGCCGTCTGGACGTCATAGTCACTTCCTTCGCGGGGCAGACCGATCTGCTGCTACACAACGAGGGTGATGAGACCTTCGCCGATGTCACCTACCAGGCGGGGCTGGGGTCGGCCAGCCTGCCCCACGTTGCCTTCGGCGCGAACTGGCTGGACTTCGACAACGACGGCCACCCCGACCTCTACGTGGCCAATGGCCATGTGCTCGACAACCCGGAGGTAGTCTCGTCTCCGGGCGCACGCTATGCCCAACCCGACCAGCTCTTCCGCAACCTGGGCAACGGCAGGTTCGCCGACGTCTCGGAGGAGTCCGGCCCGTGGCTCCAGGAGCTCCGCGTGGGCCGCGGCGCCGCCGTCGGCGACTGGAACGAAGACGGCTACCCGGACCTGTACGTCTCGCACAGCAACGAACCGGGCGCGCTGATACGCAACGACACCCCGCACCGCAATCACTGGATCAAGCTGAAGCTGGTGGGCACCCGCAGCAATCGCGACGCCATCGGCGCCCGAGTTACCCTCAAGGCCGGCGGGTTGACGCAGGTGGACGAGGTCACCAACGGCGCCGGCATCCTCTCTGGCAGCGACATGCGCCTCATCTTCGGCCTGGGCCAGGCCGACACCGTAGACAGCCTGGAGATCCGCTGGCCCAGCGCCACGGTCACCCGCCTGAAGGACCTGGCGGCCGACCGGCAGGTCACCATCACTGAACCGTCCTGATCCCCAACCTCGCCGCCGCTGCCAGCGAAGGAGGGCGTGCGGCAAGGGCCGAGGAAGTGCAGGCTAGGCCCCCGCGAGCGATCATGGCGGGGCCCGTAGGGCTGCGCCCACCACACGCTCAGAAGGAGACTTGACGATGAGCATTCCCCGTCTGGTCGGTCTGCCGTGTTGCCTGACGGCTCTGGTCCTCCTCGCGCTGTCGCCCGCCAGTGCGCAGGCTACCCGCGTCACCATCGAGAGCCTCCTGCACGAGATGATAGACCTGGAGCGCCTGGCCACCGTCCCCGACCCCGGCGTCGAGTGCGACCAGCAGTCCAGCTACGACCGCGCCAGCGTCAGCCCGGACCAGGAGGGCTGGTTTGCCAACGGCGACGCCGGCAAGTTCATCCGTCAGGAGCAGCACGACGGCCGCACTGAGCACGTGATGGCCGAGATGGACGGCCCCGGCGCCATCCTGCGCCTGTGGTCGGCCAACCCGCAGGGCGGCGGCAACATCCGCATCTACATTGACGATCTGGACAACCCCGCCCTGGAGGCGGACTTCCTGGCCCTCACCTCCGCCCAGATGCCCGAGTTCCCCGCTCCCTTCAGCGGCATTCGCTCCCGCGGCGCCAACCTCTACTTCCCCATACCGTACCAGCAGCGCTGCAAGGTCACCGTGGACAAGCCCAGCCTCTACTACCAGGTCGGCTACCGCACCTTCCCGCCCGGCACGCAGGTACAGCCCTTCTCCATGCAGGCCCTGGCCCAGGTGCGCCAGACCATGCACGAGGTTGGCACCGTGCTGGCGGCCCCGGAGCTGCCGCCCCGAGGCGAGGATCCCTTGGTGCAGCGCCAGCAGGCCACCATCGCCCCCGGCGAGGAGGCGGTGCTGCACCAGCTCAGCGGCCCGCGCGCCATTGTGCGCCTTGCGCTGAAGGTTGACGTCCCCGACGACCAGCTCTTCGCCGCCCTGCGCGAGTGCCTTCTGACCATCACCTTCGACGACGAGACGGAGCCGTCCGTCTGGTGCCCGCTGGGCGACTTCTTCGGCTCCACGCCCGGCCTCAACACCTATCAGAGCCTCCCGGTGGGCATGAAGGAGGATGGCACCTGCTACAGCAACTGGTACATGCCCTTCGCCAAGAGCGCCCGCATCGCCGTCCGCAACGACTCCGACAATCCGGTCAAGCTCTCCCTCTCCGCCAGCAGCAAGCCCGCCGCCTGGCAGGAAGGCCAGACCCTCTACTTCCACGCCAAGTGGCGCAACGAGTGGCTCCCCGCCGACCCCCGGTTCCTGGACTGGCTCATGCTGGAGGCCACCGGCCCCGGCCGCTTCGTGGGCGTCATGCTCGGCGTGGTCAACACCGTGCGCGGCTGGTGGGGGGAGGGCGACGAGAAGGTATGGGTGGACGACGACACCTTCCCCAGCTTCTTCGGCACCGGCACCGAGGACTACTTCGGCTACGCCTGGTGCAACCCCGGCCTGTTCACCCACGCCTACCACAACCAGAGCATCGTCACCGGGCCGGGTAACTTCGGCTACACGGCCGTGGCCCGCTACCACATCCTCGATGACATCCCCTTCGACAAGTCCATCAAGTTCTACGTCGAGAAGTGGGCCGCCGCCGATCGCGAGTATTGCTGCACCAGCTACTGGTACGCCGCGCCCGGCGCCACCGACTTCTTCGAGCCCATCCCCGTCGAGGATCGCCGCGTGCGTCCCCTCCCCGAGCCCTTCAAGGTGCAGGGAGCCATTGAGGGCGAGGCGCTGGAGATCGCCCGCCGCACCGGCGGCACCACCCAGGTCCAGGGCCTGCCCGATGGCTTCAGCCTGGCCAGCCACCTCTGGTGGCTCGACCCCGAGGAGGGCTCCATCCTGGAGCTCAAGGTGCCGGTCGAGAAGGCCGGGCGCTACAAGATCACCCTTGGCCTCACCAAGTCCTGGGACTACGGCATCCACCAGCCGCTGGTCAACGGGGAGGTGGCCGGCGAGCCGCTCGACCTATGCGCGCCGCGGATCACCCCGCTGAAGGCCGACCTGGGCGTGTTCGACCTGGAGGCTGGCGATGTGCTCATCGGCCTGCGCTGCGTGGGCACCAACCCCAACGCCAAGCCCGTGCGCCGCATGGCCGGCATTGACTACATACTC
>JBHIEF010000027.1:0-30107 GCA_046760465.1 Armatimonadota bacterium | reverse complement strand
CAACGGATAGAAGCCTCCCCATATCCCGGTGGCACGCGCTGTGGTCGGGGCGGGACGCCCCTCCTACAAGGTGGGGGTGACCGGCCCGTGCGTCCAGGAGGCCATGACACCGCTTCCGGGGGAACCGGCATCGGGCGCCGTGTGCCACGTTTCGGTCGTCGTGGTAGTTTTCCGGCGAATAGTGCACTGTATGGAAGATCACCTAGGCCCTCAAAAAGGGCTCAACCGTGGGCTTTTCTGGGGGCCCCTCTGGCCGTGCTGCCCTCGAGAGCTAGCCCAAATGGGCCGGAATCGTGCCCTAGATAGTAGAGGGGGATAACAGGCTCAGGGAGGCGGCGGCGATGGGGCACGACTGCGCCCGTTGAGACCCACGCCCGCCGCCCCGAGTCGCCAGCGGGAGCTGGCTCCTACTCAGGTGTCTGGGCAAGAGGAGCGGATGACGGCGGGCAGGAGGCCGCTCGACAAGCTCGGGACAGGCAAGCTGCCAGAACACCGAGCCCAGCCCTCCGCCACCGCCGCAGGCTAAAGCCTGCGACCACCCACAGCACCTCCGCGCCGATGCCTTCCACCGCAAATCGCCGCGAGGACGCGGCTCCTACCCATATCACTCGCGGCGGATGAGGCGGCGGAAGAGGTCGGCGGCCACGTGCGCGGCCTCCGCGAACCAGGGCTCCGGGGGCGCGGCCAGGGGCGGAGCGGGCTCGGGCTCCTCAGCGAGGCGGGCGGCGCCGTACATGGCCAGGCCCACGGCGGTGCCGAAGGCGGGGCCGCTAAGGGGAGCGACCAGGCCGGTGATGCGCTGCGGCTCGCCCAGGCGCACGCGGTTGTCGTCCAGCGCGCGGGAGGCCAGGTCCAGCGTGCCGGGCAGCAGGGAGCCGCCGCCGGTGAGCACGACGCCGCCGATGAGGTCGTAGAGCCCAGAGCGCCTGAGGTCCTCGCGGACCAGGTCGAAGGTCTCCTCCAGGCGCGGCTGGATGATCTCGGCCAGCAGCCGCCGGGGCACGTGCTGCGGCTCGCCGGTGCCGGCCAGGCGGATGCCGACGCGCTGCCGGTCGTCGGCCCGAGCGATCAGGGCGATGCCGGCCTTGCGCTTGAGGTCCTCGGCCTGGTCGCGGGGCACGCGCAGGCCGATGGCCAAGTCGCGGGTGACGTAGTCTCCGGCCACGGGGATGGCGGAGGTGTGGCAGATGCTGCCGTCCAGGAAGATGGCGATGTCGGCGGTGCCGCCGCCCACGTCTATCAGGGCCACGCCCAGCTCGCGCTCGGCCTCGCTGAGCACGGCCTCGGCGGTGGCGATGGGCTCCAGGACCTTCTCCAGCACCTGGACCCCGACGGCCTCGACGCACTTGCCGACGTTGTCCAGGACGCTTCGCAGGCCGGTGACCACGTGGGCGGCGACCTCCAGCCGGCGGCCGCTCATGCCCACGGGTCGGCGGATGCCGGGCTGCCCGTCCAGGGAGAACTCGCGGGGTATGACGTGGACGATCTCGCGGCTGGGGCCCAGGCCGCCCACGTTGTCGCGGGCGGCCTGGAGGACGCGATCGCAGTCTTCCTGGGTGACCTCGGTGCCGGCGGAGACCATGGCGCGGCCGGCCACGTTGAGGGAGGAGACGTGATCGCCGGTGACGCCCACATAGGCGGAGCGGATGTCGAGTGTGGAGGACTCCTCGGCACGCCGCACCGACTGGCGGACGGACTCGACGGCGTCCTCGAGGTCCACGACCACGCCGCGCTTGAGGCCGACCGAGGGCACGACGCCGACGCCCAGGACCTCCAGGCGCCCGTCCTGGAGGGGGCGGCCGACCACGGTGCAGATCTTGGTGGTGCCGACGTCGAGGCCAACTACAGCGTTTTCCACAGCGGCGGCAACTCCTGACACTGCCCCGGCGGCTGCAACGGGGTAGGGTTCGTCAACGGAGGGGTCGGGACCTACGAGTGCCGGCGCGCGGATGGCTACGACCCGGCCGCGGGCGGAGCATGTCCGGGCAGCGGCTTCCACACGGCGGGGAGGTCCACGCGACGGACGTCCACGTACTCGGCGCGCCAGCCCTGCTCGCGGAAGCTCTCGAGGGCGGCGGCGAAGCGGGCCAGCTTGGTGCCCAGGTCCAGCGGGCGGCCCAGAATGCCCTTGGTGCCGCCGGGCGAGAACACGACGATGTGCTCCAGGGAGGATACGTCCACGGTGAGCTGATCCAAGGCGGGGAAGCGCTGGGCGCAACGGATAGCCTGCCAGGCGGCTTCGACGCGCGGGCCCGCCAGACGGTCGCCGGGGCGGAGGTCCAGCACCGGTATGCCCTTGACGCGCGGCAGGCGCGGCGGCGCGGAGGCCACGCGCTCGATGCAGATGGCGTCGCGGTCGGCCAGGAACCAGGCCGTGGGGGTGAGCACGGCCATGGCCGGCTCGCGCGGCTCGACGGTGATCACGATGGCGTGTGGCAGGTGCCTGGCCACGTGGACGCGGGCCACCCTGGGGCAGGACTGGAGCTGCCGGCGGACAGTGGAATCGCGGAGGGTGAGGGTGGTCGCGCCCGGGGGGATACTGAGCGCCCGGGCCGCCTCCCGGCCCACCGCCTCACGCTGGCAGCGGACGGCGACGCTGTCAATGCGGAACCACGCGGAGGACATCAGGCCGTAGAGCAGGCCGAGGCCCAAGGAGAACAGGACCAGCCGCAGGGCCCAGCGGCCCGCGCGCAGCGCGCGGCGGCGCTCCTGCTGGCGTGCGCGGCCCTTGCCCGGCGCGTGGGGGTTGGCGACCTCGGCCACGGCCATGTGTCGCTGCTCCTGCTGCGATGGTGACCGGCGCAGGGCCGGCCGTGCGGCGAATAGTGCTGCGAAGTGGGCCTCAGGGCCGGGGCCTACTCGCCCATGGCCTCGGCCAGTTGGTGAGCGACTTCCCGGATGTCGCCGGCGCCGATGGTCATGACCAGGTCGCCGGGACGAGAGTGGGCCAACAGGTAGCCGGCGATGTCGTCCTTCTCGGGGATGTACTCGACGGGCTTGCCGGGCTCGTTGCGGCGAACGGCCTCGAACAGGTGGCGCCCGCTGATGTCGTCGCGCGGGGCCTCGCGGGCGGCGTATATCTCGTTGATGATGACCACGTCGGCGTCGGCGAAGGCGGCGCCGAACTCGTCCAGGAAGAGCTGGGTGCGGCTGTAGAGGTGGGGCTGGAACACGGCCACGATGCGGCGGTCGGGGAAGCCCGCGCGGGCGGCCTCCAGGGTGGCGCGGATCTCGGTGGGATGGTGGCCGTAGTCATCCACGATGAGGATGCCGTCGGCCTCGGTGATGACGTCGAAGCGGCGCTGCGCGCCGACGAAGTGGCCCAGGGCGGTGATGGCAGCGTCCAGGGGCACGCCGCAGGCGTCGGCGGCGGCCAGAGCGGCCAGGGCGTTGAGCACGTTGTGCCGTCCGGGCACCTCGAGGCGGACGCGGCCCACGGCCCGGCCGCCCTTGACCAGGTCTAGGCTGGCGCCGCGACCGTTGAGGGCGATGTCGCGGGCGCTGAAGTCGGCCTCCGGCGCGAGGCCGTAGCTGAGGTAGTTGCGCGGGATGCGGTCCATGATGGCGCGGACGACCGGGCAGTCATGGCAGCCGACCACGAAGCCGTCGGGGCTGGCCCCGCTGACGAACTCCACGAAGGCCTCGACGACGGTGCTGAGGCTCTTGTGGACGTCGAGGTGCTCGGCCTCGACGTTGGTGATGACCTGTGAGCAGGGCAGCAGCTTGAGGAAGGACCTGTCGCTCTCGCAGGCCTCGACGATGGCGTAGTCGCCGCGGCCCAGGCGACCATTGGTGCCAAACTGCTTGACGTCGCCGCCGACGACCATGGTGGGGTCGAGGCCGGCCTCGGCGAAGATGACGCTGAGCATGGAGGTGGTGGTGGTCTTGCCGTGGGTGCCGGCGACGGCGATGCGGTGCTGGTCGGCGGTGATGGCAGAGAGCATGTCGGCGCGGTGGAGCACGGGTAGGTTCAGCTCGCGGGCCAGGCGCAGCTCGACGTTGGTGTCGGGTATGGCGGTGTTGTAGACGACCAGGCCCGGCGTGTCCAGGTTCTCGGGGCGGTGGCCCATGGCCACGCGGGCACCGGCGCGGGCCAGGCGCTCGGTGCGGTGGGTGGGGCGGATGTCGGAGCCGGAGATCTGGTAGCCCATCTCCAGCAAAACGGAGGCGATGGCACTCATGCCGACGCCTCCGATGCCAATGAAGTGAATGGGGTCGCGCCGTGAGAGGCGCACCGCCCGCCCTCCCTCGGTGATCACTGGTCTGCTAAGGCTCATGCTGCCAGTTCTGGTACGGTGCAGCAGATTGTACTCCTTTTCGGCCGGGAAGGCAAGGCCGACACCGGCCGGTTATGGGTTGGCGGGTGATGGTTTGACGATGGCGGCAAGTCAGCGGTTCGCGGCCTGGACGAGAAGGGCGGCGATGTCGGCGGCGGCGTGCGGGCGATCCACAGTGCGAGCGGCTTCGGCCATCTTGCGGCGCCTGTCCTCGTCAAGCAGGATGGCGGTGACGTGGTCTATGAGCACCTGAGGGGTGAGCTCGTGGTCCGGCACGAGGATGGCGGCGCCGGCCTCCACCAGGGGGGCGGCGTTGGCCTGCTGGTGGGCGGCGGCGTAGGGATAGGGGACGATAATGGCCGGGAGGCCACGGGCGGCCAGCTCGGCCACGGTGTTGCCGCCGGCGCGGCACAGCGCCAGGTCGGCGCAGGCGAGGGCTGAGGGCATGTCGTGCAGGTAGGGGCGGAGGTGGTAGCCCTCGACGTCCTCCAGGCCGCGGCGCCGGAGCTCACTGCGGACGCGCTCGTGCCCCATCTCACCGCAGACGTGCAGCACCTGAACGCCGTCCAGGACCAGGAGTCGCTCCAGGGCTGCGACCAGGGCGAGGTTGAGCGATTGGGCGCCACGGCTGCCGCCGGTGACCAGGAGGGTCCTGGCCTCGGGCGACAAGCCCAGAGCCTGGGCGGACTCGGCTCGGTGGGCCTGGCGGACGGCGGCGCGCACGGGCTGGCCGCAGAACACGGGGTCGCGCTGGGCCAAGCGGCGGACGGCGCTCTCGAAGGCCACGGTCACGAAGTCGGCCAGGCGGGCCAGCAGGCGATTGGCGCGGCCGGTGAGGGCGTCGGAGTCGTGCAGGACGATGGGCACGTTGAGCAGCCAGGCGGCGGGCAGGACACCGGCGGCGACGTAGCCTCCGGTGGTGAAGAGCGCATCGGGCTGGAAATCGTCCAGGGCGCTGCCCGCCTGCACCACGCTGCCGGGCAGACAGAGGGCGGCCAGCGGCAGCCGCAGCGAGAGCCCGTAGGGAAGGGGGCGGGCGCCGATCAGCTCACGGGGCAGGTCGAGGCGGTCGAGGATGGGCTGATCCAGGCCGCGACGGGCACCCAGGAACAGGACCTGGGCGGAGGGGTGGGCCTCGCGCAACTGCTCGGCGACGGCCAGGCAGGGGTAGAGGTGGCCGCCGGTGCCGCCGCCGACGAAGCAGATGCGGAGCGGGTGTGCGGCGGCGGGCGCTGGATCGGTTACGAGGGCGGTGGCGGGCATTGGGCAGGGCGGTTGGCGCGTCAGGCAGTGCCGCCCGCGTCGGGCGCGGGCTGGGCTCGGGGCGCTCTACGACGAGAGACGGACAGAATGACGCCGGCGGCGAGCAGGGCCATGGCCAGGCTGCTGCCGCCGCTGCTGATGAAGGGCAGGGTCAAGCCGGTGACGGGCAGCAGGGCGGTGGCGACGGCGATGTTGGTGATGACCTGGATGCAGATGGCCAGGGTCAGTCCGCCGGCGGCCAGGCGGGCGAAGGGGTCGGGCGTGCGCAGGGCGATGTCGAAGGCGCGCTTGGCGAAGAGGGCAAAGAGCACCAGCAGCAGCACGCAGCCAAGCAGGCCCACCTCCTCGCCCAGGACACAGTAGATGCTGTCGGTGTGGCGGGCGGGAAGGAACCACTTCTCGGTGCCCTCGCCGATGCCGACGCCCCAGATGCCGCCGGAGGCGAGGGCGACCATCATGCGGATGACGTGGTAGCCGGAGTCCTGGGTGTGGGCCACGGGATCCAGGAAGGCCAGCAGGCGCTCGCGCATGTAGGGCCGTCCCAGAGCGAAGAGCACGGCCAGGGCGCCGGTGCCGGTGGCCAGGGCACCGATGTGCCAGAGGCGGGCGCCGGCCAGGAAGAGCATGCCCAGGGCGATGGCCACCAGGACGGCGGTGGTGCCCAGGTCGGGCTCCATGAGCACGAGCAGCGCGAGCACTCCGGCCAGGCCCAGAGTGCGGAAGGAGAGGCCGAACTGGCGCAGCTCGCCGGCCTTGTCGGTGAGGAAGCGAGCCAGGAAGATGACCAGGGCGATCTTGGCGAACTCGGAGGGCTGGAAGCTGTGGCCGCAGATGACCAGCCAGCGGCGGGAGCCGCCCAGCTCGCAGCCCAGGGGAGTGAAGACGGCGATCAGCAGGGCCACGGCCACGATGAAGAAGGGGCGCGCGCAGCGACGCAGGAAGTCGGGGCCCACGCGGGTGACGCCGAGCATCAGCAACACGCCGACGGCGCCGTAGAGGAGCTGGCTCTTCAGGTACAGATAGGGGTCGCCGAGGCCGTCCATGGCGCTCAGCCGGCCGGCGCTGGGGAAGCTGGCGGTGTAGACCAGGATGACGCCGGCAATGGCGAGGGCCAGGATCACCAGGAGCAGCGTCTCGTCAATGGGGCCGAGCTTCGTGCGCACGCCGTCGTCCACTCCTTAGCCCTGCTGCGATGAGAGCGGCGTTCACTGGTTCGGCCGATGGCCGAGCGTGCGTATGATAACGGCAGGAGTCGTTGCAGTCCGCAGAACGGCGTTTCGCCGCGAGGACGCGGCTCCTACAAAGGCGCTGCAACGCCTGCCTGCCGGCAGGTCACGGGACGTTGCGCTCCACATCAAGGCGATTGGCCAGATCGCGCACGGCCTGGGCGAAGGCCTCGCCGCGGCGGGCGGCGCCGGCGAACATGTCCAGGCTGGAGCAGGCGGGCGAGAGCAGGACCACATCGCCCGGCTCAGCCAGGTCATAAGCCGTGCTGACTGCCTCTTCCAGGGAGGGGCAGAGAATGCCTTCCGGGCCGCCGGCCTGCCGGACGGCGGCGCGAATCTGCTCGGCGCAGGTGCCGATGAGCACGAGGCCCTTGACGCGCTGGGCGACCATCTCGGCCAGCTCGGTGAAGTCCACGTTCTTGTCGGCGCCGCCGGCGATGAGAATGGGGTTCTCGGCCATCTGGGACAGCGCCGCCATGGTGGCGGCGGGGTTGGTGGCCTTGCTGTCGTCAACGAAGACGACGCCATTGACCTCGCCCACGCGCTGACGGATGTGCGGAGCCAGGGCGAATTCGCGGGCGGCCCGGGCGATGGGCTCCGTCGGCGCGCCGGCCAGCCGGGCGGCCAGGGCGGCGGCCATGACGTTGAGGACGTTGTGGGGCCCGGCCAGGTTGATGTCGTCTACGTGGCAGAGGGTCTCCCAGTCGGCCTCGGCCTCCAGACGAAGGGCCAGACGGCCCCAGTCCAGGCGCGCGCCGACCTGGTCGTGTCGGCCCAGGGAGAAGTGCAGCCGGGTGGAGCGAGCCCGGGCCGCGGCGCGGGCGACGGCGTCGTCGTCGGCGTTGAGGACGGCGAAGTCATCGGGCTGCTGGTTCTCGAAGGCGCGGGATTTGGCCGCCAGGTAGCTCTCGAAGGTCGGGTGGTAGTCGAGATGGTCGGGCGTCACGTTGAGCAGGATGACCACGCGAGGGCGGAAGCTCTCGATGGTCTCGAGCTGGAAGCTGCTGACCTCGGCCACGCACAGGTCGGCGCGGTTGATCTCGTCCAACTCGCCGACCAGGGGCAGGCCGATGTTGCCGGCAACGACGGCGTCGAGCCCGGCGCGGTTGAGCATGTCGCCCAGGAGGGCGGCGGTGGTGCCCTTGCCGTTGGTGCCACAGACGGCGATCATGGGCACGCGGCAGAACCAGAAGGCCAACTCGACCTCTCCCACGATGTGCAGGCCGCTGGCGCGGAGCTGGGCGAAGGGCTGCGAGCCGATGGCCAGGCCGGGGCTAATGACGCCCAGATCGAAGGCGGCCAGCGCGCGGTTGTCGGGCAGCCCGGCGTGTACGGACACGCCGAGGGCCTGGGCGCGCTGTAGGCGGTCCCTGAGGTCGTTGGCGGAGCGGGTGTCGGTGAGCAGGACCTCGGCGCCCAGCTCCTTGAGGAAGCCGGCGGCAGCCAGGCCGCTGAGGCCCATGCCGAAGACGACCACGCGCCGATCCCGCAGGTCCGGCGGCTCGAGCCGGTCGGGCGGGGCCAGGGAGCAGGCGGTTGGGTTGGAGTTGACTGCGGTCATGGTGTCGGTGCTAGCCGGGCGTGGCCAACAGGAAGCCGAGGGCCGCCAGCGCGATGCCGACGAGCAGGAAGCGGTGAGTAACGACGGTCTCGGGCCAGCCGCCGAGCTCGAAGTGGTGATGCAGGGGCGCCATCCGCAGGACGCGCCTGCCGGTGAGCTGGAAGGAGACGACCTGTGCCATGACCGAGAGGGCCTCGGCCACGAAGATGAGGCCGGCGACGGCGAAGGGTATGGCCAGGCCGGACATGACCGCGCAGCCACCCAGCAGGGCTCCGAACATGAGGCTGCCGGTGTCGCCCATGAATATGGCGGCCGGATGTCGGTTGAGCATGAGGAAACCCGCGGCCAGGCCGGCGGTGATGGCGGCCACGGCGGCGGCAGCGTTGTGCCCGTGCAGAGCGGCGCCGGCGGCCAGGCTGGCCGCGCATAGGGCGACCAGGCCGCTGGCGAGGCCATCGAGGCCGTCGGTCAGGTTGACGGCATTGCCGCCGCCGACGATGGCCAGCAGGCTCAGGGGCCAAAACAGCCAGGGCGAGGTCAGGACGCCAGCGCCGGGCAGGTGCACCTTGGTGCCGACGTGCGCGGCGACGAACCAGGCGAAGCCCAGGGCGAGGATGAGCTCGGCCGCCAGCCGATAGCGGGCCTTCCAGCCACGGGGCTGCTGGCCGCGGGCTTTGATGACATCGTCAATGAGGCCGATGGCCGCAAAGCCGAGGGCCAGGAGGGCCACGGCGGCGGCGCCCGTGCCGGATACGCCCAGCACGATCAGGCAGAGGAGCAGGCCAATCAACAGGGCGACGCCGCCCATGGAGGGAGTGCCGGCCTTGCGCAGGTGGGTCTCCGGGCCATCGTCGCGCACCTTCTGTCCCACCGGCAGGCGCCGGGACAGGTCCACGGCGGCGACCGTGAGCACCAGGCCGGCGGCGAAGGCTACCAGGAAGGGCACGACGACCCAGTCAATCACCGAGCAGCCCCCTGATGATGTCGTCCATTCCCACGGCGCGGCTGCCCTTGACCAGCACGGTGTCGCCGGGTCGCAGGCTGGCGCGCAGGAACTCCAGCGCGGCGGGCTTGTCGTCGAAGGCGTGTGCCTCCACGCCCTGGGCGGAGGCAGCGCGGGCAGTGGCCTGAGACTCCACGCCGACGGTCACCAGCAGGTCAGTTCCGTCGCGGGCGATGTCCTCGCCGACGGCGGCGTGCAGGAACTGGCTCTCCTCGCCCAACTCACGCATGTCGCCCAGGGCGACGATGCGCCGCCCATCGCCGGCGGCGTCGGACAGGACCTCCAGAGCCGCCCGGACCGAGGGCGGGCTGGCGTTGTAGGAGTCATCAATGATGGTGAAGCCGCCCGGCGCGGGCACGACCGTGCCGCGCATGGGCAGGTTCTCGTAGACGGCCAGGGAGTCGGCGATGTCGGCCAAGGGCACGGACATTTGCCGGGCGGCGGCCGCGGCGGCCAGGGCGTTGTAGACCTGGTGTCGGCCCATCACCGCCAAGTGGACGGGGCGCGACTGACCGTCGGCCACCAGGAGGAACTCGCTGCCCTGGACGCCGAGGGAGCGAAGCTGCGCGGCGGAGACGTCGGCGGGCGAGTCAATGCCGAAGGTGATGGACCGGGCCTGGGTGGCGTCGCGCATGCGGGCCCCGATGCGGTCATCGGCGTTGATGACCAGGAAGCCGTGGGGCGGCAGGCTGGCGGGGAGCTCGGCCTTGGCCGCGGCCACGCGTCGGCGGGACCCCAGGCGGCCCAGGTGGGCCTCGGCCACGTTGGTCACGATGCCGGCGAGGGGCTGAGCGATCTCGCACAGGTAGGCGATCTCGCGCAGGCCGCGCATGCCCAGCTCCAGCACGCCAATCTCGTGCTCGTCGGCCAGGCGGAAGAGGGTCTTGGGGACGCCGATCTCGTTGTTCTCGGTGCCCTCGGCGGCCAGGACGTTGTAGCGGCGACGCAGGATGGCGGCCAGCATCTCCTTGGTGGTGGACTTGCCGATGCTGCCGGTGATGCCGATGACGGGCAGGTCGAACTGGCGGCGATGCCAGGCGGCCAGATCGCCCAGGGCCATGAGCGTGTCCTCCACAACTACGAGGCCGACGCCGTCGGGCAGGTGGGCGCCATCGCCAGTAGCGCGAGCCCAGGACTCGGCGGCGACCACGGCCACGGCACCGGCGGCCAGGGCGTCGGGGATGAAGTCGTGGCCGTCGTGGTGGGGGCCCTTGAGGGCGAAGAAGACCTGGGGGGCCTGCGTCTGGCGGCTATCGAGGGAGACGCCGTGGAAGCGCTGGTCGGGAGCGCCCCTGGCCAAGCGACCCCGGCAGGCGTCTGCCACCTCAGCTAGGGTTGCCTCGATCATGCAGACAGGCTCCTGAGAATGTTGCGGGCGACCGCGCGGTCATCGAACTCGACAGTGCGGTCGCGGAAGATCTGGTAGGTCTCGTGGCCCTTGCCGGCGATCAGCAGCAGGTCGCCCGGTCGGCAGGACTCCAAACCGCGGCGGATGGCCTGCTCGCGATCCACCTCCACCAGGTAGTGGGCGCCGTTCAGGCCGGGCAGGATCTGGGCGATGATGTCGTCGGGCTCCTCGGAGCGGGGATTGTCGGAGGTGACGATGGCCAGGTCGGCCAGCTCGCCCACGACGCGGCCCATGCGGGGGCGCTTGTCGTGGTCGCGGTCGCCCCCGCAGCCGAAGACGCAGATGAGACGGCCGTCGGTGAGGTCGCGGGCAGCGCGGAGCACGTTGGCGAGGCCGTCGGGCGTGTGCGCGTAGTCCACGACCACACGGAAGGGCTGCCCCTCGTCCACCAGCTCGAAGCGCCCCGGGACGGAGGGGGCATTGGCGAGGGCAGCCACGATGGTGTCCGCGTCCACATCGAGGGCCAGGGCGCAGGCGGCCGCGGCCAGGGCGTTGTAGACACTGAAGCGGCCCACGGAGGGCACGGTGGCCTCGGTGCGCCGGTCGGCCAGCTCGAGCTGGAAGCGAGTGTGGTGGGCGTCGAGGGCGAGGTCGGCCGCGCGGAGGTCGGCGTCGGCCTCGATAGCGTAGGTGAAGAGGCGGCAGCGGGCTCGGGCGGCGATCTGTCGGCCGCCCGCGTCGTCGAGGTTGACCACGCCGACGAGGTCCTTATCGGGCCGGGCCGCCTGGGCGTAGTCGGTGAAGAGGCGCAGCTTGGATTCCAGGTAGTCGTCCAGATCGGCGTGGAAGTCGAGGTGGTCCTGGGTGAGGTTGGTGAAGACGGCGGCGTCGAACTTGCAGCCCAGCGTCCGGTGCAGAGCCAGGCCGTGGGAGGAGACCTCCAGGGCGACGTGGGTAACTCCCTCGTCGGCCATGCGGCGGAGGAGCGCCTGGATCTCCGGGGCCTCGGGCGTGGTACGCTCGGCGGGCAGCGACTGGCCACCGATGCGGCGGCCCAGGGTGCCGATGAGGCCGGTGCTGGCCCCGGCGGCGCGGAAGATGGCCTCCAGCAGGTGGGTCACGGTGGTCTTACCGTTGGTGCCGGTGACGCCGATCAGGGTCAGCTCGGCGGAGGGCGTGCCGTAGAAGGCGGTGGCCGCCAGGGCGGCAAAGCGGCGGGTGTCGGGCACGTGCAGGCGGACCACATCCTCGCCGAGGGCGGCGACGGCGGTCTCGTCCTCGTAAGCGACTGCCGCAGCGCCGGCGCGGACGGCCTCGGGGATGAAGCGATGGCCGTCGGTGGTCAGGCCGCGCACGGCGACGAAGAGACAGCCCGGCCGGGCCTGGCGAGAATCCATGCAGATGGCAGTGATGGGCGTGTGGCGGTCGCCCGCCAGTCGAACGTCCGGCGTCTGGGCGAGCAACCTGTTCAACGGCACGTGATTGGGCATCCCCTCAGGCATCGGGCAGGTATTATACACCAGAGTCGAGCCCGGCGGAACGGGCCGCTAGGAGGCGTGGCCATGGCGGCCGCCAGCGGCCGTGACCACGGGAAGGGTGCCCAGATGGCGCAGGGCGGCCTCGGCGACCTCGCGGAAGACTGGGGCAGCCACCAGCCCGCCGGTGCCGCCGCCGGCCGGCTCGTCTACGGAGACCACAACGACGATGGGGCGGTTGGTCTCACAGCCGGCAATGCCCACGAAGGAGCTGATGAACTTGTCCGGCGCATAGCCTTCGCGCTCGCGGCCCGGGGCGACCTTCTGTGCGGTGCCCGTCTTGCCGGCCACCACCGACCCGGGGATGGCAGCACGCCGGCCCGTGCCGCGTTCGACCACGCCGCGCATCATGTCCAGGACCAGGCGGGCGGTCTTCGGGGATATGACGTCGGCGACCTTCTCGGGCTCCGTCCGCCAAAGGAGGCGGCCGTTGGGTGTGCGCGATTCCTTGACGATGTGTGGGCGCATGAGCACGCCGTCGTTGGCGATGACGCCGACGGCGGCGGCCAGTTGGAGGTCGGTGACGGACATGCCCTGGCCGAAGCCCAGAGTGGCCAGGGTGACGGGGTCTAGGGTGGCGGGATCCGGGAGCTGGCCGGAGGCCTCGGCGAACAGGCCGGAGCGGGTGCTGCGGCCGAGGCCGAACTCGGCCATCCACAGGGGGAATTGGCTGGCGCCGATGCGGGTCGAGATCTGGGAGGCGCCCATGTTGCAGGAGTTGGCCACCACGTCAGCCACCCGCTGGGTGCCGTGGCCACGGGCGCGCCAGCGGCCCCAACAGCCGATGGTCTTGCCGGCCACGGTGCGGGTGCCGGTGCAGACCAAGCGGCTGGCGGGGGTGATGACGCCGGCTTCCAAGGCGCTGGCCACGACCAGCACTTTGGCCACGGAGCCGGGCTCCCAGGCGCGGCTGGCGCACAGATTGTCGAAGCGCGACCACTGCTGGGCGGTGGCGACGCGCTGGAACTCGTTGGGGTCGAAGGTGGGCACGGAGGCCATGGCCAGGATGGCGCCGGTCCTGGGGTCCAGGACGGTGCAGCTGGCGGCCCGAGGACGGAACTCGGCCAGGCAGTGGGCGATGCCCAGCTCGGCCGCGGCCTGGATGCGGTGGTCAATGGTGAGGACGACGGCAGGCCCAGAGAGCGGGGCGGGTCGCACGGAAAGGCCGACTTCGAGGGCGCCGGCCCAGGGCGACAGTCCCGGGGGCTGCCAGGGGCTGTCGAGGATATGGCTGAGGCCCTTCTCCAGGCCGGCGAGGCCGGTCAGGTCGGCGGACTTCTCGCGGAAGCCGATGACGTTGGCGCAGAGGGGCCCCTGGGGATAGAGGCGCTCGTAGGCGCGCTCGGTGAAGACGCCGGGCAGGCGCAGGGCCTGGACGGCGCGGGCGGTGGCCGGGTCCACATGGGTCTTGATGACGCTGTAGGAGCGGTCGCCAGCGAGGCGCTCGCGCACGAAGGACTCGTCGAGGCCGAGCTGGGCGGCCAGCACGCGAGCGATGGCGAGTCGGTCGGCGTCGTCGAGACTGCCGGGATTGGCGCAGATCTGGGTGAGCTCGACGCTGATGGCCAGGGGCTGCCCTTCGCTGTCGAGGATGTCGCCGGGGCGCAGGCGGGGCTCGCGCTGGCCGGCGACGACGTAGCGCTCCAGGTCGAGGACCTGGTCTCGGTCCACGACCATGAGCTGTGCAGAGCGCAGGCCGAGGGCGGCGAGCGCCAACAGCACCAGGACAGTGGCCAGGCGGAGGCGGGTCTTGGAGATGGAGTCGGGGTCGGCGGCCATGGCGGCCAAGACCTCACGAAGCGCGCCGGGCGGCGGCGGGGAGGGCCCGGGGCACGAGGATGGTGGGTGGGCTATGAGAAGGAGCTGGCCGCGGCCGCCTCAAGAGGGTCGGTCGGCCGGGGCGGCTTCGGCCTCGCGCGGCGCTTCCGAGATCAGGCCCAGGCGGGCGTAGAGGCTGCGAGCGAAGGCAAACAGGGCCTGGCCAGGGGAGCGCGAGCCCGGTTGGTCGAGACGCAGGGAGGCGGGGTGGACGGTATCCACGCCGGCCGGCGGCTGCAAGCCGCTGCGGTCGGCGGCCTCGGCGATGCGCTCGGGGGCACAGGCGGTGCGGATCTGCTTGAGCAGCATGGTGTTCTCGGCGCGGACATCGGCGAGGCGCCGCATCAACTGCCGCTTCTCGGCTTCCAGGACGGCGAGGCGGACCTGGGCGGTGAGATAGGCACCCACGCACAGCCCCAGCAGCATGAGGGCTGTGATGTTGCGCCACAGGCGGGAGGGCGCGGGGCGCGGGGCCGTCCGGTGATGCGAGCGAAGCTTGGGTGCGGCTGCCATCTGGTGGCTCCTCCCTCTCCCTGCGCCCTCGGTCGGCGCGGAGGGCCAGTGATCAGGGACGGCACTAGCGCCTGGCTTGGCACCGAGGCGGAGGCCGGGCGCCCGTAGGCCGCCGCCGGTGTTGCGCCAGGGGCAGGTAAGTGGTATGATTGTCAGTTAGTTGATGGGGCGCGCCACCGCGGCTGGCACTTCGGGCATCAAGTTGCTGTGGGTTGTGCGAAGCAGGCCGCGAAGGTGCGCTGCCGCTGTGGTGCGATGTAGGCTGTGACGTTGCTGCCAGGCTCGGGCAGTTAGTGCGAGCAGGCACCAGACTCGGGTGGACGCGCCCCATCTTGGTGCTCGGAGCTCGGCGGGTGGCGCCGACCTCCGAAACCTGGCCTCCGTTTCAGCAGCGCTCGGCGACGCGGAGCTTGGCGCTGCGAGCGGAAGGATTGCGCTGCACCTCTTCTGCCGAGGGCCGCACAGGTCGCTTGGTGAGGATGACGACCTGCCGGCGGCCGCCGCAACGGCATTGAGGTAGTCGGGGCGGGCAGGAACAGGCTCTCTCGAGGTCGCGCAGCGCCCGTTTCGCAGTGCGATCTTCCAGGCTGTGATATGTGAGGACGCATATCCGACCCGGTGGGACGAGCGCTGCTGCCGCCGTGCGAACCCCGCAGGAGAGCGCGTTTAGCTCGTCGTTAAGGTAGCTGCGGATGGCCATGAAGGTCTGCGTCTCGGGTCGAATTCTTCTCCTCGTGTCCCCGGGACGCGCTGCTGCGACCGCTGCTCTGACAATTGCTGCGAGCGTTGCTGCGTCTGAGATCGGTCGGCGCTGACGCGCTTTGACGATCTCGGCTGCGATGCGCCCTGCCCGCCCCTCTTCGCCGAACCCACGGATGGCCGCCGCCAGGTCATCCTTGGAGAGTTCGGCAATGATGTCAGCGGCTGTTTTCCCTCGCCTCCTGTCGTAGCGCATGTCGAGGCCGGTTCCCTCGAAGGAGAAGCCCCGCTCCAGGTCCGCGTACTGGTCCATGCTGGGTCCCGGGTCAATGACGACGCCGTTGATCCCGGCTATGCCCAGGTCGGCGAGGATGCTGTCAAGGTGCCTGAAGTCTTCGCGGACGTACGTCACTCTATCGCCGAAGGCGGCCAGGGTCTGCCTGGCGCGCCGTAGGGCCGCGTCATCGCAGTCAATGCCAATGAGCCGGGCGTCGGGCGCAGCGGCCTCCAGGATGGCCCGTGACAGGGAGCCGCCGCCCAAGGTCATGTCCACGTAGACGCCGGAGGCAGGGCGCAGGAAGGAGAGGATTTCCTGGACCAGGACCGGGATGTGCTTGGTAGACATGACCGCTCATGGCGATTGCCCGCCTAGGCAGGTCCGACGCCGTTGTCCTCGCGCCAGAGGCCGACGATGCGCGCATCCTCGACCATGTTGCTCTCGGTCAGCTCGGTCTGCTGATAGGCCAGCCACCGGTGCTTGGCCCAGCACTCGATGCGGTTGCCGACGCCGACCATGATCACCTGGTTGTCCTCGTCGGTGAGGCCGATGAGCTCGCGCAGAGGCTCTGGAATGCGGACTCGGTTCTGGCCATCCAGTTCTGTGATGTGGGCGGAGCCGAGGAAGCGACGCTGGAGGCGCTGGGTCTTAGGGTTGAAGATGTTCGCCGGGTTGGCGAGTTGATCGAGGGCGGATTGGAAGTCGTCTCGGCTGATGATCCACATGCAATCGTCATAGCCAGCCGTAAGGACGACTTCGCCGGTCAAGCCCTTGCGATGTTCTGGACTGACCGGCACCCTCCCTTTGGCGTCAACTGTGTATTGTGCCAGTCCGGCGAACACGAGCTCCTCACATCCCGGGAGAGCCAGCTGTCAGAACGACGGCTCGGGTCCTCGACTCGTGCGGCCAGAGACTGATCCCCACTACCAACCACTTGTGAGTCTATTCGATCCTCATCCGCGCACGTTTTACCACGATTCCCCCAGCAGGTCAAGGGAAAGCGGGAAAAAAGTGGTGGATGAGTGCAAACGAGTGTTCGGACTTGAGGCGCTGATGCGCAGGGCAACGGCGTCGCCAGCGGGAGCTGGCTCCTACGCGATGACGGCAGCAGAGAGAACGGCGGGCAGGAGGCCCTTCGACTTCGCTCAGGACGAGCGAGCTGCTGCCCTACGGACAGCGCGGCACCAGTTCATGCCACCTCTGGTCGGCAGCTGGACTCGTGCTGTGTAGCGAAGGGGTCGCTTCCGGCCTTCGGAGCCGAAGCTAGTTTGGCGGAGTAGGCACTGCGCGGAGCAGCACCCACGGCGCGGCCCTCCAGTGCACCCCACACCACATCGTCGCGAGACGCGGCTCCTACAACGTCGCATGTCGGTAGCCACTGCCGCGGGCTCAAGCCTGCGAGTACGCACGACGCCGCCGCGCCAGTTCGTGCCAGCACCAGTCGCCAGCGGGAGCTGGCTCCTACGCAATCAGCAGGGGTGGGGAGATGTGGGTCAGCGGGCCTGACGTGAGAAGAGGAGGACGCCGAGGAAGAGGAACAGGCCGGTGATGAGGCAGATACTGGCGGCCTGCCACTCGCGGGGGAGGAGGTCGGCGCTGGCGGCGTAGAGGATGATGCCGGCGGCGACGAAGATGGCCGAGAGAAAGGCGCCCATCCAGACCATGCCGTAGCGCACGACGCTGATGAGGGTCTCGAGGTCGAGGGCGCCGCCGGTGGTGCGAGTACGGGCGGCGTTCACGTCGCGGTCGAGGCGCGACTCGAAGTGGTCGGCCAGGGTGAGCAGGACGGAGTCGAGCTCGCCCTCGAGCTCGCCCTGTCGGATCATGGAGATGAAGAAGGGCGAGAAGGTCTGGGGGTAGCGACTGAAGGCGGTGGCCAGGGTGCGGCCCATCTCGACGTCGCGGCGCACCTGGTCAATGATCTCGCGGAAGTAGGCCTTGCCGACCTGGTTGCGCAGGGCCTCCATCACCTGCAAGATGTTGACGTCGGCGTGGATGAGGCTGCCGAACTGGCGGCAGAACATGGCCAGCTCGGCGTTGCTGATGTCACTTGAGGGGGCGGGCATGTGGTCTCCTCCGGGTGGGCTCAGCGGGTCTTGGTGAGCTGGGCGAGCATCTCGCGGGCAGGCCGGTTGTCTGGGTGGTTACGCAGCTCGGTCTCCAGCGCCTGAATGGCCTGCTCCGCCTCCCCCTTCCTGGCGAAGGCCACGGCCAGGTTGAGGTGCAGGTCGCGGTGGGCGGGATTGAGGCGACGGCCGCGCTCCAGGTACTCCAAGGCCTTGTCCACGTGGCCCAAGGCGTTGTGCGCGGCGGCGAGATTCAGGAGCCCCGGCATGCTATTGGCGTCGAGCTCCAGGGCCGCTTCGAACTGCTCGATAGCGTCGGAGAAGCGGCCCATGAGGTGATAGGCGGTGCCCAGGTTGAGGTGAGCCGCGACGTTGCCGGGATCGAGGCGCTGGGCCTGTTCCAACATGCGAGCGGCGTCCTGGAGCTTGCGCCTGCGCAGGGCCTCGCTGCCCTCCCGCAGCAAGGCCTGTGGGCCCTCGGGCTTGGCGCGTCGGAAGGGCCACATGGTCGGAGGATAGATGTCGAGGTGAGGTTTGTCAAGGTGGGGATGGGGGATGTGGGATACGGAATCTACGATCTAGGATCTAGGATGTACGATGTATGATCTATGAGGCGGGATGCAGGGATGGGAGGTTGGGTGGTCTAGATGGAGAAGGTAAGGCGCGCAGAGGAGTGAGGTGATAGTCGTGAGCATCGGTGGCGACGATCATCTGAGTCGTCAGCTCCTGGAGCTGGGGATGGTGACCGAGGGGGATTTGGCGGAGGCCAAGCAGATGCAGACGCAGATGGGGACGCAATTGGGGACGGCGCTGATCCAACTGGGCGTGCTGACGGCGGCGGACCTGGCTCGCCTGGCGCCGGGGGAGGCGCAGGCGGAGCAGCCCGCAGGCGAGGCTCGGGCGCAGGCGGCGGCCCCGGCGGCGCCGGCGGCGCCCACGGCGCAACGGGCCAGCCTGGCCAACTACGAGATTGACCCGGCGGCGATCCGGGAGGTGCCGAGGCAGGTGGCCGAACAGCACCTGGTACTGCCCATCCAGATGAGCGAGGATCGCGTGGTGGTGGCGATGGCGGACGCCACGAACGTGTTCGCCATAGACGAGGTGCGGCAGCGGACGGGTCGGCGCGTGGAGCCGATCGAGGTGGACGAGGCGGAGTTGCAGGCGGCCATCGAGCAGTTCTACTCGGCGCAGGTGCGGGCAGCGCTGGCCAGCACGGAGGGGGCCATTGATCCCTCGCAGCCGCTGCTGCACCCCGAGCTGATGGAGGGGGTGGAGGATGACCTAGTGCAGATGCTGGACCAGGCGCCGGTGGTGCGGGTGGTGGAGTCCATCCTGCGGAACGCAGTGCGCGCGCGGGCCAGCGACGTGCACGTGGAGCCACGGGAGGACGGGGTGTACGTGCGCTACCGGGTGGACGGCCAACTGATGACGGTGATGACGCTGGACCGGGAGATGCAGAAGCTGGTGGCCTCGCGGCTGAAGATCATGTCCGAGATTGACATAGCGGAGACGCGTCTGCCGCACGACGGGCGGGCCTTCGTAACGGTGGACGATCGGCCCATAGACCTGCGCGTCTCGACGCTGCCAACGTACTTCGGGGAGAAGGTAGTGCTGCGCCTGCTGGATAAGAGCCAGGTGCTGATCTCGCTGAAGCAGTTGGGCTTTCTGCCGGAGACGCTGGCGGCGTACGAGGAGCTGCTGCAAACGCCGCAGGGCATGATCCTGGTGACGGGACCGACCGGGAGCGGCAAGAGCACGACCCTATACGCCTCCCTCCAGCAACTGAAGACGGAAACCAAGAACATCGTGACGGTGGAGGACCCGATTGAGTACCAGGTGGAGGGCATCAACCAGTCGCAGGTGCACCCGCGCATTGACCTGACCTTCGCGCGGGCGCTGCGGTCCATTCTGCGGCAGGACCCCGACATCATCCTGGTGGGCGAGATTCGGGACCTGGAGACGGCGGAGATGGCCTTCCGGGCGGCGCTGACGGGGCACCTGGTGCTAAGCACACTGCACACCAACGACGCGCCCAGCGCGGCCACGCGGCTGGTGGACATGCACGTGGAGCCTTACCTGATCGCCTCCTCGGTGGTGGGGGTGCTGGCGCAGCGTCTGGTGCGGCGCATCTGCACGCGCTGCCGGGAGCAGACGCAGCCGACGGAGCTGGAAGTCGAGCAACTGGCCCTGAGGTCGGAGGAGTTGGCGGACATGAGCTTCTTCAAGGGGCGCGGGTGCGAGCAGTGCCGGAATACGGGCTACTACGGGCGCGTGGGCGTGTACGAGCTGATGCACATGAACAACGAGATACGGGAGGCGGTGACCGCGGGCAAGTCGGCGGCGGAGATACGCAGCATCGCCATCGAGTCGGGGATGCACACGCTGCGGGACGATGGGCTGCAAAAGGTGAACAGCGGGGTCACCACGGCGCAGGAGGTCATCAACGTGATCTTCAGCGTGGAGGAAGCGGCCTGAGGCCAGCGCCGACGACCGCGATGTGAGATGTGCGATATGGGAGGTGTGATGAGGGGGCCGCCCAGTGGGGCGGCTCCGTTGCATTGTTGGGTGCAGGCACGGGTGCCGTGCGGACTAGCACCACCGCCCTGCGCCCGCTCCGCGGCCGACCAGCGTTAAGAGGGTGTATGAAAAGCCCGTTTCCGCCAGTGCTGTCATTGCGAGGAGCGAAGCGACGAGGAATCTCGGCGCTGACAACGGCCCTCCGCTGCCAACGGCGAGATTCCTCGCTGCGCTCGGAATGACATGGAGGGCAAGTAGGGCTTTTCATACACCCTCTCAGTCCGCACAACCTGGCTTCGGCCGTGCGCGGCAGGCGGACGGCGGCGCGGGGCTACCACTTCTGTTTGAGGATGGCCCACTCGACGGCGCGGAGCACGTAGGTCATGGCGAAGATGCACACGACGAGGTAGCTGATCCAGAGGACGATCTGGTCGTTGAGCTGGCTGCCCAGCCAGGTCTGGAGGCGGGCCTTATCTATGACGGGCCTGGAGGTCACCAGGGGTTCCACCTCGATGGGGCGCCAGTCGGGGCCGTGGTAGCGTCTCTCCTCCTCGGCGTCGGGCTCGTGGTCGCGGGAGGGCTCGACGAAGGAGATCTTCTGCGCGAAGCGGTCCACGGCAATGAGGGCGCTGCCGAAGGCGGCGCGGTAGGGGGAGGCGAGCAGTACGAAGGCGATGAGCGTGACCACGACGACAATGGGGTTGAAGAGGGCGAACTTCTGGCGCTGGTGCTCGTTGTAGATGGGGCACTTCTTGCACGGTATGAGCTGCTGCGTGGTCTGTCGCTTGGGCTGCTCCAGCTCCTCGCGCACGTATTGGCGGGCGGTGCGCTGTTGTTGCGCGGTGGTGCCGCGGGCGGCGGCGCGGATCTCGACCAAGCGGTCCACCATGCCCGCGTCGCAGTTGCAGCCGCGGTTTAGCCGCCAGCAGCTCCTGCGGGCCTCGTAGGCGGGGCAGACGGCCAGCAGGGAGTCGTGGCAGTAGGGAAGCTGCCAGCATTTGGCCCAGAGGGGCGGCTTGGTGACCGCCTTCTTCTTCTCCACATGTATGGCGGCGCGGTCGGCCTTGTCCTCGACGGGCGCGGGGGGCCGGCGGATGCGGTCCACGATGGCGATGGCGGCGCGGAGGGCGACGATCATGAAGACGATCTCGCCGCAGAGGCGCAGGTTCTTGATCAGGTCGCGGCCGACGGGGCCGGGCGAGGCGTACTTGTTCTGGATGAAGAAGGGGATGACGAAGACGGCGACGAGGCCGGGCAGGGCAGCCAGGTAGACCCAGCCGGGCTGCTCGTAGAAGCGGACGAAGGCGCTGGCGGCAACCAGGATGGCGGCGACGGTGAAGATGGTGCTGGTGGTCTGGAAGACGGTGGCGACGCGGTCGCTGTGCTGGGCTCCCAGGTGGCCGGCCAGGATGCCAAAGATGAGGTAGGCGGCGCTGGCCAGGAGGACGACCACGCTGACCTTGAGCACGGCCTCAGCGCCGGCGTTCAGCCACTGCGTGGCCGTGGGCGCGCCCTCGTCTACGGAGACGCGGCGGCGTGGGCCTGGTCGCGGCGACATGGGACGACTCCAGTCCGGGGCACTAGGGAGCGGGGGCGTCGGCAGCGGGCGGCTCGGCGGGAGCCGGGCCCTGCTCCTGGGCTGCCTGGTGCTCGCGGACGATGGCTTCGAATTCGGTGGGGACGCTGGCCTTCTCGTAAGCGTCCTCGTACCTGACAATACCCTGAATGACGAGCTGGGCCAGTGATTGATCCAGCGTTTGCATGCCTCTGCGGGTGCCGGTCTGGACGATGGAGCCGACCTGGTAGGTCTTGGCCTCGCGGATCATGCTGCGCACGGCGGGGATGGCGTCCATGACCTCGAAGGCAGCCACCCGGCCCTGGCCATCGGCGCGCTTGACCAGGGTCTGGGAGATGATGCCCTGGAGGTTGACGGAGACCTGCATGCGCACCTGCTGCTGCTGGTGGGTGGGGAAGACGTCAATGACGCGGTCCACGGTCTGCACGGCGTCTTTGGTGTGCAGGGTGGCGAAGACCAAGTGGCCGGTCTCGGCGGCGGTAATGGCCAGGCCGATGGTCTCCAAGTCGCGCATCTCCCCCACCAGGATGACGTCCGGGTCCTGGCGCAGCACGAACTTGAGGGCGTTGGCGAAGGAGTGCGTGTCCTCGGCCACGCCGCGCTGGTTGATGAGGGCCTGCTTGTCGGTGTGGATGAACTCCAGGGGGTCCTCCACGGTGACGACGTGCAGGGGGTTGGTCTCGTTGATGTAGTTGATCATGGCGGCCAGGGTGGTGGACTTGCCGGAGCCGGCCGGGCCGGTGACCAGCACCAATCCGCGCGGGCGCTCGCAGAAGTCGCGGCAGAGGCCGGGCAGGTTGAGCTCCTCCATGGTGGAGATGCGGAAGGGGATGGCGCGGAAGACGGACTGGATGCTGCCGCGCTGGCAGAAGACGTTGACGCGGAAGCGCGAGACGTCGGGTATCTCGTAGGCGAGATCGAGCTCCAGCTCGCGCTCGAAGCGGTCAATCTGCTCCTGGTCGAGCACGGCGTAGCTGAGGGCCTGGGCCTCCTCGCGAGTGAGGGGGTCCATCTTCATGGGCACCAGGTCGCCGTAGACGCGGACTATGGGCGGACTGAAGGCCTTGATGAAGAGGTCGGAGGCGTCGCTCTTGACGGCGAAGGTGAGTAGTTCGTTGATGTCGAGCATGGGCTTTCCCCCGTTGGCGGCTGTCGGCTAGGCCTCGGCGGGTGCGGCGCTGGCGACCTGTGCCTGCTCGAAGGCCTCCAGGTCCACGCCGCAGCGGCGGGCCAGCTCGGCCGGGTAGGACGACTTGGCCAGCGCCTCTTCGAAGTCCACGTACCCCTCGCGGACGAGGTTGGCCAGGAACTGATCGAGGACGATCATGCCGTGCTCCTGCCCGCTCTGGATGGAGTTGTAGATCTGGTGGGTCTTGCCCTCGCGGATGAGCGCGCGGATGGCGGGCGTGGCCAGCATTATCTCGAAGGCGGCGATGCGGCCATTGCCGTCCTTGCGCGGGAGCAGGCTTTGACAGACGACGCACTCCAGGGTGACGGCGAGCTGCATGCGGATCTGCTGCTGCTGCTGAGGCGGGAAGACGTCAATGGCGCGGTCAACGGTCTGCATGGCGTCGGTGGTGTGGAGAGTGGCGAAGACCAAGTGTCCGGTCTCGGCGGCGGTGATGGCCAGGCTGATGGTCTCCAGGTCGCGCATCTCGCCGACCAAGATGGTGTCAGGGTTCTGGCGCAGCACGTGGCGCAGGGCGTGGGCGAAGGAGTGGGTATCGGCGCCCACCTCGCGCTGGTTGATGGCGGCTCGCTTGTCTCGGTGGACGAACTCGATGGGGTCCTCGATGGTGATGATGTGGGCGCGCTTGTGGTCGTTGATGTGGTCCACCATGGCGGCCAGGGTGGTGGATTTGCCGCTGCCGGTGGGTCCGGTGACCAGGCAGAGGCCGCGGGGGAGCATGGCGACGTTCTTGAGCACCTGCGGGAGCCCCAAGTCATCAATGCTCTCGATCTCGACGGGGATGAGCCGGAGGGCGGCGCCCAGGTGTCCCTGCTGTCGGTAGCAGTTGACGCGGAAGCGGGCCACGCCTTCCAACTCGTAGGCCATGTCCATTTCCCAGTTGCGTTCGTAGTGCTCGCGCTTTTCCGGGGGTATGATGCCGAACATGAGGCGTTCGACGTCCTCGTCGGTGAGCACGGGCAGGTCGGTGCGCTGCAAGGTGCCGTAGACGCGGATGACAGGCGGCTCGCCGACGCGCAGGTGCAGGTCGGAGCCGTCGGCATCGCGCAGCATGACCAGCAGGTCGTCCAGGCTTTGCTCGAGAGCCATCTAGGTTCGCCTCCGAGGGTCTATCTGCGGGCAGTTCCGCGCACGGCACACCAGCAGGCGGGTGCGGTCAGGACTGGGAGCCGGGCGGCTGCTGGTAGGCGGGCGGCTGTGGCTGCGGCGCGGCGGGCTGTGGTGGCTGCTGGGTTGGGGGCTGCTGCTGTGGCTGCTGGTCCACGCCGAGCTGAACGCCGGCGGCGCGCTCGTCGGCGGTGCCGGTCTGGCGGGCGCGGCGCAGCATCTGCTTGAGCTCGGTGCGGTTGCCCGCGTTGTGCATGGCCTCTTCTTCGCTGATGCGTCCGGCCACGAAGTGCTCGGTGAGGGCCTGGTTCATGGTCTGCATGCCCCAGAAGGCGCCCTCGTCAATGGCGTTGTAGACCTCCGAGGGATGTCCGTCCTCGATGATCTTGGCGATGGTGGGGGTGGCGATCATTACCTCGCAGGCGGCGATGCGTCCGCTGATGTCGGCGCGAGGGATGAGCTTCTGGGAGATGACGGCATTGAGGGACTTGGCCATGCGCAGGCAGATCTGGTTCTTGTCGTGGGGCGGGAACATGTTGATGATGCGCTCCATGGTCTCGGCGGCGCTGACCGTGTGCACGGTGGAGAAGACCAAGTGGCCGGTCTCGGCGGCCTGCATGGCCACGGTCATGGTCTCGGGGTCGCGCATCTCGCCAATCAGAATCACGTCGGGGCTCTGGCGGACGACGTACTTGAGGGCGTCGGAGAAGCTCTCCGTGTCCACGCCGATCTCGCGCTGATTGACGATGCTGTTCTTATCGGGATGGACGAACTCGATGGGATCTTCGATGGTGACGATGTTGCAGTGTCGGGAGCGGTTGATCAGGTCAATCATGGCCGCCAGGGTGGTGGATTTGCCGCAGCCGGTGGGCCCGGTGACCAGCACGAGTCCCTGCCGGGCCATGGCCACGGAGCCGCCGCCGAGGACTTCGGGCATGCTGAGCTCCTCGAGGGAGTAGACGTCCAGAGGAATGAGGCGCATCACCAGGCCGATGTTGCCGCGCTCCTGGTAGATGTTGATGCGCAGGCGGCAGATGTCGCCGTGGGTGATGCCCAGGTCGCGCTCGTGGTAGTCCTCGAAGAGAGCGATCTGACGCTCGTTCATGAGCTCGTGGGCCACGGCGCGAGTGTCTTCGGGCGTGAGCGGGGCCTCCTCCAAGGGAGTCACCTGCCCGTTGACGCGCAGGTGGGGCGCAGAGCCCACTTTGAGGAAGAGGTCTGAGGCGCGGAGCTCGGCACCGTATTCGATGAGCTTACGCCAGTCCACCAAGGGGACTACCTCCTTTGGCGGGGGCAGGGGGCCGACGGGCCAGCGGTCGCCTCCGTGCCAAAGCGGCTCAGACGGAGGGCCTCCGGTCTGAGCCGCAAGACACGTCGCCGCAGCCGCCTACCGCCCTTGACCTGCTGGGCACAACAGCTCGAATCGCCGTCAAAGCGCGAAGCACGCGCTGCGCAAGGCTGACATGTGGTGGAGCTGGTGGGAGTCGAACCCACGACCTTCTCCATGCCAAGGAGACGCGCTCCCGCTGCGCTACAGCCCCACCGACCGGACAGTATAACCGGCGAGAGGGGCTGTCGTCAAGGGGTAATTCGTGAGGGTGTGGGCGGTGCAGGGCACGGGAGGCACCGTGTGTCCTGGTTTGGGCAGCAAACTGCCGAAACACACGAGTTCAGCCACCGCAGTCGCCACCTGGAGGTGGCTCCTACGCGTCTGGGGGGTGGGTGAGGAGGCGGTGGTAGGCGGCCTCGACCTCCAGGACCTTGTCGGCGATGTCGAACCCGGCGGCGCGCAGGGGGGCTGCGGCGGACATGCGGGCGCGCAGGTCGTGGTCGGTGGCCAGGCGCAAGAGGGCTTCGGCCAGCGCACGCGGGTTGCGCGGCGGCACCAGCAGGCCGGTCTGGCCGTGGGCCACTACCTCGGGCGCGCCACCGGCATCGGTGGTGACCACGGGCACTCCCAGGGCCATGGCCTCGACGAATACGAGGCCGAAGGGCTCCCACCAGGAGGCGAGGGCGAACACGTCGTAGGCGGACATCACCTCGGCCACGTCGCGGCGGAAGCCCAGGAGGTGGACGCGGTCGGCGATGCCGGCGGCGGCCGCCGCGCGCTCGAGCTGGGGGCGCATGGGCCCGTCGCCCAGGAAGACGAAGTGGGCCTGGGGCACGCGGGAGCTGATCTGGATGGCGGCCTCCAGCAGGTCGTCGTGGCCCTTCTTGGGGGAGAGATGGGCGGCGGTGCCGATGACGAGGCAGTTGGGGTCGAGCCCGAGGGCGCGCTTGGCCTGTTCCGGCGTCAGGCGGCGCCGGAAGGCGCGCACGTCAATGGCGTTGTGCACGACGACGATGCGCTCGGGCGGGATGCCCTGAGCGGTCATGTGCCGGCGCACGGCCTCCGAGTTGGCGATGAGCAGATCGGCGCAGCGGTACCAGAGGGCGGTGTTCTGTCCCTGGACCGTGGCCAGGACGGGGAGGCGGGCGCGGCGGGCGGCGCGGGCGCCCCACAGGCTGGCGGTGGACAGGTGGGTGTGGACGATCTGGACGTCTTGCTCGCGCAGCAGGCGGGCGAGGCGACGCGGGGCCAGCAGGTCCAGCTTGCCGTAGAGGGGCACCGGGCGGACGTCCAGGCCGCGCGCACGACACTCCTCGATCACGGGGAGTGCCTTGTGCTTGCACAGGATGAGATTGCGGTGGCCGCGGGCGTTGAGGCGCTCGGCCAGGGTGATCATGTAGAGCTCGGCGCCCGACAGACGCGAGGGGGTGATGATGTGGGCGATGCGCAGGGGCGTGGGCGCAGGCTGATGGGTGGCGGCGCTCATGGCGACACCGGGGGCTGCGCGGGCTTGCGGGCGGCCACGTAGATGGAAGAGGGCCACCTGGCCAGAGGGCCGGGGCGAGGCTGGACGATATCCAGGCCGGCCTCTCCGAGCAGACGGCGCAGCGTGTCGTAGGTGAATATGTAGAGGTGCTCGCGGGGCAGGAAGCCACGCCAGCGGCGACCGTAGAGGCGCCGATAGAGGGAGTCGTAGTTGGGAGTGCGCAGGAGCAGGAAGCCGCCTGGGGCCAGGAGCTCGGCGCTGCGCGCGACGGCGGCGGGCGGATCGGGCAGATGCTCGAGCACGTGCCACATGGTGATGGCGTCGCACGATTGCGGGGGCAGGGGGGCTTCCTCCAGGGAGCCGGTCAGGACGTCCAGGCCGTGTCGGTCGCGGGCGGCCGCGGCCGCGTCGGGGCTGGGCTCCAGTCCCCGCAGGAGCCAGTCGGGATGCAGCTCGTGTGCGCGCCGGAGGAAATCGCCGGTCCAGCAGCCCACGTCCAGGAGGCGCACGGTGCGCGCCTGGACGAAGCGCTCGACGAAGCGCAGGCGGCGGACCTGGCGGTCGCGAGGCTTCAGCGGCGAGAGCAGCGCCGCCTTGGCGGCTTTGAGTGCGCGGCGGGGCAGCGCATGGCCCCTGGGAGCGTGGTAGGCATCGGTGTAGACCTGGCCCTGACGGGCCTGCTCGTTGAGGCGGGGGTTGACCAGCACGAGGCCACACGTGCCGCAACGCTGGAAGACGAAGCCGTCAACGGCATAGACGGCGTCGAGGTCGGCGCGGTCGCCGCAGAAGAAGTCGAGGCCGGGCTCGAGGTCGGCAGGTTGGATTGCGTCGGTCATGGTCGTGATCCGGCAGGCGACGGGCGGCCGGCCAAGTCGGCCCGCGCCCGCCCGAGCAGGCCTCTGGAGACGGCCAGGGAGAGCCAGGCCTGGCGCAACTTGGCGCGGACGCTTCGGCTGAGGCCCAGGCTGAGCACGGACAGGAGGGCGTAGCCGAGGAGCTTGCGGATGAGGGTGAGGCGGAACAGAGCCCACAGCAGGCGAGCCTTGAGCGGGGAGCGGTGCTTGGCGACGAAGCGCGCGTAGCCGGCGTGGAGATGTCGCAGGCGCTGGCGGTCGCTCATGGCTGCCGAACTCTGGGCGTGATGGTGCACAACCGTATGGTCGCAGGCCAGGACGACGGCCTGCCCGGCCTGGCGCACGCGCTGGCACAGGTCCACTTCCTCGTAGTAGAAGGCAAAACCCTCGTCGAAGAAGCCCAGGCGGCGGGCCAGGTCGCCGCGGATCATCAGACACGAGCCGAGCACGATGTCCACGGGCACGACGCCCGTGCTGCGGCGCAGGCGCCGAGCGGCCAGGGAGCTGAGGCCGAAGAGCTTGGCGAGCTGCCAGGGGAGGGTGGGGAAACGCTCGTACGAGTACTCGGGCGTGCCGTCGGGGCGCTGGAGCATGGGGCCGCAAATGCCCACCCTGTGGTCGGAGTCCAGCAGGTCGAGCAGGCCGCGCAGAGCAGCGTCGTTGACCACGGCGTCGTTGTTGAGAAAGAGCAGGTGGCGGCCGGTGGCGACGCGTGCGGCCACGTTGCAGCCCGCCGCGAAGAGAAGATTGCGGTCGTTTTCGAGCAGACGCACTTGGGGGAACTGGTCACGTACCATCTCCTGCGAGCCGTCGGTGGAGGCGTTGTCGGAGACGATGACCTCCACGTCCATGTCCTGGACTGTTGCCAATGCCGCGGCCAGGCACTCGCGCAGGAGCTCGCGGCGGTTCCAGTTGACGATGCAGATGGACAGGTCGGGCGGGTTGTGGCTCATGATTCTGGCGTCGCAACGTCGGGGGACATTGCGGCAGAGAGCTACTGGCGTTGACGGAGGGCCCGCAGCAGGCGCAGGGCTCCGTGCAGGCGCTCTCGGCGGCGCTGGCTGCGTCCCAGCGATAGGGCATGCCCCAGGGCGCGCGTGAGCACCCAGCGGTACATCTGGGCGACGAACAGGGCCTTCAGCACCCGGGCCCTGACGGGGCCGTAATGCCTGTCCAGGAAGGCGATGCGGGCGGTCAGGAACTTGGCGTCCGTGGCCTCGTCGCTCATCCGGTCCGTGCTGCGGCCGCCGTGGTGGACTATCTGGCAGTTGGGCAGGTACCAGACTTCGTAGCCGGCCTGGCGCGCCCGGAAACAGAGGTCTACGTCGTTGGCGTAGAGGTCGAAGCGCTCGTCGAAGTATCCCAGGCGGCGGCCGAGATCGGCACGGATGATGAGGCAGGCGCCACTGACGACGTCGAGCAGAACGGGATCATCGCCAGGCTGATAGGCGGAGGTACGGTGCCGGTTCAGTCCCACCAGCCGGCGGAGGTAGAAGCCGACACTGGGGAAGGGGTCCTGCACGCGGCAGATGGCGCCCTGGCCGTCCAACTGGAGCGGACCGCAGATGCCGGCGGCTCGGTGCACGTCCATGAAGGAGATCATCTTGGTCAGCTCGGCGCAGTCAACCAGCGTGTCGCTGTTCAGGAAGCACACGTAGCGGCCGTTGGCCTGGGCGGCGGCGGCGTTGTTGCCAGCGGCGTAGAGTAGGTTGCGCTCGTTCTGGACCAGCCTTGCCTGCGGGAACTCGTGCCTCACCATGTCGGCCGACCCGTCCTCCGAGGCGTTGTCGGCAACGATGATCTCCAGGATTCCGCCGAAGCCGTGTCGCGTTTCGAACAGGGAGCGCAGGCATTCGCGCAGGAGGTCCTTGGTGTTCCAGTTGAGGATGCAGATGGACAGATCGGGGGCGCTCAAGGGTTTTCGACCCACTCTTCCAGTTGCAGGCCCTGCTCGCTGATGAGGTGAGAGAAGTCGCCCGGCGGGTCGGCCTGGGAGTAGAGGGCGTGCTTCTGCCGGCGGTGTTCCGGCAGCAGGTAGCCGTAGTGCTTGAGGCGGATGTCGGAGACGAGGGACTGTCCCTGGAGCCCGGCGATGTGGCCGCTGAAGCGCTTGACGGGGTAGTAAATGCCGGGCTGGTTGCGGAAGAGGCGCGGGCACAGGCTCTTGGGAGAGCCCCACTTGCCGTCCACGCGGTAGTGTGTGCGCGAGCGCCAGAAATGGTAAGGCCGGAAGCTGTAGAGGGCGACCTCGTCGCGGGCGACGAGTTGGTGGATCTCGGTCTTCATGCGCTCTTCGAACAACTCGTCAATGTCTATGCGCAGGATCCAGTCGGGGTGGGTGTCCTTGGCCAGGGCCAGCATGACATTCTGGTCCAGGCCCTCATGGAAGAAGTCCTTGGGCCAGGTGACCAGGCGGGTGACCTTGTCGAAGGAGCGGCAGATCTCAACGGTGCGGTCGGTGG
>JBHIEF010000026.1:0-30272 GCA_046760465.1 Armatimonadota bacterium | reverse complement strand
TCAACATCCACGAGGTCCTCTGTCCCAGCGGCCCCACGGCCTGGCACTACGGGCCGTTGCTCATCGGCCTGCCACCCAACATCGGCTACAGAGTCGAGACCGTCTGCGGCCACAAAGGCCAGGGCGAGCTCTTCCACGACAAGCAGAAGGAGGCCTGGGATCTCGCCCGCCGCAGCATTGACGCCGGCATCCCGTGCTACGGCTGGGAGTTGGCGATCCCCGAGTTCTACACGATCCACGGCTACGACGACGTGGGCTACTACTACTCGGGCGCCGGCTGCGACGATGGGGCCGGCCCCAAGCCCTGGCAGGAGCTGGGCGACACCGGAATCGGGGCCATCGAAGTCATGAGCGTCCGGCTCTGCGATCCCGATTCCGATGAGGAAGCCGTCGAGGCCGCCTTCTCGGCCGCCCTCCAGCACGCCGGCAATCCCAAGGAGTGGATCAATGAGAAGTACCGCTCCGGGCCGGAGGGCTTCGACCTGTGGGCCAAGGCCCTGGAGGGCGGAACGGCCGATCGCTTCGGCCAGGGGTACAATGGCGCGGTCTGGGCGGAGTGCCGCGCGGAAGCCCTCGGCTTCCTCCAGCAAGCCAAGGAGCGGCTTGCGGGTAAGGCCGACGCCCTCTTCGACGAGGCTGCGGGGCACTACTCGGTCGTTGCCGCCAAGCTCCAGCAGCTGGCCGAGCTGTTCCCCTTCAAGCACGAGACTGAGGAAGGGGAGAACGTGACCAGCCCCGAGGGTGCGGCCCTCGTCAGGGACGCCGGCGCTGCGGAACGCAGGGGATTGCAGTCCCTGGGTCAGCTGGTCGAAGCGCTTTGAGGCCCAGCAGTCAGGAGACCGCCCGGGAAGGAGGCGCCAGTGACCAAGCAGGATATGGTGAGAATCCTCGCCAGCTATCGGCGGCCGGACACCCCAGTCTTCGCCTACCACTTCCGTCGTCTGCCGCCTGAGCTGCTCCGCAAGGGCAACGTCCGGGGCCTGCTGGCCATACTCAGGGACACCAGCCTGCCGCCCAAGGTGCGCGACCACGCCGCCGGCGCCTTGGGGGAGATCGGCGACAAGCGCGCCGTGAAGCCCCTGGTCGAAGCCCTCGGCGAGGCCAGACTTCGACGGGGCGCCGCAGTTGCGCTTGGCCGGATGAAGGCCAAGCAGGCAGCGGCACCGCTGAAGGAGTTGGCCCCGCGCGTCAACGCCGCCCGTTGGGCTCTGTCTGAGCTTGGCCTGGCGCGGTCCACGGAGGACGTCGTGGACGACCTTCGCATGGGTCAGCTTCGCGCCATAGGCCCGAAGATCAGGAAGCTCAGCCCCCAACGCGCCAAGCCCGTGTCGGTAGAGGTGCAGCGTCGCCTGGCGAAGGTCGTCGGCGAACGCCCCCTGTCCCACCAGGACAGTTGGCTGGTGACGGCGCTGCAATTCCTGGCCCCCCCTGAGGCCAGTAGCCTGGTGACAGAAGCGCTGGGGAGAGCGGTCCGCTTGAGGAACTGCTGCGGCTGCGTCCGCAACCGCCTGCTGCGCACGGTGGGGGAGATCCGCCCGACGCAGGCCGTTCCCGCGCTGGTGGATATGATCTGCCGGGTAGACAACCCCGTTCACAAGCAGCTCGCCGCGGTCTGCATCGAGAAGATCGTGAAGGCCCGCGACGGGCAGGCGACGGACCTCCTGCTCGCGCAGAGGGCGAGGCTCAGACGCGAGCTGAGGCGCCTCCAGACCGCAGCTGGGGACGCGCGAGCGGACAGGGCCGCGAAGGCCGTCGGCCGTTTGCTCAAGCGCTGCGGGGCGTGATCGGCGTCGCCGAGCGCCTTCGCGCCTGAAGTCGCTACCGGCTCCCTGCCGCTTGGCCCTCGTGCTGTACCACGCCGTCCTCCAGAATCTGGGCGTCTCCGACTGAGCACATGCCGGCATGGAGGGGTAGCCAGGCCCCGCAAGGAAGTCATGGCCAGCCAGTAGCCGGGCGACCGCAGCGCCCTCACAAGAACATGGCAGGAGGGATGGGTCATGACCATCATGGAGGTCAGCGTGGTTCCGGTGGGCACAGGGCATCCCAGCATGGGAGACCTGGTAGCTGAGATCGTGAAGGTGGCCGACAACCGCGGAGTCAAGTACCAACTCAATGCGATGGGCACTAACTTGGAAGGTGAGCTGGACGAGCTGCTGGCGTGCGCCCGCCAGATGCACGAGGTCGCCTTCCAGCGCGGCGGCCAGAGGGCCTTCACCAGCATCAGGATTGACGACCGACGCGACAAAGACCTGAGCATGGAGTACAAGGTAGACTCAGTCCTGGAGCGCGCCGGCGTCTAGCGTGCCGGTCGCGGCCAGGACCTGAGAGCCTTGCACACGCCGGGCAGCTCCGCGGGGCGCCAGGAGGGAGTACGGGAGGCAGGGGGAAGCTGGCCAAGCGACTGAGGGGCATGTTCACCAGGCGGCGGCTGGCGGTCGGCCTGGCGGTGCTGGCAGCCCTGCTCGTGGCCGACTACCATCTGTACCCCCGCTGGGCGGGCATTGGCGGGGTCAGCCTCAACACGGGCGAGAACGGCCTCTGGCTGCGGCACTCCTGGTACACCGGCCAGCGAAGCGACGCCGACGTGCGCGAGTTGGCTCGAGCGCTACGCGACCGACAGATACGCTACGCCTTCTTCCATGTGCGCCACATCGCCACGGACGGCACGCTCCGTTACCGTCACGCTGACACCTCCCGCCGGCTGGTGGCGACGCTGCACGAGGAGGCGCCGTCGGTCGAAGCGATTGCCTGGGCCTACGCGGGCGAGCTGTTCGGGGAAGGGGAGGTGGACCTCTCCAGCCCAGTCGTGCGCGAGGCCATGGTGGGCGAGGCCTCGTGGCTTGTGGAGGAATGCGACTTCGACGGCGTGCAGTGGGACTACGAGGTGTGCCATGACGGCAACCCTTACTTCCTGCAACTGATGCGCCAGACGCGCGAGGCGCTGCCGGACGATCAGCTGCTGTCGGCTGCGGTGCCCCTGTGGGTGCCGCCTGGCTTTCGGCGGTGGGGCTGGAGCGACGACTACTTCGCACAGGTCGCCGCCACGTGCGACCAACTGGCCGTCATGTGCTACGACTCGGCTCAGTACCTCCCGCGCAGCTATGTCTGGCTTGTGCGCCAGCAGGCGGTCCACGTCACGCAAGCCGTCGCCCGCGGCAATCCCAACTGCCGCGTCCTGCTGGGCGTGCCGACCTACGGGGACGAGGGCAGCCTGCCTTCGCACCGTGCTCACGCCGAGAACATCCGCCTGGCCCTCAAGGGTGTCCGCGAGGGGCTGGCCGACTCGCGCGCCGATCGCTCCGTCTTCGCCGGCGTTGCCGTGTTCGCCGACTACACGACTGAGTCGGAGGAGTGGGACCTCTACCAGCGGCTCTGGCTCGACGCGGCCCCGCCGTGAAACAGGGAGCCGTGCCACAAGCGTCGAATCGGCTGGCGTTAGCGTCTCTGTCTGCCGAGGAGCGCCAGTCCGGTGCAGCCTCGGTGTTCGTGGGAGTGAGGTCGGATGAGCATCTGGCGCGGGCTTACGCCGGTCACCGCGCTGTCTGCCGCCTGCGCCGTCGCCGCGCAGGCTCCGGGAGAGCCGCCGCACCCGGTCATGACATGGGTAAAGCGGCACCCCGTCGAGGCGGGCGACGGCAAGCCCTCCCCGCGCTTGGGCTACGAGACCTCGTACGGCTACGATCGCCTACGCCGCATCCTCATCCGCTACGGCGGCCACAACCAGGGAGGCGGGGGAGAGCAGAACTCCGAGGTCTGGACCTACGACCTCGACGCAGATGTCTGGACGCTGAAGGAGCCCAACGACGCCCCGCCCGGCGTGTGCTGCGCACAGCAGAACGTCTTCGACGAGGCCGCGCGCAAGCTCATCCGGTTCCCTGCCTTCAGCGGCAGCCACGGCTGGCAGACCCGCCGCGAGATCAACCTCAAAGACAGCTCCGTGTGGACTTACGCTCTGGACACCAACACCTGGGCCAACATGCGCCCCTTGCCCCAGCCTCCCCTGCGCCCATTGCGGGGCGCCGCATACGATCCGCACCATCAAGTCGTGGTGGTCCACGGCGGCGAGGGTGCGCGACACAGCACCGTGGTCTATGACCCGCACGCCAACACCTGGCACTGGATGAAGCCTGACCCCGCGCCGCCTGCCAGCATCTCTCAGCCGGGCATGTGCTACGACCCCGTCAACCGCCTATTCGTGCTCTTCGGCTCGCAGTTCGCCTCGGACCCGCGTACGTGGGTTTATGACTTGCGCAAGAACCAGTGGCGAGAGCTGGAGGTCGAGGAGCATCCCCCCGCCGACAAGACCTGCCCGGTGCTGGCGGCCGACAGCCGCAGCGGCATAGTGCTGGCCTGCGTCAACGGCCCCGACGGCCCCGAGACGTGGGCTCTCGATGTCGCCAACTCCGTCTGGCGCCGACTGAGGCCCGACCAAGAGCCCGACCCCGCGGGCGGCCGCGCCCGCATCCTCCTCTACTTGCCCGACCGCAACCTGTTCGTCCTCGAGAACCGCACCAAGGACGAGCAGCAGATCTGGACCTTCCGCTACGCCGAGGCACCCGCACCGGCCTCGGGGCCGCGCGACCTCAGGGTGATGACCGACACACGGCAGGCGACGCTCACGTGGCGGCCTCCGCCGACGGGGGAGAACTGGCGCTACGAGGTCCATCGCGCCGAGGGCCCAGTCCCCTGGCGGACCCAGTGGAGGCGGATCGCCGCTGGCCTCAGGGCCACCACCTTTCAGGATACTGGCATCCCCGACGGCGCTCTCTACTACTACCAGGTACACGCGGTTGACGGACAGGGGAGAGAGACCGCGCCGTCCCTGATCCGTTGCACGCAGCCGGCGGTTGTGAGGCGCCTGTGGGTCTCAGTTCTCGACCCGAGTCGCGTTGAGCTCACCTGGGCCCACTCCTCCCCGGACGACATCGTCGGCTACCATGTAGAGCGCGCGGACGTGCGCGTGTACTCGACGGACCAAGTACTCCGCATCAAGGAGCGGTTTCGGCATACGTCCGGCCTCGCCGCGGCGCGCGTCGAGCGCATAGGCGCGTTCCGCCGACTTACGGCCCGGCCCTTGACGGCCCCTCGCTTCGTAGATGCGGACGTAGACTTCGCCGCCGGGCAACAGGACCCGGCTGAGCCACCCTCCGGCGGCGGTCCGCTCCCGGCGGAACGCCTCGACGCTCAGGGCGAGCCCTATCGCTACGCCGTCTACGCCTACCGCGTCATCGCAGTGAACCGACTGGGGGTGGAGAGCGGACCATCGCCCTGCCGGTTCAGCTATCCCTCAGCCGTCCAGCACGTGTTCGCCAGAGAAGCGGGAGACGACAGCACGGAGCTCAAGTGGCGGGCCAACCCCGAGAAGGGCATCAAGGGCTACCTGGTCTATCGGCACGACGGGCGCTGGAACAGCGACACCGTCTCACGCCTCACGCCCGAGCCCATCCCGGACACGACCTTCACGGACGCGACGGCTGGCCAGCGTACGCGGCGCTACGAGATCGTGGCCGTGGACGTCCTCGGCCAGCAAGGTGAGCCGTCGCAGCCCGTCTGGTCTCGCCGCGAGTGGCGCAAGTTCTACATCCCGTACGTGCAGGACTGGCACCAGTAGCGCCCGTACACTGCCCCAACTTGGGGAGGCGTTCGCAAGGAGTCATCGCGACATGAAGGCAGCCGTCTTCGAAGCCCCAGGCAAGATCACCGTCAAGAACGTGCCCGTTCCTGAGGTCGGCCCAGGCGAGGTGTTGATCGAGGTGGCCGCCTGCGGCATCTGCGGCACCGACCTACGCATCCAGGATGGGGAGTTCGATGCCGACTACCCCGTCATCGCCGGCCACGAGTTCAGCGGTAAGGTGGTCGAGGTGGGCAGCGAGGTATCGCACGTCAAGCCCGGGGATTGGGTCGCCGTGAATCCAAACAGCTATTGCCGGCGATGCGACTACTGCTATCGCGGGCAGGTCCATCTCTGCGATGACATGACTGGCTGCGGGGTGGCCTACGACGGGGGCTTCGCCGAATGCTGCAAGGTCGCGGCCCAGCTCGCCCTGCCGGTCAGCGAGGCCCTCCCCCTGGAGCAGTGGGCCATGATGGAGCCCGTCTCGTGCTGCCTTCACGGGATAGACGCGGCGCAGATCGAGCCCGGCGCGCGCGTGGTCGTGCTTGGCGGGGGCAGCATTGGGCTGATCCTAACGCAGCTCGCGCGGCACGCCGGCGCCTCCCAGGTGATTGTCAGTGAACCGAAGGAGGGGAAGCGCGCTTTGGCCGAGCGCCTCGGCGCCGACGCGACCGTGGATCCGCTGGCACTGGGCGACGGACTTGCCGAGGCCGTCCTGGACCTGACCGCGGGCGGCGCGGACGTGGCGATTGAGGCGGCCGGCCTCCCGGCAACGGCAGGCGACGCCGTCCGACTCGTGCGCAAGGGTGGAACCGTTCTCTTCTTCGGGGTCTGCCCGATGGACTGCGAGGTGCCCATCAGACCCTTCGATATCTACCACTACGAGATAACCATCAAGGGCTCATTCACCAATCCGCTGACCGACAGCCGCGCCATCAGACTACTTGGCTCCGGCCGCGTCACGGTCGAGCCGCTCATCACCCACCGCTTCCCTCTGGAGGAAGTCGAAGCCGGCTTGGCGGCTGTACGCGAAGGTGAGACCGTAAAGGCCCTGGTCTCGCCCTAGCAGCGCGGCCCGCTCGGTGTGCCATTTGCGCTGCCCCGTCATCGTGGGAGTTGTTCCCCGCTCCGCGGCAGCGATGGTTAAGTACCTCATGTCTGCTGACGAAGCACGATCTCTGCGCATGTCCCGCGGGTGCCACCGGGCGACATGACGCCCTTGAGGCCCGGGTGGTCCCGGCGGAGGGCGGCCAGCCCCGACGGCTCACCTCCGGCAAGTGGCGTGACTACGACCCCGTGTGGCGCCCCGACGGCAAACAGATCGCCTTCGAGTCCGACCGCAGCGGCAACGCGGATATCTGGGTGATGGACCTGGAGTAGCCGCGGCCCCATCCGCGACTTGGCTAGTCTTGCGCCTCGCCAACACACGAGAGCACGCCATACTTGCTGGTGGCGTAGACGGCGCCCCCGGCGACTGCCAGACCCGCGTGCGCGCCCGCACCAGCTTCCAGGCTCATCTGCCACAGGCGATCACCGGTTCCGAGGTCGTACGCGGTAAGATCCGGGCTGGCCACGCCGTCGCCCGGCGCCACTACCTTCGTCCCCGCGATCACTGGCCCGGCCGCGACGTATCCGGGGCCATACTCGACCTCCCACAGGACCTCGCCCCTCCAATCGAGACAGACCAGTTGCCGATTGGCGTGCACAACCGCGCCGTCTTCCCATAGGGCGATGTCGTGTATCTCCTGCCCCTCGGGTTCCCAGAGGACGGCAAGCGGCTGCTGCCGGCGCTCGTAGCGCCACACATAGAGCGGGTTGGGGGCGTATCCCCACAGCACAACGCGACCTGCCCGGACGGCGACGTGCCGCGGCAGGTCGCCTCTCTCCCGTTCAGGCACGCGTCTCCTGTAGCGTACGCTGCCCGTCGCCACGTCCAGACCGACCAGCTGATCACCCCGCGTGAAGAAGGCGATCCCGTTCCCCGTGCCTGCGATCGCCTCGAACCGCCCACCCCACTCAACCTCGCGGCCTACTCGCCAGAGCAAGCGCCCCGTTCTCGCGGAGAAGCCATTCACAGGAAGCGGGCCGGGGTCCCGGATCGTCCCCCAAACGAAGGGGCACACGAGGGCCACACCGGAGGCAAGGTGCGGCAACGGGGAGACCGCCCGTCCCATGCCGTCGTCCGGCCTATCAGCCCTCCAGAGCACCTCCCCGGTGTCCTTGTCCACGGCGTAGAGCTCACTGCCTTCGGTGGCGTAGACGGTGTCGCCGACGACGGTCGGCGTACTTGGGGCCTTCAGCGAGAAACCCTCCATCGGGGGCAGATCGGCTCGCCATAGGGATTCGCCGGTCTTGGCATCGAGGCACACGAGTTCGCTCGTGGATGTGCAGACGTACACACGGCCCCCAGAGACCACCGGTGCGCCCAGGCTCTGGACGCCTGGCGTGAAGTCCGTGACCTGCACATGCCAGGCCACTGCCGGCCGCTTCGGCAGATTCCCTGGCGTCGCTGCCGTGCGCCCCTCGTCATGCCGGTACGTAGGCCAGCTTCCCTGGCCGCTGACGAACGCCCCCTTAAGGACGTCCTCGGCGACTGACGCAGCCTCGCCAGACGGGAGCGCCCCTGACTCCCCGTCGGCGCTGCGAACGCCGATCGCGGGCTGCCGTGCTTCTGCCGCTGCCAGGGCCGGTGTCTGTTCCCTATCTCGACTCGGCCTTACGTGCACCCACACCGCACAGCACGCGAGCAGCGCCACGACAACTGAAAGGGCTATGCCGGCCTTGCGCGTGAGCAGTCTCCCCGCTTCCTGTCTTGTGAGACCAAGCCGCCGCCCCTCGGGTTGCACCCTAGATGGTCCCCTCCATGATCGGCACGTACGCCCTGGCGGCGATGCCCGCGTGGGTCGGCAGGTGGATGTCAGGCTGGTGATGTGGCTGAAGAACGGCTAGAAGTCCGCCACGGCCTCCTTGGCATCGTCGTAACAGGTGATCATGCGGTGCAGCCACACCATCTCGATCACCCTCCACACGTCCCCCTTGGCCCCGGCGATCTTGAGGTCACCGCCCCGCTGCCGCACGCGCTTGGCCGCAGCAGCCAGCTCCGCGATGCCTCTGGTGGTTAGGAAGGTCACCTCGGACAGGTCCAGCACTATCTTGCTGCGGCCCATCTTGATCTGCTCGCGCACCTGCGTCGCCAGTGCCGCGGCCTCCTCCTCGCCGACCTCCCCGTCAACGCTCACGATAGTCACGGCAGGCTTGGCCGCCGCCTTGCTGACTCTGATCTTCACGATGGCATTCCCCTCTGCACCTGCCCCCGGCTAGTCATCGCCCTCGCCGCCTGCGACCAGCGCATCCAGGCCGTGCTCGACGAAGTCTCTGGCCTCCTCCAGACACGTCTCCGCCTCCTCCAGCATGCTCTCGGCCTCCTCCAGTGAGCTGATGACCTCGTCGGCGACGTCCTCTTCCTCCTCCATGTTGGCGTCTGCGCTCAGCCGCTTGCGCACGCCGCTGTTGAGCACAGCCAGCAGTTCGCGTAGGCTCTCCAGTTGCGTGAGCGCGGTGGCGATGCCGCTCATGAGCTGCTTCGTGGTGTCGTCAACGGTCGGTCGCGGCATGTCGGCATACCTCTTGGGCGCCCGCGGGTCTTGCGGGCCGGGATAGACGGCGGGCCGGCACGCCGATGGCGGGCCATCCGGCGACCTCCCAGCCAGTCTGCGAGCGGAGTTTCACGGCCCGCCCAGGAAATCCTCCTCCGCCCACGCCTATACTGCCATCCTTGCCCCTTCCCGCCCAGTGTCCGTCTGTTGCCACGGGGCGGGAGGTCTTCCCCGCGCGGCCGAGGAACACCCGCGCGAAGCGACGGATTCGGCCAGATCGGGCGACTCGAGCCCGTCCGGTCCCCGGCCCAGCGTGTGTTGCCCCCGCATCAGATCCCTTCTGTCCCGCATGGGAAGGCCCGTGTGCTGTCGGCTTGACGGATGTCGGCGTCGGCAGTTAGGCTAGCCGTGTGGCCGCCCAGATGAAGGGACGACGAGGCCAGCAATGAACGAGATCGTGCGCCGGGAGCAGCTCTCAGAGAACGTGTTCCTGTTCGAGGTAAAGGCCCCCCGCATCGCGCGTAAGCGCAAGGCAGGCCAGTTCGTCATCCTGCGCCTGCACGAGCGCGGCGAGCGCTTCCCCCTGACCGTGGCCGACGCGGACCCCGACCGGGGCACCATCACTCTCATCGTCCAGGCGGTCGGGAAGTCTACCATGCAGATGGGCCGCCTGCAAGAGGGCGACGCCATCCTCGACTTGGTTGGCCCCTTAGGCAAGCCCACGCCCATCAGCAAGGTCGGCACCGTGGTGGCGGTGGGTGGAGGCATCGGGGTGGCAGTTGTCTATCCCGGCACACAGGCCCTCCAGGCGGCGGGGAATACTGTCATCGGCATCATCGGCGCGCGCACCAAAGGCCTGCTCATCCTGGAGCAGGAGATGCGGGCGGCGTGTGATGAGCTGTTCATCAGCACCGACGACGGGAGCTACGGACATCACGGCTTCGTCAGCGACCTGCTGCAACGGCTCATTGACGAGGGCCGCCAGATTGATGAGGTCCTGGCGGTGGGCCCCGCCCCCATGATGCGGGCCGTGTGCGACCTGACTGAGCCGCACGGCATCAAGACCTTGGTCAGCCTCAATCCCATCATGGTGGACGGCACGGGCATGTGCGGCGGCTGCCGCGTGCTGGTGGGCGGCGAGACCAAGTTCACTTGCGTGGACGGGCCGGAGTTCGATGGCCACCAGGTGGACTTCGAGGAGCTCATCAAACGCCAGCGCATGTACGAGCGGCTGGAAGAGGAAGCCCACGCGTGCTACTTGGCCGATGTGGCCGCACGCGCCCCCGCCTCCTGACGGCTCAGACGAAACAGGTAGGAGCGTTATGTCCAAGCCTAGCATGAAGGAGCGGCGGGCCATTCCCCGCCAGAAGATGCCGGAGCAGGATCCGGCCCAGCGCGTCAAGAACTTCGATGAAGTGCCCTTCGGCCTGTCCGAGGAGGCCGCCCGCCTGGAGGCGCTTCGCTGCCTGGAATGCAAGAGGCCCAAGTGCATGGACATGTGCCCCGTCGAGGTGGACATCCCGGGGTTCATCCGCTGCATCCAGGAAGGCGACTACCAGGAGGCCATCCGCATTGTCAAGGCCACCAACGCCCTGCCCGCCATCTGCGGCCGCGTCTGCCCCCAGGAGGAGCAGTGCGAGACCACCTGCGTGCTCGGTGTGAAGGGGGAGCCGGTCGCCGTGGGTCGGTTGGAGCGCTTCGTAGCGGACTGGGAGCGCGAGCACGGGAAGGTCGAGGTACCCCAGAGGCGCCCACCCACCGGCAAGCGCGTCGCCATTGTCGGCAGCGGGCCCTCCGGGCTGACCGTGGCCGGCGACCTGGCCCTGCTAGGCCACGAGGTGATCGTCCTGGAGGCACTGCATGAGCTCGGGGGCGTGCTGACCTACGGAATCCCGGAGTTCCGCCTGCCCAAGGCCATCGTCAGGGCCGAGGTGGACTACCTGCGCAAGCTGGGCGTTGAATACGAGCCCAACTTCGTGGTGGGCAAGACCGCCACCGTGGACGAGTTGCTGGAGGAGTACGATGCCGTCTTCATCGGCATCGGCGCCGGCGCCCCGTGGATGACGGACCTACCGGGCGAGAACCTCTGCGGCATCTACTCGGCCAACGAATACCTCACCCGCGCCAACCTCATGCGGGCCTACGACTTCCCCAACTACGACACGCCCATCATCCGGGGCAGGAAGATCGCCGTGCTCGGCGGGGGCAACACCGCTATGGACGCCGCCCGCACTGCGCTGCGGCTCTCGAATGGGGGAGAGGTGTCCATCGTCTACCGCCGCTCGCGCAGGGAGATGCCGGCCCGCGACGAGGAGATCCACCACGGCGAGGAGGAGGGGATCCAGTTCCACTTCCTGACCAACCCCACGCGCTTCATCGGCGACCAGCAGGGCTGGGTCCGGGCCATGGAGTGCATCAGGATGGAGCTGGGCGAGCCCGACGACAGCGGTCGCCGCCGGCCCATCCCCATCGAGGGCTCCGAGTTCATCATGGACGTGGACACCGTCATCAGCGCCTTCGGCACCAACGCCAATCCCATCATCCGCGAAAGCACCCCCGGCCTGGAGTGCAACAAGTGGGGCTACATCGTGGCCGACCCCGAGACCGGCGCCACCAGCAAGCCGGGAGTCTACGCCGGCGGCGACATCGTCACCGGCGCCGCCACCGTCATCGAGGCCATGGGCGCCGGCAAGCGCTCCGCCCGCGCCATCCACGAGTACCTCACCGGCGAGAAGCTCCCCGGCCCGCGCGAGGCCGACGACGAAGACGAGTCAGAGTCGGACCAGGAGTGAGCCTCTACAAGGAGTCGAAGAACACGGGGTTCGTCCACGCTCGCCGGCCGTGGTTGTCTATGCACTCCACCCGCACGTAGGTGGCGTGTTCGGGGAGGGTGGCCTCGCCCTCGGTGACGAGCTGCCCGCTCACCCGCAGGCACTGGCCGTGCGCGGACTCCGAGACGAAGTTGATGGCCGCCACCTCCTCGCACTGCACCCAGATGCTGCGTCCGTCCACCCGCAGGTCGTGTATGGCGGGCCCATTGCTGGAGTAGAAGTGCCCCCGGCAGACGGCGTCGAGCACCTCGTCCGCCCGCAGCTTGGCCGCGCGCACTACTACCCACCCCTGCCCGTAGTCAGGCAGTTGCCAGTGCGCATCGTCCACCGCCGTGCCCACTAACCGGCGCCCACGGGCCAGTAAATCGTCCCACACCACGCCCGAGTGGCCCTTGCCGTTCAGCAGCTCGCACAGCGTGTTCCACACCTCGATGCCCAGGTGCCCCCTGAGCCGCGCCAGGTCCCGCACCGTGTGCCCGGACCAATAGGGGTGGGCGATGAGCACCTGGGAGCCCGCCTCGCGCATCATGTCAATGGCCGTCTGCACGTCCTGGCGCCCCTCCTCCTCCACGGGCTCCTCCAAGCCCAGCCCCACGAGGTGGTACGACTGCCCCAGCTCGTTGCGCCCCGCCTCCACCTCGCACCCGGCAATGGCGATGAAGCGGCCGGGCACGACCACGTCTTCGATCGTCACCACGTCGTGGTCCGTCAGGTGCACGAAGTTGTAGCCCTGCTCGCGGAACCAGGCGCAGGCCTCGGCGGGCGTGCGCTCGCCGTCGGATTGGTCCGTGTGTGTATGCAGGTTGCCCTTGAACCAGCGCAGCGCCTCGTCCTGCCACCAGTCCAGGCAGCTATCCATGGTGGTTGTCCCGGGCTCGCGTGCCACGGCCTTTCACCGCCGGTTGGAGCGCGACACGCCCCCGCTCTGCTGCGGCTGGCACCTGCCGGAGCCGAGCAGGCCCCAGGCCCCGTCGGGTGCCTGTGCCTGCGGGCGCCGTCACGCGCTCCACTCGTTCCCTGCCTCCCGCCGCCGCTCCAGTGCGCTGCACAGGGCTTCCACGGCCTCCGGCCAGAACTGAGTGCCAGACCACTCTCGCAGCTCCCGCAGGGCCTCGTCCTGCTCGCGAGCGGGACGATAGGAGCGCGCCGAGACCATGGCGTGGTAGGCATCTGCCACGCAGATGATGCGGGCGATCAGGGGTATGGCCTCCCCCGCCAGGTGGTCGGGGAAGCCGCTGCCGTCGTACCACTCGTGGTGGTGACGGACCCCATCCAGCGCCTCCTGCATTATCCGGTACTCCACGTTCGCCAGTACGTTAGCGCCAATCAGCGGATGGGCGCGGATCTCCTCCAACTCCTGGTCGGTGAGATCGCCGGCCTTGTTGATGAGCACCTTGTCCACGCCGATCTTGCCGATGTCGTGAAGCAGCGCGGCCAGTTGCAGTGTCTCGCGCACCTCCGGCGACAGGCCTATCTCCTCGGCGATGAGCCCGCATAGGCTGGCCACGGCCTTCGAGTGACCGTGCGTGTAGGGGTCGTCGGCGTCAATCAGCGCGGCCAGTGCCGACACCGTCGAGTAGAACAGGTCGCGCTCGGACTGCATGACGTGGGCATTCCTGATGGCAATGCCGGCCTGACTGGCCAGGATGCTCAGTATGTTCACGTCGTCCTCGTCGAACGGTCGGTCCCCTACCGGGTTGAGCAGCTCGATGACCCCGATCACGTCCTCTTGGACCTTGATCGGCACGCACAGGATGCTGGAGACCTCGAAGCCCACTGCCTCAGCTATCTCGCCCGTGAAGCGGGGATCCTCCGTCACGTCCGGCACGACCGCTGGCTCCCCGTGCTGCGCCACCCAACCGGCAATTCCCTGCCCCAGCGGCACCCGGTGCTCCTTGACCTCCTCGCCCTTGGCTCCCAGGGCCACCACGAACTCCAGGGCATCCTGCTGCGCGTTCAGCAGCAGCAGCGAGCTGGCCTCCGCGCGCAGCAGGGAGGTGGCCAGATAGACGATGGTGTCCAACAGGTCGGGGAGGTTGAGACGGGCGCTCAGCGCTATGCCCACGCCGGTCAGCGTGGACAGCTCGGTCATCTTCTTCTGGAACGCCTCGTGCAGCCTGGCGTTCTTCACCGCCGCAGCCGCCAGGGTCGCGATGGGCTGAAGCAGGCGCAGGTCCTCCTCACTGAAGGGTTGCTCGCCCCGCTTGTTGATGACCTCGATGGCGCCTATCACGCCCTCCCTGGCGTGCAGCGGGACGCAGAGGATGTCGCGTGCGGCGTAACCCAGGCCCTCCGCGATGTCCTGCCGGAAGCGCGGATCGCTGCTGACGTCCGGCACCAGGGCGGACTCGCCGCGTGCCACCACCCACCCGACGATGCCTTGGCCCGCCTCCAGGCGGAGTTGCCTCACCTTGTCGGCCCGTGGCCCGGTGGCCAGGTGGAATGACAGGTCCCCTTCCCCATCCTCCACCAGCGCCAGCGAGCTGGCTTCGGCGTCCATCAGCTCGGTGGCCAGGCGCAGCAGGATCGCCGGCAGCCGGGTCGGCGTATCCACCGCCATCAGAGCACGCGCGCTCGCCTCGAAGGCCAGCGCGCGCCGGCGCCAGACTTGGCTCTGGGCCCGCAGAGCCGCTATCTGCTGCTCCGCCGCGGCCAGCGCCTCTCCTGCGGCTGTGCTCTGGTCAGTCGCCTGCGTGCTCATGCTGCTGGCTGTCGCTCCCCGCCTCCACGTCCCCTCGCCTGGGCGTGCGCGTGTGCGGCCGCGCCGCGCTGTAGATGGGCGCGGGCCCCTCAATCCTGGTTATGCCAACTTTGCCCACTTCTCGATACACTGCAACCTCCGGAGCTTGCGCCCGGGTCTCGGCGCTGACCAGTACCGGCACGTTGTGCTCCTTGGTAAGCTGCTCCAGGCGGCTGGCCAGGTTGACCGTGTCGCCCACTGCCGTGTACTGAATGAGCCGGCTGGACCCTACGTTGCCCACGGTGGCTTGGCCCGTGGCCACCCCGATGCCGACTCGCATGCCCTCGAACCCCAGGAACTCCCAGACGCCCTCCGTGGCCTCAACTTCCTGCTGCATATCCAGGGCCGCGCCCACCGCCCGGGCCGCGTGATCCGGCTGGTCGTGGGGAGCGCCGAAAATGGCCATGACGCAGTCGCCCATGTACTTGTCAATCAGGCCCTCATGCCGCCACACCACGTCGTCCATGGCGTCGAAGAACCGGTTCAGCAGCGCCACCGTCTCCTCCGAGTGCACCTTCTCCGCAAACGCGGTGAAGTCGCGTATGTCGCAGAACAGGACGCTGATCTCCCGGCGCTCGCCGCCCAGCGTCACCGCGCCCGGCCTCGCCACCAATTCGTCCACCACGTGAGCCGGCAGATAGTATTGCATGCTCTCCCGCAGAGCCTGCTTCTCGTGCTCCTCGCCCCGCAGCCGCGTCACCAGAATCGCCGCCGTGGTCAGCACCAGCGCCCCGTTTTGGGGCACCACCTCCAACACGATCCCGTGGGAGGCGAACAGACGCAGCGCCAGCATATCGTAGGCCAGCAGCACCGCCACAGCTCCGGCCGCCGCCCACAGAGGCCGGGTACGCGGTACAATCAGGCCGGCCAGCAGGGCCAGCAGGTACACCAGCCCGATGCGCAGCGGCGGACTGATCGGGCGCAGGCCGCGACCCTCCAGGAGGCTGGCCAGGATATTGGCCTGATGCTCAACCCCGTAGAATAGGTCCTTCTCGCCCCGTCCGCCGCCAAAGGGACAGGCGCGAATATCGCCCAGTCCGGTGGCGGTGGCGCCCACCAGGACGATGCGCCCAGTCAGCCGCTCCTGGGGGACGCGTCCCTTGAGCACATCGGCGTACGATTCGCGCGGAAAGGTGCGCGCGCCGCCGGCGAAGTCAATCCACAGGCGGCCGCGTTCGTCCAGGGGGATGCGCGAGCCGGGGCCCAGCGCCAGCTGAGAGCCCAGTACCACCTCGATGTCATTGAGGTCCACGTTGAGGCGGGCGGCGGCCATGGCCAGCCCCAGGGCCGGGTACAGCTTCCCCTCGTGAGTAGCCAGCAGCGGCACCCGTCGGTAGACGTTGTCTGCATCCGCGGGGAAGTCCACGAAGCCAAGGCCGGCGCAGGCTGCCGTGATCTCCGGAAGCGGCGGGCGCGCATACGGGACGTCGGGCAGCCTGCCGGCCGCCAGGTCCAGCGCTGGGGACTCCACGGCGAAGCGCCGCATGGCAGCCTCCGCCTCGGGGGGCGTGGGGCGCGGCGCCCGCTCCTTCTCCAGGCCGAACATGGCGCAGAACACGTTGCCCGCCTCGGCCATGGCCCGAGCCAGCTCGCGATCCTCGCTCTGCCCGAACCGATCGGGCTCGGCGAAGAACACGTCGAACCCGATCTGCGCCACGCGCGCCTCGTGGAGGACTCGGACGAGCTCGGCGTGCACGGAGCGACGCCAAGGCCACTGGCCGAACTCCTCGTCGGGATCCTGTATGCTGGCCTCGTCAATGGCCACGATCAGGATCTCGGGCGAGGGCTGCCGCCTGCCGCGCCACTGAAACCGGTAGTCAATGGTCTTCAGCTCGAAGTTGTAGAAGAGGGTGGTGACGTCCACGTCCATGGCCATATTGGCCAGGACGCCCATGGCCACGGCCAGGCCCAGGGCGATTAGCTGATTGCGGCGCGCTAGTGGGGCGGCGAACGAGCGCATGGCCGAACGGCCCGCACGCCCCGTGCCGGCCTCGGCCCGGCGGAGCTCCGCCTGCCGTTTGGCCGCATGGCCTGTCGGGTATAACTACGCCAATCGCCGGCGCACAGGGCGCGGAGGCAGCCTCTTGCGGAAGTATGCCACAGTTCTGGTGGTTGCGGCAGTCATTATGCTCGTCGCGGCCTTTGCCGTCACCAACACGCTCTTCGTCATGGAGCGCGTAGCTGCTGTGGAGTCCGCGGCAGGTGACGTGCAGATCAAGCCCCGAGGCGAAGGCGAGTTCCGACCTCTGGGAGAGGGCCGCAACGTCAAGACCGGTGACACACTCCGTACGGGCAGTGACGCCTCGGTCGAGCTAAGCTGGGTGGACGGCACGCGCCTCAAGCTCGACTCCGGCACCACCATGACCATCCTCAAGTGCAGCTTCGACTCGCTGGACCGGGTAGACACCAGCATCTTCCGGGTGGATCTGGGCCGCATCTGGGTGCGAGTGGTCAAGATCCTGACGCGCGGCTCCAAGTTCGAGGTGCAGACCCCCGCAGCCACCGCCGGCATCCGCGGCACCGTCTTCTCCGTTGACGTCGGGCCGGACGGGGCTACCACCATCTCGGTCTGGGACGGCTCCGTCGCGCTGGCGGCCGGCGGCGCCAACACGGAGATCCCGGGCGGCCAGGTCGCGCGCATCGCTGCCGGCGGTTCCAGCGCCGAGCTGGAGTCCCTCTCCTCCGAGGCCCAGGCGGCCTGGCAAGAGCAGCAGCACTTCGTCGGCCCCTACCTCAGCTTGACCAGCCCCGTCCAGGGTGCCGAGATGGTGGGATCGTCCGTTCACGTGGAGGGCGACGCCGAGCCTCACGCCAGCGTCACCGTGAATGAGCAGGCCATCGAGACCACCCGCCGCGGCCACTTCAGCGCCGATCTACCCGTCGCCGACCTGGGCGATCCGCCCACCGTCACCGTGGTAGCCACCGACCGCCACGACGCGCAGACCACTTTGGCCCGCACCCTCGCTCGACCGTAGCCGTCTGCCCCTGCCTACGCTTCCGTCTCCCACGGCGCCGTTCTGGCTTCCGCAGGCGCGCCCACCTCGATGACGATGGGCAAGATGATGGGGCGCCGCTCGGTAAGCTCGTAGACGCGCCGCCGCAGAGCCGTGCGCACGCGTGCCTCAAGCTCCTCGCGATCCACCTCGCCGGACGCCACCGCCTCCTCGATTGCGCCGGCCACGGTGGCCTGCGCTTCCTCCATGATATGCTGCGCGTCGCGCACGTACACGAAGCCGCGGCTGTAGATGTTGGGCTCGGCCAGCATCTCCCTGGTCTCGTAGTCCAGCACTATGATGGCAGCCAGTACGCCGTTCTGGCTCAGCCGTTGCCGATCGCGCAGCACCACGTCGCCCACGTCTCCCACGCCCAGCCCGTCTACGTTCAGGCTCCCGGCCGGCACTCGATCAACTACTCGCGCTCGGCCCGCGGAGAACTCCAGAACGTCCCCCAGGTCCAGCAAAAAGACCGCCTCCTCGGCCACGCCCATCTCCGCGGCCATGGCGCGGAAGGCCACCAGGTGCCGGTACTCCCCGTGATACGGGATCAGGAACTTGGGTCGCAGCAGGCCCAGCAGCATCTTGATGTCCTCGCGGCTGCCATGGCCCGACACGTGCACGCCCATCTCCGGGCCGTGAATCACGTGCGCGCCTCGCCGAAACAGGTTGTTGATGGTCCGGAAGATGAGGGCTTCGTTGCCCGGAATGGAGCTGGCCGAGATGATCACGGTGTCGCCCTCGGTGACGTCCAGGTACTTGTGTTCTCCCTGCGCCATCAACGACAACGCCGAGAGCGGCTCGCCTTGGGTGCCCGTGGTAATGCACGCCACCCGCTGCGGGGACAGCTCAGCCAGGTCACGCGGGTCCACCAGCGTTTCCTCGGGGATCGTCAGATAGCCCAGCTCGGCGGCCGTCTCGCAGTTCTGCACCATGCTCCGACCCAGCAGCGCCACCTTGCGCCCGTGGCGATGCGCCACGTTGAAAGCCTGCTGAATGCGGGACAGGTTGGAGGCGAACGTGGCCACGATGACGCGCCCCGTGGCCTCGCCGAAGTACCGATCCAGCACCTCCTCAACCGGCCGTTCGCTGGGCGTGTAGCCCGGCGTGTCTATGTTGGTGCAGTCCGGGATGAGGGCCAACACGCCTTCACTGCCCAGAGCCCCCAGCTTCTGCACGTCGGCGGCCGGGCCCGTCAGAGGCGTCAGGTCGAACTTGAAGTCGCCGGAGTGGACTATCAACCCCTGCGCCGTGTGGATCCCCAGGCCCACCCCGTGTGGCACGCTGTGGTTCACGGCCACCAGGTCAATGCCGAAGGGGCCGATCTCCACGCTCTCGCCTGCGTCCACGGCGTGCATCGGCACCGCGTCAGAGAGGCCGTGCTCTCGCAGCTTTAGCTCCACCAGCCCCAAGGTCAAAGGCGTCCCCCAGACCGGCGCCCGTACCTGGTCCAGGAGGAAGGGCAGGGCGCCGGTGTGGTCCTCATGGCCGTGAGTCAGGATGATGCCCACTACGTCGTCGGCTCGCTGGGCCAGATAGCTCATGTCGGGGATGACGATGTCCACGCCCAGCAGCGTCTCGTCGGGGAACATCAGGCCGGCATCAACCACCAAGATGCTGCCGGCCTGCTCCACCAGGATCATGTTCTTGCCGATCGCCGCCGTCCCTCCCAGCGGGATCAGCGAAACTGGGGCCTTCTTCTTGGCCATACAGACCTCTCCGCGGCGGCCGACTGGCGCGAGGGCGCGCCCCCGCCCACGAGAGCCTACTCCTCGCCCGTCAGGATCGGCCTGACGCGTATCATATCATCCACCAGGGTCTGCCGCAGCGCGCGCTTGTGGATGGCCGCGGCCGGGTGGTACAGGGGAACGTACAGGATGCCGCCGCGCCGCACCGAGGTCCCGTGGACCCTCGATATGCTGGCCTTGGGGTCAACCAGCGTGCGCAGCGCTGGAGAGCCCAGCGTGCAGATGACGCGCGGCTGGATGGCCGCGATCTGGCCTATCAGGTAGTCGTTGCACGCCTCTATCTCGGAGGGCAGGGGGTCGCGGTTCCCGGGAGGGCGGCACTTGATGATGTTGGTGATGTACACTTCCTCGCGCGACAGCCCCGCCTCCGTCAGGAGCTGGTCGAGCAACTGCCCCGCCGGGCCCACGAAGGGCCGCCCCTGGATGTCCTCCTGCACGCCCGGCGCCTCTCCCACGAACATGATGTAGGAGTCCTCGGGCCCCTCGCCCGGCACCGCATTCTGCCGCCCCCGCGACAGCGCGCACTTCGTGCAGGCCCGCACCTCGGCTGAGATCTGCTCCAGGTCGGTCATATCGCCCACGCTGCTCACACTACAGGAGTCCCAGCTCCTCCATGACGCTGCGGACCTTGGCCACTTCCGCCTCAGTCGCCTCCACCAGCGGCAGCCGCACCCCTCCCGGGTCGAAGCCGGCCAGGCGCAAGGCCGCCTTCACGGGGGCGGGACTCACCGAGGTGGGGAGGAAGAGCACCTTGAACAGCGGGAACAGCCGCTGGTGTATCGCCGCCGCCTTGGCCGTATCCCTGGCCACGAAGCTCTCGATCATCTCCCGCATCTGCGGCCCCGCCACGTGCGAGGCGACGCTGATGACGCCGTAGGCGCCCACCGCCATCATGGGCAGCGTCGCGCTGTCGTCGCCGCTGTAGACCCGGAAGTCGTCCGGCACGCCGGCGCAGATCAGGCTGGCGTTATCCATGCTCTCCGGCGCCTCTTTGGCGGCCACGATGTTGTCAATCTCGGCCAGGCGGATGATGGTGGCGGGGTCAATGTTGCGCGAGGTGCGGCTGGGGACGTTATAGACGATGAGGGGGAGGCTGGTAGCCTCCGCGATCGTCCTGAAGTGTTCGTACAGCCCCTCCTGCGGCGGCTTGTTGTAGTACGGGCCCACCAACATGGCCCCGTCAACGCCCGTCTGCTCGGCTGCCTTGGTGAGCTCCACCGAGGCGGCTGTGTCGTTGCTGCCGGTGCCGGCGATGACCGAGGCCTCATCCCCCACGGCACCCTTCACGGTCTCGAACAGTCTCAGCTTCTCCTCGTGGGTCAAGGTGGGCGACTCGCCGGTAGTGCCGGCCACCACCAGCCCCTCGCTGCCGCGCGCGGTAAGCCACTTGGCCAGCTCGCCCGCCCGCCCATAGTCCACCTGGCACCCGTCATCGAACGGCGTCACCATTGCCGTCAGCAGTCGCCCGAATCCCGGCATTGCAGTCCCCCTCTGCAAACGATGCCATTCTGAGCGAAGCGGAGAATCTCGTTGCGCCCTGCGCACAAGGTCCTCTCCGAGGTCCTTCGCTTTGCGGGCCGACGGTCCGCAGCTCAGGATGACACGGTGCGCCGGCCGCCGCGTTTCGGCAGCGAGCTGCCTAAACACCGGTGGTGACTAGAGCAACCCCCGCTCTATCATCTCCTCAGCTATCTGGACGGCGTTGAGCCCCGCGCCCTTGCGCAGGTTATCGGCCACTACCCAGAGGTTGAGTCCGTTGGTGATCGTGTCGTCCTCCCGAATCCGCCCGACCAGCACCGCGTCCTTGTACTCGTCCTTCTCGACGTCTCGCGGTGTGGGATAGGTCCGCTCGTCCGGACCGGCGTATTCGGCCGTGTTCGGATCGTCCATGACCACGACGCCCGGAGCCTGGTCGGGATCGCCAAGGATCTCGCGGGCCTGCTCGTCAGTCAGCTTCCTCTCCGTTTCGATGTTGATGGCCTCGGCGTGGCCCACCAGCACCGGCACCCGCACCGTGGTGGCCGTGATGCGGATGCTGTCATCGCCCAGAATCTTGTGCGTCTCGGCCACCATCTTCCATTCCTCTTTAGTGCTGCCGTCGGGCAGGAACTTGTCAATGTGGGGTAGCACGTCGAAGGCGATGGGCTTGCGCAGGATGGTCGGGTCGCACTCGGGCTCCCTACCCTCCAGCAAGGCCGGCGCCTGCCGCAGCAGCTCGTCCATGGCCGCCTGGCCCCACCCGGAGACGGACTGGTACGTGCTCACCACGATGCGCTTGATGCGTGCCGCGCGATGCAGCGGCGCCAGGGCAACGACCATCTGGATGGTGGAGCAGTTGGGGTTGGCGATGTGGTGGTGGTCGGGCTCGACGGCGTCCATGTTGACTTCCGGCACCACCAGAGGCACGCCGGGCTCCATGCGGAAGTCCCCGCCATTGTCAATCAGCTTGGCGCCCTTGCCGATGGCCGTCTCGGCCCACTGCACGCTGGCTCCCTTGGCCCCCTCGCGGCCGGCAAAGAACACCAGGTCTAGGCCCTCGAACTCCTCGGCCGCGACCTTTCTCACCTCGACCTGCTCTCCAGCCAGGACCTCCGTCCGGGAACTGGTGGCCATCACCCGCAGGTCACCATCCACGGGGAAGCTCCGCTCCCGCAGAATGGCGACGATGCGGTCGCCCACGGGCCCAACACCGACCAGCCCGACTTTCAGCGCCATGCCCCTCTCACCTACTTGAGCAGGTCGTCCAGACTCAGGATGAGGCCCTTGCGCTTGCGTACCTCGTGCGCCGCCAGCAGCACCCCCGGCATGAAGCTCTCGTGTGTCAGGGAGTCGTGCCGGATGGTCAAGGTCTCCCCCAGGCCGCCGAAGATGATCTCCTGGTGGGCTACCAACCCCGGCAGCCGCACGCTGTGGATGGCGACGCCGTCCGATTCCCCCCCCCGCGCGCCCGCCAGCTTGGTAACCTCAGTGGGCACCTCGCGCAGCGGGCCGCCCCGGCCCTCCGCCATCATGGCTGCCGTCTTCAGCGCCGTCCCCGAGGGCGCGTCCTTCTTCCCCTCATGATGCAGCTCCAGTATCTCGGCGAACTCGAAGTGCTTGGCGGCCTCCTGGGCAAAGCGCATCATCAGGTTGGCGCCCAGCGAGAAGTTGGGGCTGACGATGGCGGCGGTGTCATGCCGCTCGCAGAGCTCCTCGATCTCGGCCAGGTCGTCCTCGCCCAGGCCTGTCGTCCCGACCACGCAGTTGACGGCGCGACTGAGGGCGGCCCGCACGTTGTCCATGACCACGCTGGGGTTGGTGAAGTCCACCATGACGTCCGCCCGGGAGCGATCCAGGGCTGTGCCCAGGTCGCGGGCTATGTTGACGCGGATCTTGCCGATGCCGGCCACGTCGCCGGCATCCTCACCCACCAGCACCGTGTCCACCGCCGCCGCCAGGCGCACGTTTTCCTGGGCGGCGATGGCCTTCACGGTGGCCCGGCCCATGCGGCCGCACGCCCCGCATACGCAAACCGCTATGGCTGGCACAGGCTACCCTCCAGGTCAACTCCCGCCAGCGGCCCGATTGCCGCCAGGGCGAGGGGGCCATCGGCGAACATGTCGTGTGCAGTGCGCTGCACGTCTTGGGGCGACACCTTGGCCAAACGGTCCAGGATTTCCTCCACCGGCACCAGGCGATCCTCGTACAACCAAGATTCCGCCAGGTGCTCGGCCCGCGCGCCCATATCGTCAAGCGACAGGATGACCCGCGCCCTGAGCTGTTCGCGCGTCTCCTCCAGCTCCTCCGCCTCGAGCCCGTGGGCCGCGATGTCAGTCAGCTCCTCCCGAAAGTGGCCCACTATCTCCGGTATGGCGCTGGCCTGAGCACCCGCGTACAACGCCAGGCAGCCGGCGCACGAGTGAGCGTTGGTGTAGCTGCCCACGGAGTAGGCCAGGCCCCGCTTCTCTCGCACCTCCCGAAACAGGCGGGAGGCCGCACCCCCGCCCAGCGCCGTGGAGATGATGCGCTCCGCATACAGCTCATCAGCGGCGCGGGCGTGTCCTCGTGCCCCCAGGCACACATGCGCCTGGGCGGCATCCCGCTCGATGAGGCGCGTGCCGCCGCGGGGCCGGGGGGGCGCCACAACACGTCCCGGCGGCTCGCCCCCAGGCGTCTGGAAGTGCTCGGTCGCCGCCTCCCTCAACTGCTCGTGTTCGACGTCCCCCGCGGCGGCCACCACCATGTTGGTGGCTTGACAGTAGTGTCGGGTGAACTGCACCAAGTCATCCCGGCGCAGCCGCTCTACGCACTCCGGGCGCCCCAGGACACTGCCGCTGAGGGGGTGCTCTCCCCAGAGCACCTCGGTTAGCGCATCGTCCACAACTTGCTCGGGGCTGTCCTCGTACTGAGCGATCTCCTCGGCCACGACGCTCTTCTCTCGCTCGACGGCCTCCTCCGCCAGCCGCGAGTGGAGGATCACGTCCGCCAGCACGTCGAGCACCACCGGCACGTGCTCGCCCAGGCAGCGTGCCACGAAGCAGGTGTGCTCCTTGTCCACGAAGCCGTTCAAATCGGCGCCTGCGCGGGCCATGAGGCGGTCAATCTGCTCGCCCGTGCGCCGCTCGGTGCCCTTGAACAGCATGTGCTCGAGGAAGTGAGCCAGACCCCGCTGCTTGGGGGGATCGTGCGCCGAGCCAGTGCCGATCCAGACGCCGATGACCGCCGGCCGGCGTCCCGGCACGCGCTCGGTGATGAGGGTGAGGCCGTTGGACAACCTCGACAGCTTCGGTTCTTGGGGTCCCACTCTCAGCTATCGCAGCCCGCGCGGAGCGTTACTTGCGTCGCTTCTCCCGGAAGTAGGGCTTAGTGCCGGCGTCCGCCTCGTCGCCGCTCTGGCTGGCGCCCCGGCGAGGCCGCGGGCGCTGCCCGCCGCGCGGGCGGCCGGGCCTCTGGGAGCCCCTCTCGCCCCGAGGCCTTCCCCCGCCGTCGCCGCCCCCCCGCGGCAGCAGTTCCTTGCGGCTGAGCCGGATCTTGCCCTCCTCCGACACCTCGATCACCTTCACGGTGACCTCGTCTCCCACCCGAACGACGTCTTCCGTCTTGGCCACGTGCTCCCAGGCCAGGTGGGATATGTGAATCAGCCCCTCCTGCCCTGGCCCGATCTCCACAAATGCCCCGAAGGGCGTGGTGCTCACCACGGTGCCCGTGACCACCTCACCAACCTCGAACTTCCGCGTCAGTTCATCAATGTAGGCCTTGGCCGCCTCCGCGCCCTCCGCCTTGGTGGAGGTGATGAACACCAAGCCATCGTCCTCCACGTCAATGTTCACGTCGAACTCGTCCTGGATCTTGCGAACCGTGCGCCCGCCCGGCCCGATCAGCAGGCCGATCTGGTCTCGGTCAATGCGCATGCTGAACATGCGCGGCGCGTGCGGCGAGATGTCCGGTCGCGGCTCCGGAATGGCGGCCTCCATGTTGTCCAGGATGACGCCGCGGGCGCCCTTGGCCGCGGCCAGCGCCTCGCGCAGGACGTGAGCCGGAATGCCCGGCTTCTTGATGTCGAGGTGGATGGCGGTGATGCCGTCCCGCGTGCCCGCCACCTTGAAGTCCATGTCGCCGGAGGCGTCCTCGATATACTGGATGTCGGTCAGGATGTGGTACTGGTCGCCCTCCATCACCAGCCCCATGCCCACGCCGGCCACCGCCGCCGTGACCGGCACGCCCGCGTCCATCAGCGCCAGCGAGCTGGCGCAGATGGCGGCCATGGAGCTGGAGGAATTCGACTCCAACACCTCGGAGACCAGGCGAACCGTGTAGGGAAACGTGTCCTCGTCGGGCAGCACCTGCCACAGCGCCGTCTCGGCCAGGACTCCATGCCGAATCTCGCGGCGGCTGGGGCTACGCAACGGTCTGACCTCGCCCCCCGAATAGGGAGGAAAGTTGTACTGATGCATGAACCGCTTGTACTCCTCTTCCGCCAGCGTCCGCACCAGCTTCTGGTCCCGTACTGCACCCAGCGTGGCCACCGTCAGCACCTGCGTGTCGCCGCGCGTGAACAGCCCCGAGCCATGCGTCCGGGGTAGGAAGCCGGCCTTGCTGTCCAGGCTCCTCACCTCGTCCATGCGTCGGCCGTCGGCGCGCGCGTTCTCTCTCAGGATCAGATCCCGCACGATCTCGCGCTCGAGCTGCTCCACGGACTCGACGACCTCCATGAGGTTGTCGCCGTTCTCGCTCACCAGCTCTTGCTTGGCCCGCGCCATGGCTGCATTCAGGCGCGTTCGTTGCTCCAGCTTGTCCTTGGTGGTCAGGGCCTCGCGCAGCTCCGCTCCGACCAGGTCCCTGACCTGCTGCAAGACCTGGTCGTCAAGCTCCCAGATGAAGTACTCGTCGCTCTTCGGATGCCCGTGCTTCGCCGCGAACTCGGCGATCAGGTCAATGACCGGAAGCAGGGACTGCTGCCCGAACTCGATGGCGTCCGCCACCGCCTCATCCGGCGCCTGCTTGGCCTCTACCTCCACCGAGATGATGCCGCTCTTGGCCCCCACCACCAACACGTGTAGGTCGCCGGCCAGAATCTGCTCCCACGAGGGGTTGAGCACCAGCTCGCCGTTGACCCGACCCACCTCGGCTGCCGCCACCGGCCCCCCGAAGGGGACGGAAGACATCGTCAGTGCGGCCGAGGCACCCAGCACACACACGATGTCGGGGGAGTTCTCGTGGTCGGCTGACAGGGCCGTGGCGATGATCTGCACGTCGCTGCGCAGACCCGGCGGCAGCAGCGGCCGCACCGCCTTGTCAATCACGCCCATGGTGCGGGTGGCTTCCTCCGTGGGCCGGCCCTCGCGCTTGAAAAAGCCGCCCGGAATGCGCCCGACGGCGTACATCTTCTCCTCGAAGTCCACGCGCAGGGGCAGGAAGCTAGTGCCCTCGCGCACTCCTTTCTCGGCACAGGCTGTCACCAGTGCCATGGTGTCGCCGTAGCGCACCACGGCCGCGGCATCGGCCTGCCGTGCCATCTGGCCCGTCTCCACTGATAGAGGGCGCCCGGCATACGTCATCTCTGCTGTGTTCGACATCTCTGGGTACACACTCCTGTGGGCGTCAATGCGCCTGGGGGCGACCCTCGCGGAAAGGGAGGAAACAGGAGAAAGAGGACCCGCGGCCCTCCTTGTCCTGATTCCCCGATCCCCGCGAGGGCACCCGTGTTATCGCCCCCACAAGGGGGCGTACGTGCCACAGTCGGGCCCGCCCCTTCGGACGCGCCCAACTTGATGCTCGCCGCTACGTTCGCACGCGCAGGCCCAGCTTCTCGGAGACCTCGCGATAGCGCTCGATGTCCTTACTGCGTAGGTAGTTCAGCAGCCTGCGCCGCTGTCCCACCATCTTCAGCAGGCCCCGCCGGCTGTGGTGGTCCTTGCGATGCTCTTGCAGGTGCTGGTTAAGCTGCTCAATGCGGGCCGTCAGCAGCGCGACCTGAACCTCCGGCGATCCCGTGTCCGACTCGTGCCGCCGATACTGCTGGATCACCTCTGGCTTGACCTTCTCGAAATGACTCAAGCGGCTCACCTCTTTCGGCTGGCGAATCCCGTCCCCGCGGCCGGCGCTGGTGATCGGCCTCCGGTCCCAGGCTCGGGTCTTCAGCAAGTCGAGGCCGGCGCCCGCTGGCATGCGTCGGCCGGCACCGCCTCTAGCATTCGCTTGATCTCTGCGACATCTCGCCCGATCTGCTCTGCCAGGGCCTGCGTGTCGTCGAAGACGATCTCGCCCCGCAGGCGCTGCACGAACTCCACCCGCAGGCGTTTCCCCTCCAGACCCACCTCGCGCTCGATTAGGTATGCCTCCACGGTGCGTCCAGGCTGCCCCACCGTCGGGGCGCCACCGACGTTGACGGCTGCCGGCGTCCGCTCGCCGGCCACGTATGCGTAGGCGGCGTAGACTCCGTCTGCCGGCACGACTTTCCGTTCCGGCACGGCCAGGTTGGCGGTGGGGAAGCCCAGCCTTCTCCCTCTGCCCGCGCCGCTCTCCACCTCCCCCTCGACCGCGTAGAAGCGACCCAGCATTTCGCCGGCTCGACCCACCTCCCCTGCCCGCAGCGCGCGGCGGATCTCCGTGCTGCTGATGGCGCTGCCCCTGACCTGCGCCAAGGGCACTCGCTCGACGTGCAGGCCGCTCTGGCCGCCCAGAGCCGCCAGAGTGTCAATGGTCCCCTTTCCGCCTGCTCCGAAGGTATGGCTTTCGCCCGCCACCACCGCCCTCGCGCCCAGGCCCTCCACGTACACGTCTTTCACGAAGCGCTCGCAGGGCCATTGGTTCATCTCCCCGTCGAACTCCAGCACCACGCACATCTCCGCCCCCTGCTCCGCCAGCAGCTCGAGCTTCTCCCCCGGCAGCGTTAGGCGCCGATCTGGCCCGTCCGGTCGGAAGAACTCGTCGGGCGAGGGCTCGAACGTGGTCACGGCCACCTGAGCCTCGCTCTCCTCAGCCACCTCTCTGGTGCGCGCCAGCACCGCCTGATGGCCCAGGTGGACCCCGTCGAAGACGCCGACGGCCACCACCCTCGGCCTGTCCGTCCCGGGCAGGGATTCGATGCCTCTCAGGACTTGCATTGGCGCCTGCCGACGGCTCCCTCTTGCCTCAGTTGACGAAGACCTTCTTCGGCCGCAGCACGCCTCGCTGCGCCTCCCGCGTGTACTCCCCGACGCACACCAGTTCGCCGTCCGAGTCACAGCCTCGCGCCAGGGCCCCGTCCGCGGGCTCCGCCTCGACCTGGCGGCTGACCCAGACCGGCCGTCCGTTGGCCAGCATGCGCCGCTGCCTGGCACTTACCTCGATCAGCGGCAGATGCGCCAGGGCGGCGGACAACGGCTCCAGCCCTGACTCTATCGCCGCCCTGTCGGGCAGCTCCTCGATCGTCCGGGCCTGCTCCAGCCGGTGGCGTCCCGCTCGCGTGCGCACCAGGAACGAGAGGTGCCCGCCGCAGCCCAGGGCCTCGCCCAGCTCGGCGCACAGGCTGCGCACATAGGTCCCTTTGGAGCAGGTCACCTCGAACAACGCCTTGGCCCGCTTCCCCGGCTCCATGCGCAGCAGTGACACCCCGTGGATGCTCACCCGTCTGGGCGCTCGCTCCACTGTCTGCCCCTGACGCGCCAGCTCGTACAGCTTGCGGCCCTGCCGTTTCGCCGCCGAGAACATGGGCGGGCGCTGTTCCCGCTCGCCCACCAGCCCGGCCAGGCCCTCGCGCATCGCCTTCTCGGTTACGCCGCTGGCGTCGGCCTCAGCCACTATGTCGCCCTCGGCGTCCAACGTGTCGGTGCTTACGCCCAGCGTCAGCTCCGCCACGTAGCTCTTGTCCGCGTGCACGAGATACTCCGCCGCGCGCGTGCCCCTGCCCAGGCAGAGCACCAGCACTCCCGCCGCCATGGGGTCCAGCGTGCCCGTGTGCCCCACCCGCTTGATGCCGGCCGTCCGCCGCACGTGCGTCACCACATCGTGCGAGGTCATGCCTGGCGGCTTGCACACGTTGAGAACGCCGTCCACTGCCAAGGTCCCCTAGCCCAACACGGCCTGCAATTCGCTGAGCACCAAGTCCGTGGCCGTCCCCAGGTCGCCGGGGATGGTGCAGCCGGCCGCGCTGGCGTGGCCGCCGCCGCCGAACTTGCGGGCCACGGCCGCCACGTCCACGCCGTCACCCGCCCGTAGGCTGACCCGGACCTCTCCCCGCCCCTCATCGCGGAAGAGGGCCGCCGCCCGCGCTCCCTCCACCGACTTGAGATACTCGACGATGCCCTCCGTCTCGTTCCCGTCGGCGCCGGCGGCAGCGAAGTCAGCTGGCGTCAGGTGGGCCCATACGACGCGCCCGTCCGCCAGGCTCCGAACCGCTTGCAGGGCCCGCCCCAGCAGCGCCACCGAGGACAGCGGCTTCTCGTCGTGCGCCCGGAGCGCGATCTCGTGGGGATCGGCCCCAGCCTCGACCAGTGCCGCACAGATCTCCAGCACCTCGGCCGTCGTGTTGCCGAAGCGGAAGAAGCCGGTGTCCGTGGCGATCGCGCAGTACAGGCAAGTAGCCACGGGCGGCGTTATGGCCACCTCCATGTGCTGTAGCAACTGGTAGATCTGCTGCCCCACGGCCGCCGCGCCTGCCTCCACCCACTGCACGTCGCCGAAGGGCTGATTGCCCGAGTGATGGTCAATGTCTACAACGACCTCGGCAACCTCGGCCGCTCCCTGCCCCACCGCCATGCGTTCGGCCCCGTCGCAGTCGAGGCCCACCAACACCTCGTAGGGCTGCCCCGACGCCTCTGCGCGCACCTCCTCCATGCCGGGCAGAAAGCCGTAGCGAGCGGGCACCTCCGCCCCGGCCACCACTTCCACCTGCTTGCCCAGGTCCTCCAGTACGTGGCGCAGGGCCAGGGCCGCGCCCAGCGCGTCGCCGTCGGGCCTCTCATGCGTCGTCAGGAGGAACGAGTCCCTCTGCTGTATGATCTTCGCTATTCTCGCCCGTGCCGATGGCATCTGTGCGCTCCGCGGCGATGTCTCGCAGCAAGCCCTCAATGCGCTGGGCCCGCTCGGCCGTGCGGTCGTGATGGAAGGCCAGCTGCGGCACGAACTTCAGGTCCACTCGCTTGGCCAACTGCGCGCGGATGTACTTGGCGGCCCTCCCCAGCGCCCTCAGGCTGCCGCGCCGAGACGCCTCGTCCCCCAGCACGCTCACGTAGACGCGCGCATGGCGCAGGTCCACAGAAACGGCCACGTCGGTGAGGGTGACGAAACC